>CAYYAB010000034.1:0-15087 GCA_964469895.1 uncultured bacterium | reverse complement strand
GGAGGGCGGGGCGCAAGGCGGTGGGGGCAAGGCGAAGGGCGCCGGCGAGGATCCGCTCCCCGTCCCAGAGCAGGTAGAGAAAGAGGAAAAGCCCCACCACCAGATCCACCACCCCGCCCACGAGCGCCGAGAGCGCGGGCAAAAGCCCCGAGCGGAGCCACTCCTCAAGGTAGAAAAGCCCCCCCGCCAGCGCCCGCCGGAACTCGGCCCCGAGCTCCCCGGGGAGCGCAACGAGGGCGGGCTGGGCCCAATCGGGAGCGAGCGAGATTCCCCGCTCCCAGTACCTCGAAAGGGCGCGAAGGCCCCGGGAGAGCTCCTCGGGCAGGTTCCCGGCGTAGCCCACGAGCTGACCCACGACGGCCAAAAGCCCGGCCCAGAAAAGGGCGAGGGCGAGGAAGAGGCCCGCCACCACCAGCCCGTAGGCCACCGCGCGCGGGGCCCCCAGCCGAACGAGACGCGCCTTCAAAGGATGCACCAGCGCGGCCAGCAACCCAGCGACCAGCAAAAGCCGCCAGACCCGCCAGGTCACGAACAGGAAGAGGAGCCCGAGCAAAAACAGCAAAAGCAGAGCCGCGACCCGCACGTAAGGGTTTTGCCACACCGCCCGGAAGGCGTCGGCCACGCCCTTACCTTATCCTTTGGGCATGGAGGAACGCTGGCGGCTTTCGGGGAGGGAGGTCGTCGTCAAGAACCTAAAAAAGCTTTTCTTTCCCGAAAGCGGGCTCAAAAAGGGCGACCTCCTCTCCTACTACCGCGAGGTCGCCCCCTTCATGCTGCCCCACCTCCAAGGCCGGCCCCTCACCCTCTACCAGTGTCCGGACGGGATCCAAGGACATTGCTTCTTCCGCCGCAAGCTGCCCGACTACGCCCCTCCGTGGTTTCCCCGCGTCCTCCACAACCCGAAGACCAAGACCGGCCGGGTGCCGCTCATCCTGGTGGAGGACGAGGCCCAGCTCATCTGGCTCGCCAACCAGGCGGCGATCGAGTTTCACGCCTGGAACGCGCGCCTCCCCGCCCTCGACCGCCCCGACCGGCTGGTGCTCGACCTAGACCCCGGGGAAGTGGGATTTGACCGGGTTCTGGAGGCGGCCCTCGCGGTCCGCGAAACGCTCGAGCAACTCGGGCTTTCCGCCTGGCCCAAGACCTCCGGGGGCCGGGGGCTTCACCTCCTCGTACCCCTGGCGCCGGAGAAGACCCACGCCGAGGTCCGCGCCTGGGCCCGCGCCTTCGCCGAGGAGCTCGAGGCGAAGTACGGCTTCATCCGCCTGCCCAAGGGCCGTTCCCACGAGGGGCCGGGCGTCCAGATCGACTACGCCCAAAACGGCTATGGCCGCAACACCGCCGCCCCCTACACCGTCCGCGCCCGTCCCGGCGCCCCGGTGAGCACGCCGCTTTCCTGGGAAGAGGTGGAGGGGGGAGGGGTCCGGCCGGAGGATTTCACCCCGAAGACCGTGCCCGAACGCCTCAAGTCCACGGGCGACCCGATGGCGGGGATCACGGACCGAGCCTTCCGCTTGCCCGCGCTCGGCTGAGGTAATAGGCGGCGGCGCCCCCGAGCATCAGATAGAAAGCGGAAAGCCAAAGGAGCTCCTCCGGCCGGTGCCCGGCGAGGTAGCCCACCAGGGAAAGCGCCACCGCAAGGACAAGCGCCACCCCGAAGAAGGCCACCCCGGCCGGGATCCCCACCCGCGCCCTCAGACGGTAGCCGGCAACCACTACGAAGAGCACCACCAAGAGGAAGGTGAGGCTTGAGAACTCGGCGATCAGGGAGAGCGTTCCAAGCGTCGCAAAAGCCCCTGCCACCACCGCCAGCGCCACCACCCCGAACCAGGGCACCCCTTTGGCGTCGCGCCGGGCGAAGATCGCGGGAAGCGTGCCCTCCTCCGCCATCTCGGCCATCATCCGGCTGGCTCCAAACAACGTCGAGTTGATCGCCGAGCTGGTGGCGAGAAGCGCCGAGAGCGCGATCAAAAGCCGGCCGGCGTTCCCCAGGATGGGCTCGGCCACCTTGGCCAAGGCGTAGTCGCTCGCCGCCTCGA
Organism: uncultured bacterium; assembly: GCA_964469895.1. Classification (GTDB taxonomy): domain Bacteria; phylum Deinococcota; class Deinococci; order Deinococcales; family Marinithermaceae; genus WFXV01. The sequence goes on along the minus strand of CAYYAB010000034.1, from coordinate 13,048 downwards.
TCTCGGCGAGCGAGAGCGCCCCCACCGCCACCACCGCGAGCAGCACGTAGACGGCACCGGTGACCAGAATCGAGCCGTAGATGCCAAAGGGCAGGTCCCGCTCGGGGTCGCGGGTCTCCTCCACCGCGTTGGCCACGAGCTCAAACCCCTCAAACGCCACGAAGATCACCGCTGCCCCGAGGAAAACCGCCAGAACACCGTGATCGAAGGGGGGCGAGAAGCGGGAGAAGTCGGCGCGAAAGAGCCCGATCAGCCCGAAAAGTCCGAGCACCGCGAGTTTGGTGTAGACCATCAGGTCCTCGGTGGCCCCGCTCGCCCGCACGCCCTCGAGGTTGACGAGAACAAAAAAAGCGAGCACGAGGAGCGCGAGGAAAACCCGGAGAAGACGGAGACCGGGCTCGCCTAAAAGATCGGCGCCGTAAGCGGCAAAGGTGTAGGCGTAGAGCGCGAGCGTGCCCACGTACATCGCAAGGAGCCCCCACCCCACCAAGGCGGATAGCTCCGGCCGCTTGGGCCAGGCCCCGCGAACGAAGGTGAAGATGCCGCCGTCGTCGCGGAAGAAAAGCGCGAGGCGGACGAAGAAGTAGCCCGCCACCAAGGCCACCAACATCCCCACGAGGAAGGAAGCGGGGGCGCCGTTTCCTGCAAGCAGCACGGTGAGCCCGAGCACCGAGAAGATACCGCCGCCGATCATGCCGCCGACGCCGATGGCCAAAAGCTCTTTTTTGCCGAGTTTTTCTCCGGGTTCGAGCTTGCGGGTGGTTTTGCGCACGCGCTCAGTCTACGCGCCGAGGGCCCGGGCGAGGGCGAAGGACGCCCGATCGGCCCCCGGGGGAAGGGCGAGCATCGCCCCCACCCCGGGCGCGATCGGGAAAGAAAGCGCCGGTCCTTTGAGGAAGTTGAAAAACATCGTGTTCCGGAGCACCCGGGCGTTCGTACGGCGAAAGGCAGCGGGGTCCTCGAGCACCGACCGGGGCGGGGGCAGGATCGGAACGGTGGGTGCAAGCAGCGCGTCGAAACCCGCCACCTTCCGCCAAAACGCCGGCGGCCAGGAGCGGTACGCTGCCCGGACCTCGCGGTAGTCGGCCCTCGAGAAGCGGGCGGCCTCGAGGATCCGCTCCGCCACCCGGGGGTCCATCCTTCGCCCCGCGCGCTCGGCGAACGGCCCCCAGAGCCGGTAGGCCTCGTGGGCGGCGAGGGGGCCGTGGGCGCGGTAGAGGGCGAGGATCTCGGGGAAAACCGCGAGTTCCGCCCGCTCGATGCGGTGACCGGCGGCCTCAAGCCGGGCGAGGAGGGCAGAAAACGCCCGCGCCACCTCGGGCATAAGCCCCTCGACGAGCGCCTCGGGCACGAGCAAGCGGAGGGGTCGCCCGGGAGGGCGGGGGAAGGCCTCGTTGGGCCGGCCGAGGAGCGCGGCAAAAAGCCGCCAGAGCCCCGAAAGGTCCGCCGCCATCGGTCCCACCACGTCGAGGGTGGGGGAAAGCGGCACCACCCCCTCGGTGGGCAGGAGCCCGTTCGTGGGCTTAAAGCCGTAGATCCCCTGAAAAGCGGCGGGGATCCGTACCGAGCCCCCGGTGTCGGTGCCCACCGCAAGCCGCACCGTCCCCGCCGCCACCGCCGCCGCCGAGCCCGAGGAGGAACCCCCGGGCAGGCGGTCCGGGAAAAGGGGGTTTTCCGGCGTCCCGTAGTGGGGGTTTTGGCCGAGGCCGGAGTAGGCGAGCTCGGTCATGTTGGTGCGGCCGACGATCCGGGCCCCGGCCCGCAGGAGCCGCCGGACGGCGGCGGCGTGCCGGGTTGCCGGGGCGGTTTCCCGGAGCACCCTGGAACCCGCGGTGGTGGGAAGGCCGGCCACCGCAAGATTGTCCTTGATCGCCACCGGCTCCCCCCGAAGCGGACCCGGCTCCGGCAAGAGCGCAAAGCGCCAGACGAAGACCCCATCAGCCACCGAGGGCCTCCCGCACCCGGGCGAGGAGCTCCCGGTCGCTTTTGTAGCGAAGCCTTTGCTCGGCCTCCTTAAAAGGTACCCACTCCACGCCCAAAACCTCCCAGTCGGGATCCTTGACCTGGCGCAGCGGGCGCATCAGGAACCAGTCCACCGTCTTCTTCACCCGCTCGCCGTCGCGCACGAACCAGTAGGTCACCGAGCCCAAGGGGGCCAGGATCTCGGCCTCGTACCCGGTCTCCTCGAAGACCTCGCGGAGGGCGGTGCGCTCGGGACGCTCGCCGGGCTCCACCAGCCCCTTGGGGAAGGTCCAAACCTCCTCGCCCTTTAAGTTCTGCGTGCGGATAAGCAAAACCTTTCCATTCTCCACCAGCACGCCGCCCGCCGAGTGCTCCCTCACGACCGACACAAAAGCCTCCGGAAAAACAGGGCGTTCTTCGGCGCGTGGCCGAGGTCGGTGTTGTTGAAGTAGGCGAAGGCGGGCCTCCCCCGGGCGGCTTTGGCCCAGCGGGCGAGCTCCTCCTCGGGGTAGTCGTCCCGGTACCAGGCGCGTCGGCCGTGGAAGCGCAGGTAGACGAAGGCGGTGTTCACGAAGGTCTCGGGCAGTCCCGGCGCGCTCACCGAGACGAAGGCCACCTTGGCCTTTTGCAGCGCCTCGTAGACCGCCTCGTCCCACCAGGAGGCGTGGCGGAACTCAACGGCGTTCTTGAAGTCCGGGTCCAGGACGGAGAGCAGCCGCTCGAGGTGCTCGGGACGGTAGCGGAAGGAGGGGGGCAGCTGGAAGAGCACCGGCCCGAGCTTCTCGCCGAGCCCCGCAACGACCTCGTAGAAATCCCGCACCCGGGCAGGATCACTGAACTTCTTCAGGTGGGTGATCTCCCGGTGAACCTTGACCGCGTAGAGGAAGCCCTCCCGGGCCTCGCGGTACCAACGGCGCACCGTCTCCCGGGTGGGGAAGCGGTAAAAGCTTGCGTTCACCTCGACGGTGTCGAAGTGCTCCTGGTAGTAGTCGAAGTAGCGGGAAAGCGGCAGGTCCTCGGGATAGAAGACCCCTTTCCACCCGCGGTAGAAGTACCCGGAGGTCCCCACCCGGCAGTCCTCGGCCACCACCCCCAGGATACCGCGGGTACAATCCCGGCATGGACGCGAAGGGCTGGGTGCGGCACGCGATCGAGCGACTCGGCTGGGCGGGCGAGCGGGAGATCCTGCGCTACCTGGACGAGGCCGGGGAGGAGCTCTCGCGCAAGGAGCTAAGGGAAGCCCTTTCCGCCCTCCTCGCCGAGGGCGCGATCGAGCAAAAGGGCGACCTCTACCGAATCAAGCCGCGTAGCGGGTCCCGCGCGGCCTTCGACCGGCTCTTCAAGGAAGCATCCGAGGAACCCTGAACCCGAAAAGCGGCCGGTCCCGTTAGGCGCCCCTTGCGCACAAGGGGCGCAGCTTTTTCTATTGACGCGAAGCAATAATGGGCGCATAATGCGCATGAAAGATGAGGTGATACGTATGAGGAATATTGCTGGCAGCTTGGTCATAGCTTTGCTCGTCGCCCTTTTGGTCGGCATCGGCTCCGGCGTCTTCATCCAGGCGTCGCGCTCCCGGGCCGCGCTCGCCGCGGTGCCCCCCTCGCCGGTGGTGCTCTCGGCGACCTACCAGCCGGAGAAAAAGCAGGTGGTCTTCGAGGTCTATAACCCCGGCTTCCTCCCGCTGCTCCTCGTGGACCAGAGCGTGGTCTTCACCCCGGGCCCGAAGTCCAAGGAGAAGGCCTACGCGCTGGCGGCGGTGCCGCTCAACCTGACCCTGCCGGCCCAGGGGACGGTCCGGGTCACCCTCGCCCTGAAGCCCGAGAGCGAGGAGCTCAAAGCGGGCGACGTGGTGGCCGGCACCATCGCCTACACCCACCCGCTCTCCCCCGACGTCTACGCGGTGACCCACCTCTTTAAGTACGGGGAGGAAAAGCAATGAAGAAAGCGCTCGCCTGGCTTTGGTTCTTGCTGCTCGCGCTCTTCCTCTTCTTCGGAGCAACGGTTTTTGCCGGCGCGACGCCGGAGGAGCTCGCCTTCGCCCTTGGGCTCTTTGGCTTTCTCCTGCTCGCAAACCCCTTGCTCTTCGGCTATGCGGGCTTGCTCGGCTTTTTGGCCGAGGTCGAGGCGGGAACCGCAAAGGCGGAGCGGGTGGCCGAGGCCACCCACGCCCCCCTCGCGCTGCTAAAAGACCTTGCCGGCCTCGCCCTCGCCGCCTTCTGGCTGAAAGAGCTTTCCCCTTATCGCTACGCGTATTACGGCCTCTTCCTTCTCCTCCTCTTGGTGGCGCTGGCGCCGCAGCTGGCCGGGGGGCTCGCGTTCGCGGGGGTGCTCACCGGGGTGCTCTGGGGCGCGGCGGTGCCCACCGTGCTGGTCTTCGGGCTCGAGCTCACGACCCTCGCCCGCATCGCCGCCCTAGCCCGCGCGACCCAAGGGGCCTAGGATGTTCCCCTTAGGCGACAGCGAACCCCACGGCCCGGCGCTCGCGACCCGGCTCCTCGTGGCCGCCAACGTGCTGGTCTTCCTCTGGCAGGCGCTCGGGGGCCCCGAGCACTTTGCCTGGACGATCCAGGCCCTCGGCTTCGTTCCCGCCTTCTTTTGGGCCAATCCCCTGGCCGAGGGGTGGCGCATCCTGAGCGCCATGTTCCTGCACGGGAGCGTCGCCCACATCGTCGGGAACATGTGGTTTTTATGGGTATTCGGCCCCGGGGTCGAGGACCGGCTCGGCCCCGGGCGCTACCTTTTCCTCTACTTCGCCGCCGGGGTGGGCGCGGCGCTTTTCCAGGCGGCGGTGATGCCGGGAAGTACGGCGCCGATGGTGGGAGCCTCGGGAGCGATCTCCGGGGTGCTCGGGGCCTACTTCGTGCTTTTGCCTCGGGCCCACATCCTCACCCTGGTCTGGTTCGTGCTTCCCTTCTTCTTCTGGCTGCCGGCGGCGACCTATGCCGCCTACTGGCTCCTCGTGCAGTTCGTTTACGGGCTCCTCGGCGTTCCCGGCGTGGCCTGGTGGGCCCACATCGGCGGCTTCCTGGTGGGGGCGGCGCTGGCCCCGCTCCTCGCCGAACGGCGCCGCTACCACGCGGCCCCGGCCTGGTTCGCCTACGCCCCGATTCCGGTTAACCTTAGGGTAAGGAGGTAGGGATGGACCCGATCTCACTGCTCTTTTGGCTTTTCATCGTCTTCTCGATGCTCTCGCCCTACATGCAGCAACAGGCGCTCTTCGCCGCCCGCGCCCGGAAGATGGCGGAGCTCGAGAAGAAGCGGGGTTCCCGGGTGATCACGCTGATCCACCGCCAGGAGGCGATCAGCTTCCTCGGAATCCCGTTCTCCCGCTTCATCACCATCGACGACTCCGAGCACGTGCTCCGCGCCATCCGGATGACCGACGACGACGTGCCCATCGACCTGATCATCCACACCCCCGGCGGACTCGTGCTCGCCGCCGAGCAGATCGCCCGGGCGCTTAAAAAACACCCCGCCAAGGTCACCGTCTTCGTTCCCCACTACGCCATGTCGGGCGGTACCCTGATCGCGCTCGGCGCCGACGAGATTGTGATGGACGAAAACGCCGTGCTCGGCCCGGTGGACCCCCAGCTCGGGCAGTACCCGGCGGCCTCGATCGTCAAGGTGCTCGAGCAAAAGGAGCCCAAGGACATCGACGACCAAACCCTGATCTACGCCGACGTCTCGAAGAAGGCCCTCAAGCAGGTCAAGGCGTTCGTCAAGGAGCTGCTCGCCGACAAGATGCCCGAGGACAAGGCCGAGGCCATCGCCGACACCCTCTCCCAGGGCACCTGGACCCACGACTACCCGATCTTCGCCGACTTCGCGAAGGAGCTCGGCCTCCCGGTCAACACCGAGATGCCGAAGGAGGTCTACGAGCTCATGGAGCTCTACCCCCAGCCCCAGATGGGCCGGCCCAGCGTGCAGTACGTCCCCACCCCGCACCAGCGGGAGGTGGGGCCGCCCGCCCGCAAATAGCCCGACCGGGGGCCCGAACGGGCCCCCTTAAAACACCGCTCCCACGTACAAAAGGTAGAAGGCGAGCAACACCGCCGCCTCCCGCCGCCCAAGCCGCATCCCGGTCCAGAGGAAGGCCCAGGCAAGGAGGGAGAGCCCGGCCATGCCGAGCAAGTCGGGGCCGACGCCCCCGGCGAGGGTAAGCGGCCTAACCGCGGCCACCGTTCCCAGAATCCCGAGCACGTTAAAGATGTTGGAACCCACCACATTGCCGAGGAGGATGTCCCCCTCCCGGCGCAATGCGGCCACCAGGGCGGCGGCGAGCTCGGGAAGGCTCGTACCCACCGCCACCACGGTCAGCCCGATCGCCCGCTCCCCCACCCCAAGCGTGCGGGCGAGCGCCACCGCGCCGTCGACCAACGCGCTCGAGCCCAGGGCCAGCAAAAACACCCCGAGCGCGAGGAGGCAAAGCCGCCGGAGGAAAAACCGCGCCGCCCGGCCGTACTCGGCGGCATACTCGGCCTCAACCTCGGGCACCTCCCGGTCCCGGAGCAGAACGAAAAGGTAGAGGAGAAGGAAGAAGAGCAAAAGGCCCCCTTCAAGCCGGGACACCCGCCCATCCGCCGCCACCGCGATCAAAAGCCCCGCCACCGCCACCATGAAGGGAAGCTCCCGTCGCAAAAACCGGGCCTGGGCGCGGATGGGTCGAATCAGCGCGGCGAGCGCCAAGATCAACCCGAGGTTCGCCGCATTCGAGCCCACCACGTTGCCAAAAGCCACCTCCGGAGCTCCCCGGAGCGCGGCGGCGAGGCTCGCCGCGAGCTCGGGGGAGGAGGTACCGAAGGCGACCACGGTGAGCCCGACCACAAGCGGCGAGAGCCCAAGCGCCCGGGCGAGCAGGGAGGCGTTTTTCACCAGGAGCTCGCCCCCGAGGTAAAGGAGCAAAACCCCGACCGGGATCAAGGCCGCCGCCACCGGGACCCCTCCTCCCCAAGCCCCACCGCCCGGGCGAGCTCCGCCACCTCCTCCTCGGAAAGCCGCCGCCAGCGCCCGGGGCGAAGCCCACCAAGCCGCACCGGTCCGTACTTCACCCGCAAAAGCCGCGCCACCGGGTAGCCGATCGCCCGCATCATCCGCCGGACCTCGCGCTTTTTCCCCTCGGTAAGGGTGAGCACCGCCCCGTGGGGAACGGGGCGGGCCTTCTTCGCCACTAGGCGCTCGCCGCCCTCGACGATCCCCCGCTCGAGCCGCTTGAGGAGCGCCCGGGGCGGCGTGCCCCGCCGACAGGTGACCCGGTAGACCTTCTCCACCCCGTAGCGGGGGTGGGAAAGCCGGTGGGCGAGCTCGCCCCAGTTGGTAAAGAGCAAAAGCCCCTCCGAGTCCCGGTCGAGCCGGCCCACCGCCACCAGGCCGGGGAGGTCCGGGACCAGCTCGTAGACGGTGCGCTCGGCGTGGGGATCGCGCTTCGTCGTGGTGTAGCCGGGGGGCTTATTAAGCGCGAGGACCACCGGCGGCCCCGGCGGGGCCACCGGCTCGCCGTCCACCCGGACCTCGGCGCCCTCGGGCACCCGGTCGCCGAGCCGAGCTACCCGGCCGTCGATCGTCACCCGGCCCGCGCGGATCAGCTCCTCGGCCTTCCGGCGCGAGGCCACCCCGGCCCGGGCCAGGTACTTTTGCAACCGCTCGCCCACGCCCCTCACCCTACCCCGCTTGCAATCCCCATGCCTCGGGGCGAGAATGCCCAAAGATGCCGCTTTTTGCCGTGGACAAGCCCCTCGGCATGACCTCCCACGACGTCGTGGACGCCGCCCGCAAGGTCCTCGGGATCCGTCGGGTGGGGCATACCGGTACTTTGGACCCGCTCGCAACCGGGCTTTTGGTGGTGGCGAGCCACCCCCACACCAAGCTGATCCCCTTCCTCTCCGCCGACGAGAAAGAGTACCTCGCCTGGATCAGTTTCGGCGCCACCACCCCCACCCTCGACGCCGAAGGGCCGGTGGTGGAGGAGGCCCCGGTGCGCTTCCGGCAGCGCGAGCTGAAGCGGGCGCTCGCCTCCTTCCTCGAGCGCACCGAGCAGGTTCCCCCCGCCTACTCGGCGGTCAAGGTGGGTGGGGTGCGGGCCTACGAGGCGGCGCGGCGGGGGGAGGTGCTCGAGCTCAGCCCCCGCCCGGTCCGCTACCACGAGGTCGAGCTCCTCGCCTTCGAGCCCGAGCCCCGCCCCAAAAAAATCGCCCCCGGCCCCGAGGGCTGGCGCCTCGCCGAGCGGGGCCGGCCGGTGGAACTTCCCCCGCCCCTCGGCCCCTACCCCACCGCGATCGTGCGGCTGGTGGTGGGGCCAGGCACCTACGTCCGGGCCTTCGCCCGGGACCTCGGCGAACTTCTCGGCACCAAGGCCTTCCTCTCGGGGCTCGTGCGCACCCGGGTGGGACGGGTGGACCTCGCCCGGGCGGTGCCGCCCGAACGGCTCCTCGAGGGGCGGATCCCCGAGGTCGAGGCCTTGCCCTTCCCCACCGTCGAACTCGACCACACCGAGGTGCGGCGGGTGCTCGAGGGGGTGCCCCTGCCGATCCCCGCCAAGGGCCTGGTGGGCCTCACCGACCGGCGGGGAAACCTGGTGGCGGTGGCCGAGGGGGACGGCTTCAAGCTCAAGATCCGCCGGGTCTTTCGGCCAAGGGAAAACGGGTCTTGATGAGGGGCGCTTTGAGCGCCACCGAGGTCCGGGTGCTCCCGAACGCCCCAAGATCCTCGATGATCCGCCGGAGGTCGTCGATCGAGCGGGCCACCACCCGGAGCACGAAGCTCGCCTCGCCGGTGACGAAGTAGCACTCCCGCACCTCGGGCGTGGCCTCGGCGTAGGCCCAGACCCGGGGGTAGCGCTCCGGCGTGGCGGCGACGGCGACGAGCGCGGTCACCGGGTAACCCAGGGCCTCGAGGTCGAGCCGGGCTCCGTAGCCCTGGATCACCCCCTCGGCCTCGAGCCTCCGCACCCGCTCGGCCACCGCCGGCGGGCTCATCCCCACCCGGCGGGCCAGCGCCGCAAAGGAGAGCCGGGCGTCCTCCTGGAGGGCGTCAAGGATCGCTCGGTCGCGGGCATCGAGCGTGACCTTCGGCATGAAAAGCATTCTCCCGATATCTCCGAAAAATCGCAAACCCAAAGGCGGCTTCCTCCTTCGATTCTCCCTTTTCGGAGCCGCTTTGGACCCCTAACCTAAAATCCGAAGGGGGTCCGAATGAAAATCGGCGTTCCCAAGGAAACGAAGCCCATGGAGTTCCGGGTGGCGATGACGCCGGGTGGGGTCGAGAGCCTGGTCCGTCGCGGCCACGAGGTCCTGGTGGAAAAAGGTGCCGGGGTCGGCTCGGGCATGCCCGACGCCGAGTACGCCGAGGCCGGCGCCCAGCTGGTCTCCGCCGAGGAGGCCTGGGGAGCCGAGCTCGTGGTCAAGGTCAAGGAACCCCTCCCCCAGGAGTACAAGTACCTCCGCCCCGGCCTGCTCCTTTTCACCTACCTCCACCTGGCGGCGAGCCGGGAGCTCACCGAGGCGATGCTGAAAAGCGGCGTCACCGGAATCGCCTACGAGACCGTCCAGCTCGAAGACGGCTCGCTTCCCCTCCTCGTCCCCATGAGCGAGGTCGCGGGCCGCATGGCCACCCAGGTCGGGGCCTACTACCTGGAAAAGCCCATGGGGGGCCGCGGCATCCTGCTCGGCGGGGTTCCCGGGGTGGCCCCGGCCTCGGTGGTGATCCTGGGGGGCGGCACCGTAGGCTCCAACGCGGCCAAGATCGCCCTCGGCATGGGGGCCCAGGTCTACGTCCTCGACGTCAACCACCAGCGGCTCCAGTACCTGGACGACGTCTTCGGCGGCCGGCTCGTCACCCTGACCTCCACCGAGGCCAACCTCAAGAAGGCGGTACAGTTCGCCGACCTCCTGATCGGCGCGGTGCTGATCCCCGGGGCCAAGGCCCCGAAGCTCGTGACCCGGGAGATGGTGGCGACGATGAAGGAGGGCGCGGTGATCGTGGACGTGGCGGTGGACCAGGGCGGCTGCGTGGAGACGATCCGCCCCACCACCCACGACGAGCCCACCTACGTGGTGGACGGGGTGGTCCACTACGGCGTCGCCAACATGCCGGGGGCGGTACCCCGCACCAGCACCTTCGCGCTTACCAACCAGACCCTGCCCTACGTCCTGAAGCTGGCGGAGAAAGGGCTCGACGCGCTCAAGGAGGACCCCGCCCTCTTGAAGGGGCTGAACGTGCACGCCGGCCGGCTCACCCACCCGGCGGTGGCCGAGGCCTTCGGCCTTCCCTATACCCCGCCGGAGGAGGTCCTCGGGTAAGCTAGTACCATTCGGGCGCTCGCGCTTTTCGTCCTTTTGGGCCTGGCCCTCGCCGTCCCCTGGGCGGACGGCGAGGCGCTGGTCTATGGGCTTGAGTACCGGGGAGTGAGCCTCGGCCGCTACCGCATCGAGGCCCACTCCGCGCCCGGGGGCGGGTGGCGGTTTCGGGGCGCGTTCGAGGGCCTTGCGGTGGCGCGCTTATTGGGTTTTGACCTTACCCTCGCCTCCCGGACCGGCGCCGACCTCGCCACCCGCCGCTTCGAAAAGCGGATCCGCTCGCCGGTCGAGGGCGAGATCCGTCTCCTCGCCGAGGTCGGCGAGGAGGTCCGCGCGCTCCGCTACCAAAACGGGCGGCTGGTGGGGCGCTACCGGGCCCGCACGCGGCCCGTTTGGGATGACCTCTCGCTGGTGTACCATATCCGGGTGCAGCCGCGGGCCGGCGAACTTGCCTTCCTGGGGCTATACGGCGTGGTCCGGGGGCCGCTTCGCGCGCTGGGGACGCGGCGGGTGGAGGTTCCCGCCGGGCGTTTTCGTGCCCGGACCTTTCGTTTTGACGAACCCGCGGCGTTTTTCGAGCTCGACCTCAGCGAAGAGGCGCGCCTGCCGGTCCGGATCGTCTTCGGCTACGGCAAGGAGCGGCTCATCGCCCGCCTTATCAGGCGCGAATAACGGAGGACGACGATGCAGGGAAGGATTCAGGTCGAAGACTCGGCGCTCGCGGCCATCCTCGGCCTTGCCGCCCACGAGGTCCCGGGGGTGGTAGGCATGAGCCCCGTGGGGCTCAAAGAGGGGCTCTCCCGCATCCTCGGCAAGCGCGAAGCCAAGGAAGGCGTGGTGGTAAAACCCGATCCCGAAAAGCCCGGAGCCTACACCGCCGACCTTTACGTGGTGGTGGCTTACGGCGTGAACATCCCGGCGGTGGTGGAGTCGGTGGGCGAGCGGGTGGCCTGGGCGGCCAGGGAACTTGCAGGGAAGGAGCTCTCCCGGATCCGGGTCCACGTCACCGGGGTGAGCAAAGGCGAGGGCGAGGCATGACCGAGCTCAGCGCGGAGAAACTCGCCGAGGCCCTGCGCTACGCCACCGACTGGTTCGGGGTCTATGTGGAAGAGACCAACGCGCTCAACGTCTACCCCGTCCCCGACGGCGACACCGGCACCAACATGCACCTCACCCTGCAGTCGGTGCGGCGCGAGCTCGACGTCACCGACACCGCGAAGATGGCCGAGGTCGCCCGGGCACTGGCCTACGGCAGCCTGCTCGGAGCCCGAGGGAACTCGGGGGTGATCCTCTCCCAGATCCTGAAGGGCTTCGCCGAAGCGATCAAAAACGCCCGGGTCCTCTCCCCGGGCCTCCTGGCCAAGGCCCTGGAGCAAGGCGCGAAGGAGGCCTACCGGGCGGTGATGAAACCGGTGGAGGGCACGATCCTGACGGTGGCGCGGGCGGCGGCGGAGGGGGCGAGGCGGGCAGTCGATCTCGGAGTGGACACCCTCGAGGGGGTCCTCGCCGCCGCGCTCAAGTCCGCCCGGGAAGCGCTCGAGAAGACCCCCGAGCTCCTCCCCGTCTTGAAGACCGCCGGGGTGGTGGACGCGGGCGGAATGGGTTACGTCCGGTTCCTTGAAGGAATCCTCGGCTACCTCGAAGCAAAACCCCTCCCCGAACCCCCCAAGATCGAGCGCTACGCCCAGGAGGCCTTCGAGGAGGAGGAGTACGGCTACTGCACCGAGTTCTTGATGGAGGACGTCGGGGTCCCGATTGAGAAGATCCGGGAGGTGGTGGCGCCCTTCGGCGACTCGCTGCTCGTGGTAGGGGCCGAGGGTTTCGTCAAGGGCCACATCCACACCAACGACCCCGACGGCCTGCTCGCCGCCGTCGCCCGCTTTGGCAGGATGCGCCGCACCAAGGTCGAGGACATGAGCGAGCAGCACTCTGAGATCCTGGCCATGGTGGGCGCGGCCGAGGAGGCCCCGCCGCCCACAGGGCTGGTAGCGGTGGCGCCGGGCTGGGGGTTGGCCCGGGCCTTTCGGGGACTCGGGGCCCGGGTGGTTTCGGGCGGCCAGACCCAAAACCCGAGCGTGGAGGACATCCTGGACGCGATCCGAAGCCTCCCCAACCCCGAGGTCATCGTCCTCCCCAACAACAAAAACGTCATCATGGCCGCCGAGCGGGCGGCCGAGCTCGCGGGGGAGAAGCTCGGTAAAAAGGTCCAAGTTCTGCCCACCCGAACGATCGGCGAGGGGCTCGCCGCCGCGGTGGCCTTCGACGAGCACCGGCCCGCCGAGGAGCTCCTCCCCGAGATGGAGGAGGCGGCGAAGGGCGCCCGCACCCTCGAGGTGACCCGGGCCTCGCGGGACGCCGAGGTCGAGGGGGTGGGAGCGGTCGCGCAGGGGCAGGTGATCGGGCTCCTCGATGGCAAGCTCAAGCTGGTGGCCGAGACCCCCGAGGAGGCGCTTTTCGAGCTCCTTAGGCTCCTGCTTTCGGACGAGGAGGCGGAGTACGAGGTGCTCACCCTCTTCGCCGGTCCCGAGGCCACCCAGGCGAGCCTGGAGGCGCTCGAGGAGAAGCTCGGCGCGTACTTTCCTGAGCTCGAGCTCGAACTCCACCCCGGGGGGCCCGAGCTCTACGACTACGTGGCCGTGCTCGAGTGAAGCCTGAAGGTCCCTTCATTCCCTTCTCGCCGAAGGCGGCGGGAGGTGGCGTAGGATGGAATCGGAGCCAAGGAGGTGAAATCCATGCGGCGTTCCCCGCTTTTGTTTCTGGTTCTACTCGGGCTGCTCGCGGCTTGCAGCGAGCCC
>CAYYAB010000033.1:0-15504 GCA_964469895.1 uncultured bacterium | reverse complement strand
CCTCGAGGCCGGCGGCGTGATCACCGGCGAGCACGGGGTGGGGCTTATGAAGCGGACGTTCTTGGCCGAGGCGGTGGACGAGGCGACCCTGGAGGCCTTCCGCGCCCTAAAGCGCGCTTTCGATCCCGAGGGGCTTTTGAACCCAGGTAAGCTACTCCCCTAGAACTCCTTATAGCTAAGCGGCACCGGGATCAGGTTCTGCACGTCGAAGAAGCGGGCGGTGGGAAAGTTCGGCGGCGCAAGCGCGCTGTTTGCAAAGCGCACATCGTAGTCGTAGGTCTCGATGAAGCCGCTAAGTAGGTTGCCGTCCGAGGTGATCGTGCCCCGGAGCTGGTCGGCCGACTGGATCAACCCCCCGAAAAGCCGCATCTTCCCCTGGGGGCCACGGGTGTTGTAGTTTTCCACCGCCAGACCCCGATTCGCGGTTCCCGCGAGGTAGGAGCCCCAGAGGTAGATGTTGTCGGGCGCGCGGTCGACGTAAGGGTTGACTCCGTCGCGGAGCACGATGTCTTCGGTCTCCGACATCACCCCGAGCACCGTGGGGAGCTTGGCGCCCCCGAGGTCACAGCGCGGGTGGTCGGCAAGGTAAGCGGCGTCGCCGAGCTTCGTGGGGTCGCACTCGTAGATCAGGTCTCCCACGATCCCGATTTCGTCCCGGGCGGTTACGTTCAACTGGGTTTCCAGCGAGAGCGCGGGCCGGATCTCCTCGGGTGGGGGGTGGTCGGGGCAGTTGTCGGCACTGCCCGGGTAGTCGGTGCCGCAGGGGAGGGGTCCGTTGCGTCCTGGTCCAGCCATCGCCTCGATCGCGCCGTTTACGTAGATCTGGCCGGTAGGCCCGCCGCTCCCGAGTGGGGCGGGGCCATTCGGTACGCCCGTGTAGGTGGTGGGGTTGCCCAGGGGATCGGTGATGGTGGTGGTGTTCGCGGTGTAGTCTACCTCGATCGTCCAGGTGGCGCCGTTTTGCTCCAGGCGGTAGATCTGCTTGCCATCGCCGCTTGCTTCTAGCGTGAGCCGGTCAAGATCCCCCTCGACATAGATGCCCCCGGTCACCTGGCTGCCGTCGTGGACCAGGTAGACCCCATTGGGGACGGTGCAGCTTGAGGTTCCGAAAAGCGCTTGGCAACGCTCGGCAGGGCTTACCGGGTCGGGCTCGCCGTCGGCGTCTGCGTCTTGAATGGGGTCGAGCCCAAGGGCGGCCCGCTCCTGGGAGACCGCGCTCGTTGGCAGGCGGATATAGGGAGCATTCCTTACGAAACCCTTTTGGAAGATGGGGACGGTGCAAGGGGGGCGCGAATCGCCCTGAATCCATACCTTTTGGGCCCCACTGCATCCATCGCCGGAGAGGCTCCAGAAGACCGCGCCGTCGGCGGCAGTACTGGCCACGTCGGTGAAGATCGGCTGGCCCCAAAAGCCCCAGTTCTCGTTGGCGTGTACCGGCCCGTTGAAGACGGTGCCGGTGGGGAAGAAGCCGTTCCAGCCCCCGGCGTCGTCCACCAGGAAGAGCCACTGAGAGAGTGAGGGGCGGCCGATCTGAATCTGAAGATAGCCTCGGTCCTCCACCCGCCGGCGGGCCCCATGAACCTCGGCGGTGGCAAGCACGGTGTAGTCGGCGAGGTAGGTTTGAGCGCTGTTCGTGCGCACCACCCCTCGGAAACCCTGGACCCGGTAGCTAAGGCGCACGTTGTCGTTGGTGGTGAGAGCGTCGGCGGGGAGCACGCCGTAGTTGGCATTGAGGAGGTTCTCGAGCTGGCCGGCGACGTCGTCCCACTCGTCTTCTGGGACCACCCACTCACTCGCCGGGTCCCCGCCGGAGGCGAGGAAGGCGGTAGCGTAGGGGAGGAAGACGTTGCGGAAGTCGGGTTGGGCAGCGCTTCGGAGGACGTAGCGGGCGTAGGTTTCCCCTGCCTCCGCGGCGGCGCGGGCGGTAAGCAGTTGGACGCTCGCCCGGGTTTGGCGCAGCTCGCCGATGGTCGAGACCGCGAGGGCGGCGATCACGCCGACGAGGATCGCCATGACCGCGAGCGCGAGCACCATGGCGAAACCCTTGGCCTTTCCCCGCATGCCCTTACCTCCTTAACTCCACCGTTTGGGTGAGGGTGTAGGCGCTCGCCGCGCTTGCCGGCGAGAAGCCCATGAGCCGGATTCGCACTGCTTTGAGGACCTTGCCAACGTACGTCTCCGAACCTCCTGGAAGCGCGGTGTAGCCTGGACCTAGGAAGTTCGCGGCGTCCTCCAGTGTAGGGAAAAAGACGAGGCGGGAACTCGGGTCGGCCGGGTCCTGAGGGATGCCATACTCGGCTGAGAGGCTTTGGATGTCGAAGGCGACCACGCCGGTTCCGTTGGGCAGGGGATGGTGCAAGTCGTAGCCGTTGGAGCGGAAGAGCAACCTCCGTGCGGGGTCGCTGGGGTCTGGCAAGGTGCGGTAGGTGATCAAGTCGGCCTTCAGCAGGTAGGGGCTGTTGCCCCAGGTCCCACTAATGGGGTCCTCTTCGTGGTGGATCAGGTCCGCGTTGCTCGCGCTGCAAGGGAGGGTGGGGTCGCGGGCGGACTCAATCGCGGATACCCGCAGCAGGGTGACCTGGGGGCCGTTGGAAAGGAGGGCGAGCCCCCCTTCCTCGAACCCGGTGGCGTCGCAGACGGGCGTGGCGGTGGCGGCGCTAAAGGCGCCCCCAGGGGCGGCGGGAATACGGGAGAGCACGCCGGTGACCACCAAGACGGCGAGCTGATCGGATCCGGAGCAGGGCACGCCGCTCGCACAGGCGGTCGGGTCGGCGTTCCACACGTGGATCAGGGTGGAGGAGCGGAGGTCCTGGGCAATGATCTGTCCGGCCGCGCGCACGTTCTGCTGTACCTCGATGCGTGCATCTTCGCGTTTTTTGATACGCAGGCTCTGGGTCATGACCCCGAGCACGATCAGGCTAAGGATCCCCAGAATGGCCATCGCCACCAGCAGCTCGACCAGGGTCAGGCCCTGCGCGCTACTGGGCGATGAGCGTCTCCACTTGGTAACGGCCCTCACCCCCTCCCGGCTTGCGGTAGTAAGTGGCAATCCGCACCCGCCAGATGAGCGGGGAGGTAATGTAAGTCTCGGTCTTGACCACAAACTTGAAAGGGCCCCACTCGCTGTTCAAGATCGTGGGGTTAGGGTCGCCGGCGGCGATGAAGGTGGGGTCGCTTGCGTAGTCGTAGCCATAGTCGTAGGTCTGGCCGGACTGGAAGGCGGAAAAATCCAGCGTCTTCGCACGGAAGCGGTCGAGCCAGGTCTGGGTGGCGGCGAGCGCCTGCTCACGGACACGGCCTTCGGCGTTTAGGCGCATGTTGGAGATTAGGGCGGTGGCCACCACCGCGCCGATGATGGAGAGCACCACGAGTGCTACCAGGATCTCAACCAGCGTCAGGCCCTTGGACCTTCTCACGGAGTCACCACCCTTACCGCCCCTACCATCGAGGGGAGGATTCGCCGGGTGTGAGTGCCGTCGCCCACCTCCAAGTAGCCGGGGGTGGAGAGGTGGAGATGCGCGTAGCCGCGAGTGCTATAGGCGACGCAGTCCCCGAGGGCGGCTCCCTGGAACTGCACCGGTGTCTTCAGAGTGATCTCGGCGACTGGGTCGAAGTCATCGCGGGAGCAGACGTCGACGGGGGGATCGGGGTCGTCGAATCGGGCGAGCTCCACTGCATACTGGTCCGCGCCCCTGACAATCAGGCGGCAGATCCGGCTTCGGGAGAGGGCGAGCCCTCGACAGCGGCCTAGGTCTTGGACCACCTGTTGAGTGGCCTCCGCTACTGCGAGCTGGCGGCGGAGGTTCAGGTAGTTGGAAACCGCTATTCCGAGCAGGATCGCCAGCACCCCGAGCACCAAAAGGAGCTCGAGCAGGCTAAATCCCTGCCCGCGCTTTGCCATATTTTCAGTTTACGGCCGGGTGGCGACCAGCCTACCCCCATTTGGGGGGTCAATACACCTGTTCGCGCTGACCGAAGCTAAATGCCTGGATGCCGAGGACGGTGTCGAGCTGGGTGGTGGGGAAGAAGGGGGGCGCAAGCCCCGCCTTCATTCGAGGGTCGTAAGTGAAGCGCCGCCCGTAGCCGGTCGCGTTCCGGCCGGTTCGGGGATTAAAGGTGCCGAAGGCACCGTAGTAGTACTCAATGATTCCCCCGGTCAAGTAGACCGAACCTTTCTCCGGGATCGTATCGTAGCCCTCCACCTGGACCACGCCTCGACCCGACATTAAAACTCCGTCTATGTGGATGTCGCGCGGCGCGTCTGAGCCGATCAGCACGTCTCCGTCTTGGCTGTAGACCCCGAGCACGTTGGTGGCGCCTAGGTTGTTGCAGGTGGCGGGTACGACGTTTCCGTCTTCGTCGCGGTAGGGGGCGCTGGTGCAAGGGGGGTCGCTGTACTTGAGGTCGCCGGTGATGCGGATGGTTTCGCTGGCCGCCACCGTGATCTGCGCAAAGGGGGCGAGGGCGGGGTCGGCGCTGTCGGGATCGTCGGGGTCTTCCCGCTCCGGGCCGCTCAGCCGCTCGATGCTGCCCTCGGCGAAGATTACGCCGTTGAAATGGACCACGTTTCCGTCCCGGACCACGTTTTTCCAGGTGTCGGTGTCGGGGTCGTAATACTGCAGGATCTTGTTGGCGCTATAGCGGTAGGCAAAAGTGGCGGTCTTGGTACAAACGAGCTTGCGCCGCCAGTCCCATAGGTTCCAGTCCCAAACCCAGTCTACGTAGCCCCGGACGCAGACCCGAACGTCGATTCTTTGATAGAGAGAAGTGCCTTCCTTGCTGATGTAGAGTTTTAAAGATTTGATTTCGCCGTTTACGTAAATCCCCCGGGCCTGGGCGGCGTCGCGCTGAGCTTGGTTGTTGATGGGTAGGGGGATGAAGGGCGAGCGCCAGTCCACGCCTTGGGTGAACTCGGGGGCGTGGGTGCCCCAGTAGTTGGTGTAGGAGGGGGCCTGGGGGCTCGGGGTCATGGCAGTGTCTCGTATGTAGCCCTCGCCGTAGAAGCGGGCCCCATAAAACGTGGATCCATTGCAGCGATCGTCGCCGGGGTCGGTGCAGCCTGCACTGGTGACCTCGCCCCCGAACCAGGGGGTGCGGTAGAAGCGGAAGTGGTTGTTGGTGTGTACCGGGCCGTCGAAGAGGGTGCGGCTCGTGAACCAGACGTTGGTGCCGTCGGGCAGCGCGTGGACGTTGGTGAAGAGCGCGTAGCGGGCGAAGCTCGCCCGGCCCACGGTGAAGCGGAACTCGCCCTGGGCCACCACGTTCCGGCGGTAGGGGCCAAGGCGCCCTTCAGCGACAACCACGTAGGGGAGGGCGTAGGTCTGGGTGTAGCTCGCTCCGCTTCCCCGGGGCTGGCCCTCGACGAAGTAGCCCTTGCCCAGCCGGGTGCGCGGGGGGAGGCTTTCGCCGCAGGCGGTCTCGGTGAAGTGGACACGGATATGGGCGGTACCCTTGCCTGAAGGAGCGAAGTTGCGGTCGCAGAGTTGGTCGTCCACGACGCTCTGGAGTGCTTCGGCCACAACTTCGAGGTCCTCGGCCACGCTGCCGGCGTCGGGTTCGCCCCCGGTTCCTGAGCCGAAGGCCCAGGCGGAGCTCGTGTTGGCGTAGCGCGCTACGGTGTCGTCGAGGGCGTCGCGGATTTGGGAGCTAAGCACCTCTGCGGCCACGTTGGCGGCGCTGCGGGCGAGCAGGAGGGTTTGGGTGATGGCGGCGTCGTCCCGGCTATGGCGCATCTCGTTCAGCATGCGGACGAAGATCAGCGAGGCCAGGGCGGCGATCACCGCGAGGGTGAGCAGCGCGGTAAGCAGCGCGATACCTTTGCGGGAGCTTAAGGTTCGCACGGAACTACCTCCTCGATGTCGAAGGTGGCATTGTTATAAAGCTCCACTACGCCTGTGTAGCTTCGGGAAAGAGGTCTCCCCCGATATTCGCGGGAGGAGGATACGCTAACGCGAAGTCGGTCAGCCGTATCCTTATCAGGTAAGTAGTCGATGGAAAACGCTTGAATCCCAAAGGCCAGTGGGAATTCCCTGCCGTTTTGGTTAAGGATAAGCATTTGTTGGTCTGGGTCGTAGCGCACGCCGTAGAGGTCTACGCCAAAGAGTAGAGTATCGCTACGGTAATCCAAGGTGTTCCTGCAGCTGGCATGGTCGATCGCCCATTTCTGGGCACCTACCTGGCGAACGCCGGAAACTTGTAGGATTACCGCCTTTTTGTCTTGGTTGACCATGAGCACGTGGTCGCCCCTTTGGACTCCCGGGTCCTCGGCGATCACGAGGGTGTAGTAGTCATCCTTCCAGGCAGCGGGGTCGGTGGGATAGACCTTGAAGCCGGAGTCCCCTTTGAGGAGGGCGAAGGAAACCGCTTGGTTGTTCGACGGGTAGGGTTCGTCGATGATCGCGCCGAAGACCGAGCTGCGGAGGTCCTGGGTGAAAACCTCGACCACGCGGCGGAGCTTGGCTTGGGTTGCGGTAATCGCGTCCTGCTGCTCGCGAAGTTGCATGAAGTTGACGACGCTCTGGTAGGTGATGCCGAGCAGGATGGAAAGGATCGCCAGCGAGATCAAGATTTCAATGAGGGTGAAGCCGTTTCTTCTTCGCATCGCCACCTCAGTTGATGAGCGGGAGTGGGGGAGGGGTACCGCCGCTCGCCGGTGGGGCCGAGATCGCTTCCCCGGCGACGCAGGCGTCGCGCGCGCCGTCCTTCCAGCAAACCTCGATGCGGTAGGCATTGAGGTTGACGCCAAGGTCGGCGACCTCGGTCGGGGTGCCGAGGTTTTCGACCCGGACCCGGTAGAGCTCAGGCTCGCTGAGCCCCCCGGCGCCCTCGAGCTCAGGGAAAACCCCTTTGAGTTCGCCGTAGTCCCACTCCAGGGGGTTGTCCGGGGCGGCAAGCAAACGGCCGTCACCTCCGACCAGAAGCCGCCCCAAATGGTTTAGGATCTGGGCCGCCTGGGTGCGTTTTCCCGAGGAGAGGTTTTGTCGCATGCTCCCGATCAGCAGGCTGGTAAGGGTGCCGAGCGCGATGGCCAGGATCGCGAGCGCGACCACCACCTCGATGAGCGTGAGGCCCGCGCGCCTTTTCACGGCTCAACCACCTCCACCTCGCCGATCAGGGAGACGCGGTAGCAGCGCTGGGTTCCCTGCCGGGTGGTGACCTCGAAAGAGGGACCCTGGCAGTCGCGGGGGAAGTCAGAGGAGAAGTTGACCCGGCCAGGCGGCGTAAAGGTGGCAAGCGTACCCTCGGGGAGCGCTACTTCGACGCCCTCGGGGATTGCGAGCTCGCGTACCGTGCGCGCGGGGGTGCTTTCGGTTTCGACAAGAAGGACTTGGCCTTCACGGATTAACTTGAGGCTTTGCCCCCGGCTGGCGGCGGCGGTCGCGGCTTCCCAGAAGAGGCGTTCGAGGCTTGTATAGAAGGCGGCCTCGGCCTGGTGGGCTTCGATCTTCCGGGACTGGAAGGCGGTGAGGGTGAAGAGAACGCCGAGCACGGCGATGACGATCAGGAGTTCGAGAAGGGTAAAGCCCCGCGAGCGCTTCATCAAGACCATTCTCGCGGGGAGGAATCGCCCCCGGCATCCCGCAAATGGGGGAGAGGGGCTTACTTATTCAGGATGTGGATCGCCGCCTTATTCACGTTGGCGGCCGCCTCCATCAGGGACTCGGAGAGGGTGGGGTGCGGGTGGATGGTGAGCTCGAGGTCGTCGGCGAGCGCCCCCATTTCGACCGCGAGCGCGGCCTCGGCGATGAGCTCGCTCGCTTCCGGACCCACGATCTGTACGCCGAGCACCACCTTGCTCTCGGCGTCGGCCACCACCTTGACGAAGCCGTCCTTTTCCTGTCGAGTAAGGGCGCGGCCGTTCGCGGCGTAGGGGAACTTACCCACCTGAACGGCGATACCCTTTTCCCTAGCCTCGGCCTCGGTAAGCCCTACGCTCGCGTACTCGGGGTCGGTGTAGACCACGGAAGGGATCTGCTGGTCGAAGGCACTCGGCTTCCCCGCGGCCACCTCGGCGGCGACGATTCCCTCCTTCATTGCCTTGTGGGCAAGCAGCGGCGCACCCCGGAGGTCGCCGATGGCGAACACGCCGGGGACGCTCGTCTGCATGCGCTCGTCGGTGACGACGAAGCCTTTTTCATCGAGGGTAAGTCCGAGCCCGACCAGTCCTTCCGAGTTCGGCCGCCGTCCCACCGCGACCAGGATCCGGTCGACCACGAGGGTTGCTTCGCCTTTGGGGCCGGAAAGGCGAACCTCAAGCCCCTTTTCGCTCGCTTCAAAGCCTTCCGCCTTGGTTTGGGTTTTGATCTCGACCCCGGCGCGCTTTAGGCTGCGGGCGAGGACGTTTGCCGCCTCGGGGTCCGCCCCTGGGAGGATCTGGTCCATGAGTTCCACCACCACGACCTCGGACCCGAGGGCGCGGTAGATGGTCGCGAACTCGAGCCCAATCGCCCCGGCCCCGAGCACGAGGAGCCTTTCCGGGATGCCGCGCTCGATCTTAAGGGCTCCGGTGGAGGAAAGCACCCTTTCCTCATCGAAGGAAAATCCGGGCAGCTCGATGGGGCGGCTTCCAGTCGCAAGTACCAGGTGCTTGGCCCGGTAGCGTTCGCCACCCACCTCGATCTCCCGGGGCGAGAGGATCTTGGCTTCGCCGCGAACCAGCTCGACCCCGTTGCCTTTAAAGAGGAACTCGACCCCGCCGGTAAGCTTCTTCGTCACCTGGTCGCGCCAGGCGGCGAGTTTTGCAAGGTCGAGCCCTTCTTCCTGGAAGGAAAGGCCAAACTCGGCCGCCGATTTCGCGAGCTTTTTCACCTTGGCCGCGTGGAGCAGGGCCTTGGTGGGGATGCAACCGACGTTCAGGCAGACTCCGCCGACTTCCCCCTTTTCCACCGCGAGCGTCTTAAGGCCGAGCTGGGCGGCCCGGATGGCGGCGTGGTAGCCGCCGGGGCCGGTGCCGATCACGATCAGGTCGTATTCCTTCATGGCTTTAGCGCATCTCCAGCATGAGCCGTCCCGGGGATTCCAGGAGTCGGATGATCTCGCGCAGGAACATCGCGGCCTCGGCGCCGTCCACCAGCCGGTGGTCGAAGGAGAGCGAGAGGTACATCATCTTACGCACCACGATCGCGCCGTCTTTGACCACCGGGCGATCTTGGATCGTGTGCACGCCAAGGATGGCGGCGTCCGGAACGTTGATGATGGGGAAGGAAAAGAGCGCCCCGATCGAGCCGATGTTGGTGATCGAGAAGGTGGAGCCGGTGACGTCCTCGGGGGCGAGCTTGCCGGCGCGGGCCTTCTCCGCGAGTTCGCGGGCTTCTCGAGCGAGCTCGAGCACGGTCTTCTTGTCCACGTCCTTGATCACCGGAACCACCAGGCCCGCCTCGGTGGCCACCGCCATCCCAAGGTTGTAGTACTTCTTGAAGACGATCTCCTGTTTTTCCTCGTCCAGGCTGGTGTTTAAGACCGGGTACTTCTTGAGCGCCTGGACCACCGCCTTGAAGATGAAGGGCAGGTAGGAGAGCTTTACCCCGGCGGCCTCCGCCTCGGGCTTTAAGGTCTCCCGCAGGTGGACGAGCTCGGTGGCGTCGAGCTCGTCCACGGTAAGGGTGCGCACGGTGTAAAGGTGGCTCGCCACCATCTGTTGGGCGATCACCCGGCGGAGGCCCCGTAAGGGCTTTCGCTCCTCCAGGGCTTCGTAGCCCGAAGGGGTCTTGTAGGCGACCGGCGGCGGGAAGCCGGCGGGGGCTCGGGCGGCCGCGGGTGCCCCGGCCGGGGCGGCGGCGCGGGACTCGGCCCAGCGGCGGACGTCCTCCACCCGGACCCGCCCGGCGGGCCCCGAGCCCGGCACCTCCTCGATCGCGATCCCTAGCTCGCGGGCGAGCTTCCGGGCGGCGGGAACCGCGAGCACCCGGCCGTACTTGTTCGTACCCGCCCGGGGGGCATCGGCGGGTGCCGGAGGCGGGGCCCCCCCGGCCGGGGCGGCTTCCTTGAAGGGGCTCTTGACCTCGAGCTTTCCTTCCTCCGGCTTGAAGAGCACCCGGTCCTCGTCCTCCAGAGGGGCGGCCTTTTGGGGCGCGGCCGCGGCTGCGGCAGCGGGGGCGGGGACCTCGGCCCCCTCCTCGCCGGGTTCGGCGATCAGGGCGATCGGGGTGTGGATCGGGACCACGTCGCCCTCTTGCACCAGCTTCTTGACCAGGATTCCTTCAAAAGGGCTCGGGAGCTCGACGGTGACCTTGTCGGTCATCACCTCGACGATCGGCTGGTCCTTCTTGACGTAGTCGCCCTCCTCGACCAGCCATTTCACGATCTCACCCTCGACGATCGACTCGGCGAGCTCCGGGAGCAAAACTTCCTTGGGCATCTTCCCCCCTAGTAGTCGAGCGCTTTCTTCGCGAAGTTCAGGATGCGCGTCACCGTGGGCATGTACTGGCGGTCCGGGACGTAGGGGTAGGGCGTGTCGAAGCCGGTGACCCGGTAGACCGGAGCAAGCAGCTGGTCGAGGAGCTCTTCCATGATCGTGGCCGCCACCTCGCTCGCGAAGCTCGCGGTGCGGGGCGCCTCCGCGATGACCAGCGCCCGGCCGGTCTTGGCCACCGACTCGAGCACCGCCTCCTTATCCCAGGGCACGAGGCTCCGGAGGTCCACCACCTCGGCCGAGACCCCGGCCTTCTCGAGCTCCTCCGCCGCCTCCAGGGCCTCGACCGTGGGCCCTCCGTAGGCGATCAGGGTGAGGTCCTTGCCCTCGCGCCGCACGCGCGCCTTGCCCAGGGGAATGGTGAACTCCTCGTCCGGGACCTCTTCCTTGATCGCCCGATAGAGCCTTTTCGGCTCCATGAAAACCACCGGATCGTCGTCGCGGATTGCACTTTTCAAAAGCCCCAGGGTATCGGTGGGGGTCGAGGGGACCACCACCTTGAGCCCCGCGGTATGGGCGAAGTAAGCCTCGGGAGACTGGGAGTGGTGGTGGCCGCCCTTGACCCCGCCTCCGGAGGGCATCCGAACCACCATCGGGGCGGAGAACTGCCCGCCTGAGCGGTAACGGAGTTTCGCCGCCTGGCTCACGAGCTGGTCGAAGCCGGGAAAGACGTAGTCGGCGAACTGGATCTCGGCGACGGGCCTGAGCCCGTGTGCTGCCATGCCTACCGCCGCCCCGATGATCGCGGCTTCGGAAAGCGGGGTGTCGATCACCCGGTCGGGGCCGTACTTCGGGTAAAGCCCCTCGGTGGCGAGGAAGACCCCGCCCCGCTTGCCCACGTCTTCCCCCAGGACGACCACCCGCTCGTCCCGGGCCATCTCCTCGTCGAGGGCGCGCTTCACCGCTTGCACGATGTTCAAGACCGGCATGGGAGCCCCCTCAGAGTTCCGAAAGCAGGATCTGACGCTCTTCCTCAAGGAGCCAGTAGGGAGTGCCGTAGACGTCGTCGAACATCCACTCGGGCGGCACCATCCCCGCGTCCTCGGCCTTCTTCTCGGCGGCGAGCAGCTCGGCCTTGATCTCCTCGCGCAGCCGCTCGCCCTCTTCCGGCGTCCAAAGCCCCTGCTTTTCCAAGAAGCGCTCGAAGCGGGGGATCGGGTCCTTCTTCTTCCAGAACTCGACCTCTTCCCGGCTGCGGTAGACGCGGTCGTCGTCGGCCGAGGAGTGGGGTCCGTAGCGGTAGACCAGGAACTCGACCAGGCTCGGCCCCAGCCCCTCGCGGGCCCGCTCGATCGCCTCCTTGGCCACGTAGTAGCTTGCGAGCACGTCCATGCCGTCCACGTGGTAGCCGGGGAAGCCGTAGGCGTGGGCTTTATCTGCAATGCGCGGGGAGCCCGATTGCTTTTCGAAGTTGACGCTGATCGCGTAGCGGTTGTTCTCGGCGGCGAAGACGATGGGCGCGCCTTGGGCTCCGGCGAAGTTAAGCGCGGCGTGCCAGTCGCCCTCGCTGGTGGCCCCGTCGCCGAAGGTGGTGAGCACCACTTGCCCGGTGCCCTGAATCTTCATGCTGATCGCCGCGCCCACCGCCGGCGGCACGTGGGAGGCGATGGGGGAGGCGACGGTGTAGACGTTCAGCTCCTTAAGCCCAGGGTGCTCGGGCATCTGCCGCCCCTTGTTGGGGTCGAGTCGGGTCGCCATCATCTGGGCGTAGAGCATCTCTACCGGATAGCCGATGGCGGCGAGCAGGGTTTTGTCGCGATAGTAGGGGAAGAGCCAGTCAAACCCCGGGCGAACCGCCATCGCCATCCCCGCCTGGGCGGCTTCGTGCCCCGAGGAGGGGGCGACGAAGCTCGTCTTCCCCTGGCGCAGAATGATCTGGTAGCGCTCGTCGAGGAGCCGCCCGCGCACCATGTCGCGGTAGAGCTTTTTGAGCTCATCCTCGCTTAGGTCGAGGGGAAACTCCGCGATCCAGTTCCCCTCCTCGTCGATGAGCCGGATCGGCTCCTCGGTGAAGGGTTGGAACCTCCAGGTGTCCTTGATCATTCCGTCCCCCTTTCCCCGGACCGGGGTCACCGCATCCGGGCTTGGCCGCCCTGGGTAAGGGCGGGCCGCCTCCCTCGGCGGGTCACGCCTTGGAAGGCAAAGGCCCCGGTGCGCTGCACCGGGGCCGGGGCAGCGGTGCCGCGTAGGATGATCGCATATGCCTGCACGGACCGCTCCTTCGCTAAAACATTATACCGGGCGGGGGAGGTGGCGGGGATGAAAGTGGAGGTTTTCACGATAGGCAGGCCAAGGCTGCGTTTCGTCCGCGAAGGGGTGGAGGAGTATGCCAAACGGTTGCAAAGGTATACACCGCTTACGCTCCGCTTTCTGGGTTCCGCCGAGGACGAGCTAAGGGCGAGCGAAGGGGCCTTCCGGGTGGTGCTCGACGAGCGGGGCGAGCTCCCCACCACGGCGGCGTTCGCCGAGCGGGTGAAGGGATGGAAGCTTTCCGGCACCAAACGGGTGGCCTACCTGATCGGCGGGGCCGAGGGTCACCCGGAAGCGGTGCGCCAGGCGGCGGACTGGACGCTTTCCCTCTCCCGGCTCACCCTGCAGCACGAGCTCGCGCTCCTCGTGCTCCTCGAGCAGCTCTACCGGGTCGAGACCCTGCTCGCGGGGCATCCGTATCACCGCGCCTGAGGGTCCCGGGGCTGACCAAGGCGGCGAGCCGGGCCAGGGCGGTCTCGATGCTCGCTCCTTTTTTCTCGGCCAGCGCCTTCGCGGTGAGCTTGCCCCCGCCCTTACCGCCGGTCCCGGATCCGTTCACATGGGCTTATTCCTCGCTTCTTTTGGGCGCACTACCTCGGGGTTCGGCTTCCGCCGGGCCGCGGGCAAGATCCCGCGGGCAAGGACGAAGGACGGACGCGGTTGCGCCGTAGACTGGGGCCGTGGTTTTCGGCGAGGAAGCGGCGCCTTTGGAGCATGCCCGGGTGGTCGTGCTGCCGGTACCCTACGACCTCTCGCTCTCCTGGCTTCCGGGGGCGCGAAAAGGGCCGGAGGCGATCCTTCGGGCGAGCCCTGAGCTCGAGCTCTTCGACCTCGAGCTCGGAGTGGACCCGAGCCGGGTGGGGATCTACACGGCGCCTCCCGTCCCCATCGTTGCCGGGGACGCGGCGGCGTCGCACCGGAAGATCGAGGAAGCTGCCAGGAGCTACCTCGAAAAGGGCAAGTTCCTGGTGGCGCTCGGCGGGGATCATTCGGTGACGCTGCCCTTGGTGCGGGCGCACCGGGCGGTCTTCGGGGATTTCGCTGTGCTGCACCTCGACGCCCACGACGACCTCTACGACACCTGGCAGGAGTCAGGTCTTTCCCACGCTTCGGTGATGCGACGGGTCGCAGAGCTCGGGCTTGGTGTGGTGCAGGTGGGTCAGCGGGCCTACGCCGAGGACTCGCTTCGCTTTGCCCGCGAGGCGGGGATCCCCGTCTTTCCCGCCCACGCGATCCACCGCCGGGGGATGCCCACCCGGGCGATTCTCGCGGCCCTGCCCGAACGGGTCTACCTGAGCTTTGACTTCGACGTCCTCGACCCCGGCGAGATGCCCGCGGTGGGCACCCCGCTTCCGGGCGGCCTTAGCTACCGGCAGGTGGTGGAGCTTTTGGAAGCGGTGTTTTCGGAAAAAGAGGTGATCGGCGCGGACTTCGTGGAGCTATCTCCGGTCCCCGGGCTCTTTTATCCCGAGATGACCGCCGCGAGCCTCGTCTACCGGGCCATTGGCCTAAAGGCCCGGGCTGCCGGTTGGGTGTAGACTGGGCGGCCGGTATGAGCTGGACGACCCCCACCAAGGCGATCCTGCTCGCGGCGAGCGCCGAGGGCGGCACGCCCCTGAACGCCTTCGACAACGCGCTCCTCGCCATGGGCATCGGCAACGCGAACCTGGTGCGGCTTTCCAGCGTGATCCCGCCCCACGTGGAGTGGATCGAACGGCTCCCCGAAATCCCCATCGGGATGCTTCTACCCACCGTGTACGCCGAGGCTACCGCCCGCGAGCCCGGGGAGCAGATCGCGGCGGCGCTCGGGGTGGGGCTCCGGCCGGATGGGGCCGGCGGCCTGATCTACGAGTACGCCGGACATGGAGACCGCGCCTATGCCGAGCGCATGGTGCGTGAGATGGTGAAGGAGGGCTTCGCGAAGCGGGGATGGAAGCTTGGCCGTTTCTTCGCTGGGGTGGCCGAGGCCCGGGTCGAGGATCGGCCGGTGGCCGCGGTGGCGGCGGTGGTGATGTTCCCGTACTAGGAGGCTAGGGTGGAGTTCGTCGAGTGGTATCCCCGGGGCTACGGCGTGGGCTTCAAGGTCCGGAGGAAGCTTTACGAGGGCACGAGCCGCTATCAGAAGATCGAGGTTTACGAGACCGAGGGTTTCGGGCGGATGCTCGTCCTGGACGGCACCATCCAGCTCGTGGAGGACGGCGAGGCCAGCTACCACGAGCCCCTGGTGCACCCCGCCCTCCTCGCCCACCCCCGGCCCCGGGACGTGCTGGTGGTCGGGGGCGGCGACGGCGGGGCCCTTCGCGAGGTGCTCCGGCACCCCGAGGTCGGGCGGGCGGTGATGGTGGAGCTCGACGAGGAGGTGCTCCGGGTCTCGGTGGAGCTTTTGAACGTGGGGAAGGGGGTGCTCGAGCGGGTCCTCGAGGGAAGGGAGCCCCGGGCGGAGCTCCGGGTCGAAAGCGGTGCCGAGTACGTAAAGGGCAAGGAAGCGGCTTTCGACGCCATCGTGGTGGACTCCACCGACCCCGTGGGCCCGGCGGCGGTACTCTTTTCCGAGCGCTTTTTCGAGGACGCGTACCGGGCGCTAAGGGACCCCGGGATCTACGTCACCCAGGCGGGGAGCGTGTATCTCTTCACCGACGAGTTGCTCACCGCCTACCGCCGAATGAATAAGGTTTTCGATCGGGTCCTTGCCTACAGCTTCCCGGTGATCGGCTACGCTTCGCCCTGGGCGTTTTTGGTGGGGGTGAAAGGCGAGGTGGACTTCAGACGCGTGAACCTCGAGCGGGCGAGGGGCCTGAGACTTGAGTACTACGACCCCGAGCACCACGCGACGCTCTTCCAGC
>CAYYAB010000032.1:0-15625 GCA_964469895.1 uncultured bacterium | reverse complement strand
GACCACGCCGCCGAGCTGGGGATCGCCTACGACCCCGGTGGTGATAACTACGTGAACTCCCCCCGGGTCGCCTATATCTCGCTCCACTTCAACGCGGTGGCCGGGGCTGGCGACGACGTGGGCACGATGCTGGCGATGTTCTCGGGCACGGTCCGGGTTCCGGAGACCGAGGATCGGTACCAACCGAACCCGGCGCTGACCACCGGTTCCGGCGACGACCCTTTGAGCTCGGTTTCCCAAAATTACGTGACCAGCCTCTTCGAATACCTGTTCCACTCCCTGAGGGCGCGCTCGCGGGCAGCGCCCGGGCGGGTACTCCCGGAGGCCGAGGGAAAACGGGTGCTGGTCTACCAGAACCTCGACCTGATCAACCCGCAGCGGGCCCGGGACGCCCGCCCCTACTCCTTCTCCAGCGACGATCGCGACGGGCCCCTGTACCACGCCGGCGACCCGATCCGCTTCCACGTGAACCCGCCCAACAAGCTGGTCACGGGAACGGTGACGGTCGTCACCGGCTTTGAACCTTATCTTCAGGATTACCAAGCGAGCAAGCGAATTATCACCATACCGAACAACGTGACCCTCGAGGTCGCCCACTACCTCGATTGCCGGAACGCGGTGCCGCTGCTGGAAAGCCTCGTGCGCCCGGCCACCGATCCCGACTTCGACGCCGACCGGACCCCTTTGAGCCGTGAGGACCCCCTCGACGTCGCCGCAGAGGACATCGCCCACGGCCTGGTGGCCTACTACGCCAGCTACGTACCCGCGTTCAAGGAGGCCGCTTGCCAAAACCTGCGGACGAGCGACTGGGCCGACCTGGGCTGGCCGCTCCCCGACTGGTGCCGCCGGCCCGACATCGATGCCGTGAATCCCGGCCGTTTCCAGGCCGCGATGCGGGTCGGGGAAAGCCGATCGGCAACCCTGAGTTTTGAGAACGTGGGCGACGGGGATCTCATCTACCGGGTTCGCAGCGATCCCGCCCTCGCCGACCTCGGGCCGCCGCGGGCGATCCCCGCCGGAAACGCGCGACCGCTTGCGGGAGAACAGAGTGGAACGCTCGCTCCCCAGCACCGGGCCGAGGTGCCGGTTACGCTTCGCTGTCCCTCCGAAGGAACCCACACGGGTTCGGTGGTCATCGAAAGCAACGACCCCGACGAGGGTCGCATTGAGCTCCCGGTCGAGCTCACCTGCGATCCTCCCCCGACCCTCGAGCTCAAGGCGCTCCACCCGCCCGAGGTCACCGCCTTCAACTATCTGTTGCCCGCCAACGCCGGCTGGGGGGCGATACCCAACGACGTCTTCGACTTTCGCGAGGCCGGCGGGAAGACCGAGCTCCATTACCGGCTGACCCTGCCCGACTGGCTTCGCCTGTCCCCCACCGAGGGCGTCCTGCCCCCGGGCGGGCACTTCCTGGACCTGGTTTCCGACAACGCCGAGGCACTTTGCGATGCGGTGGGGGAGAAAAACGACGTCATCGTGATCGAGAGCGACGACCCGCAAAACCCCCGGGTCGAGGTGCCGGTGCGCTTGATGTGCGCTGAGCTCGAGGTCGCCTTCCAGCCCGACCGCTACAACGGCCCCGAGGTGCCGGTTCCCGAACGTTGCCCGCCGCTCACCGGCACGATCCGCGTCCGCGGCGCCCCGCACCTCAAGGAGATGTACGCCGAGATCAGCGGCGACGCGGTGCGTTACCGCCTTCCCGAGTTCACCTACCTCGTCGAGCACGCCAACTACACGACCCGTCGCTGGCCCATCCTCCACGCGCCGGGCGATCCCCAAAGCCCCTGGGACTGGAGCTACTATCCCGAGTTCGCCTTCCAGTCCTTCGTGCAGTCCTGCGCCTTCGAAACCGGCGACCATACGGTCCGTACCTTCGACCTGGTGCACCCGGCCTGGCGCGAAAACCCGCCGAATCCCCGCAGCACCTACGGCGCCCACCTGGCCGCGCCCACCGGCTTCACCGTCCTCGACAACCGCTTCCCGGGTATCGTCTACGACTACGCCCGCCGTTGCGACGACCAGGGAAACTGCACCGAGTACGATGCGGAGATCAACCTGAGCGCCGCGGGCTTTTCCGACCAACGGCTTGCGCTTTCCTTTAACCAGTGGGGCTGGATGCTGGAGCCCCTGGCGGCGACGTTCCAGGAGGACGTCTACATCAAGCAGGGTACCTCCACGGTCGCGAGCGGGTTTTATCACCTGGGTCCCCTCTTCGACCCCGTGCAACTGCGCTACTGCCGTATCCTGCGAACCGACCGGTTGCGCGACCACCAGGGCAACTACCTGACACCGCCCGGGATGCCCCCCGTCTACTGGGGGCAGACCGTCGAGTGGATCGAGGATCCGGGAACGCCGGGGGTCTGGCTGGTCCAGGCGATGCACGAACCGATCTGCTTCCAGCCCTGGGACCCGGGGGCGGGCCCGAGGCCACCCTGGAAGTCGGGATCCCGGGCCCAACCGCTTGGGATCGAATCCGCCCCGCAAAAAGGGTTCCGTCTCCTCTTCGATCCCGCTCAGTAGAGGAACTCGCGGATGTCGTAGCGGGCGGCCCGCAAGCCGAGGCGCCGCACCGCGCGGGCCAGGCGGGCGAGCTCGGCCTCGATCTCCCCTTCGCTTAAGGGGCGAATCCCCTCGGCTTCCCGCCGGAGGCGGTAGGTCGAGCGGGGGTCCTCAACGAAAGGCGAGAGGAAGACGATATCGCTGGGCTTAAGCGGCATCGCGGCCAGGGCCTTTAGGGTCTCCCGGAAGTGGGCCTCGCGAAAGCGATCACCCCCCGCCCCCACCATCACGATCAGGCCCACGAAAAGCCCGGCCCCCTTCAGGACCCGCACGAACTCCAAAAGCTCCTTGCGGCTTCCCGGCTTATTGAGCCAGGCGAGGAGGGGGTCGTGGCCGGTCTCCATGCCGACATAAACCCCGGCGAGGCCGGCCTCGCGAAGCGCGCGCCAGAACTCCCCCTGGTGCCGCTCGCCGCTGTAGACGTCGATGAAGCTGTAGACCGGCCGGTCCGGAAAGACCTCCCGGGCGGTTTGCAAAAGGGGCAAAAGCCGCCCAAGGGAGAGGGCGAGCGCGTTCCCGTCGGCGAGGAAAAGATCCCTCCGCAAAAGGGCGTTTTTCCCGAGGAAGTCGCGCACCGCGCGCGCGTGCTGGGCGAAGGTCTCGGGGTCCTTGGCGGAAAACGGCCGCCCGGAGTAGAAGCTGCAAAAGGTGCAGCGGTTCCAGGTGCAACCCTCGGTGGCCTGGAGGACGATGGTGAAGTAGCGGTCGGGGGGCAGGATCGCGATCGGCTTATACACCCGGGCGAAGCGGTCCCGCTCGGCGAGAAGGCGCTCCGGAGTCCAGCCGAGGATCGCCCGAAGCCGTTTTCTAGCTTCCCCCCGGGACCCCGGGAAATGGCTCTCCGCCACCTCCCGGGCCCGGCGAAAGACCCAACGCGCCCGCGCTTCCCCGACCCGAAACCGCTGCCGGCGTCCCTCCACCCGGCGCCGGGCGTGGACGCTGGAGTCGAGCGCCCGCTTATAGAGCACCCCGTTCTCAAAGTAGGTGAGCAGGCGGCCCTCGAGGTCAAAGCTCGCTACCCGGCCGTCGCGGACCGCGAGCGTCGAGGCCGGATGCAGGGTGAGGGTATCGGGAGCCCGCGCCACCGGGTCATGCTACCCTGGGCGCATGGGGCAAGCGGCGGTGCGCACCGCCCTGGCCGAGCTCGAAGCCCGCTATGGCCCGATGGAGCCCCTGGGCACCGGGCACGAGGCCCGGGTCTTTCAAAGCGGCCCCTGGGTTTATAAGGTTTACCGGCCCAAGGAGCGCGAACTCGCCTTCCTGGAGGCGAAGAACCTCGCCCGGGCGGGGTTTGGCGAGCGCGTCCGCGAGGTCGCGGTGCTCGATAGCGGCCACGGGGTCCTGGTCTTGCGCTACTTCCCGGGCCGACCCTTCTGCCCCACATGCTTTGACGACCGGACGCTCGCGAGCCTCGCGGGGCTCCTGCTACGCCTTCACCGCCTGCCCGAGCCGGGGGTGCTCGAGCCCGATCCCCTCAGAGCCCGCATCGACCGGTTCGAGCAGGCCCTCCTCGAACTCAAGGCCGCCCGCCCGGTATTCCAAGCGGTGCGCGCCCGGCTCTCCCTCGTGGCCGGCAGTCGGATGACCTTCGGCCACGGCGACCTCTGGGCGGGCAACGTCCTCGTCGCCGAGGACGGTCGGGTCTTCATCGTGGACTGGGCCCGCGCCGGCCCTTTGGACCCGGCCCGCGACCTCGCGATCTTGAAAACGGGAAGCCTAGATCTCCTGGGCCCCGAGCGGGCTTTGGCGGTCCTCGCCCGGATCGTCCGCCAGTACCCCGAACCCGAGTCCCTTTGGAGCCGGCTTTCCTTTTGGATCCCCCTCACCTACCTCCACGACCTCTACTGGTTCAAGACCAAGGCCCCGGCGGGGCTCGAAGGCGCGATCCGGGAAAAGCTCCCCGTGGCCCGAGCCCTCGCCGAGCACTTCCCCAACCTTTCGGAGGTCTAGCGATGTGGATCTTCCGCCTCGAAGGCGATTTCGAAAGTCTAGACCCCCTGATCCCCGAGCTCTTCGCCCGGGGCGCAAGGGGGCTTGAGGAAAGGGAGGGCACGGTGCTCGCCTATTTTCCCGAGCGGGTCGAGCTCCCCTTTCCCGGCGCGTGGGAAAAACTCCCCGACGAGGACTGGCTCGCCGCCTGGAAACGGGATTTGAAGCCGGTGGTGGCGGGCCGGTTTTGGGTCGGCGCCCCCTGGCACGCCCCCGAGGCCGGACGGATTCCGATCGTGATCGAGCCCGGCATGGCCTTTGGCACCGGTCACCACGAGACCACCCGGCTGGCCCTGGAAGCGCTATCCCGCGAGGTGAGGCCCGGGATGCGGGTCTTGGACCTCGGGACCGGCTCCGGGGTGCTCGCGATCGCCGCCGCCAAACTCGGCGCCCGGGTGCACGCGGTGGACATCGACCCGGTGGCGGTGGGGGCGGCGCGGGAAAACGCCCGAAAGAACCGGGTGGAGATCGAGATTCAAGCGGGCAGCCTGGAGGATGCGCCGGGGCCCTTCGACCTGATCGCGGCGAACCTCTACGCCGAGCTCCACCAGGCGTTCGCCCCCCGCTACCGGGAAAAGCTCGCCCCGGGCGGGAAGCTCCTCGCCACCGGGATCCTCGCCGAGCGCGCCGGGGCGACCCGGGCGGCGCTGGTGGAGGCCGGCCTCCGCCCCCTCGCCGAGGCGCGCGAAGGCGAGTGGGTCCTGGAGGTCTTCGCGAGGCCCTAGCCGTGCGGCCCCACCGCGCCTACGTGCCCGCCCTCGAGGACGAGCTCTGGATCGAGGGCCGCGAGGCCCACCACCTGCTCCGGGTGCTCCGGGCCCGCCCCGGGGACCGGCTCACCCTTTTCGACGGCCAGGGCGGGGAGGCCGAGGCCGTGGTGGTGGCGGTGGAGGACGAGCGGGTACGGGTGCGGGTGGAAAAGCACCGCCCGGTGCGAAGGGAGCCGGACGCGGCGGTCACCCTCTACCTCGGGCTTTTGAAGGGGGAAAAGCTCGGGGAGGTGGTGCGGATGGGGACCGAGCTCGGGGTCTCGCGCTTCGTGCTGCTCGTCACCCGGCACGCGGTGGCGAAGACGATCCGGCCCGGAAAAATCGAGCGCCTGCGGCGGATCGCCGTGGAGGCCGCCAAGCAGTCGGGCCGGACCGCGCTTCCCGAGGTAAAGGGCCCGATCGCGCTCGCCGAGGTCCCCCGGGTGGAACAGGGTCTCGTCGCCGATCCCCGGGCCGGTGCCCGGGTCGCCGAGGTGCTGGATCCCGGGAGGCCGGTGGCGCTTGCGGTGGGGCCCGAAGGGGGGTTTGCCGAGGAGGAGCTCCGGCTCCTCTCCGGGCGGGGCTTCACCCCGGTGACGCTGGGGCGCCGGATCCTTCGGGCGGAAACCGCCGCCTGCACCCTGGTCGCCCTGGTCACCGCCGCCTATGGGCAATAATCGGGGAGTGCACCGGGTCCTCCTCCTCTTCACCCTCCTGCTCGGGGGCTGCCGCTACACCTTTCTCCCCCTCGTCCCCAAGGCCGCGCCTCCCCCGAAGACGGTGCTGATCGAGGCCGCGCTCAACGAGGAGGAGGGCATGGTGCGGGCGGTGCTCCGGGTCCACCGGGTGCCCGGGCCCGGCTACCTCGAGCTCCGCTGGTACCGCGGGAAAAGCCTCCTTTGGGAGGGGGCCCGTTTCGTCGAGGGGGGCGAGACCCTCGCCCTGGAACTTCCCAAGGACGGCGCGGGCCCCTACCGGCTCGAGCTCTTCTGGCAGGGGGAACGGGTGCTCGTCCGCCCGCTCGGCTCCCCTACCCCACCCAAAGCAACACCGCCGGAATGGAAAGGAAACTGAGCAGGGTGGAAACCGCCACCGCGCGGGCGGCAAGCGCCCCGTCGCCCCCGAACTCGGCGGCCAGCATGTAGGCGTTCACCGCCACCGGCATCCCCGAGATCAAAACGAGCACCGCGTAGTCGAGACCCGAAAGCCCGAAAAGCCGCCCCGCGAAGGCGGCGGCGAGCGGTCCTCCCACGAGCCGCACCGCGCTCGCGACGAGCTCAAAACCCCCGAGCCGGAAAGGCGTACCCGCGATCTGCATACCGAGGCCCATAAGCAACATGGGGATCGCGGCCTCGGCGAGCATCGTCACCGGCCGGTCGAGGAAAAGCGGAAGCCGGGCACCGCTTGCCGCGAAGGCCATGCCCACGAAAAGCGCCCAGAAGAAGGGCAACCTGAGCGTGAGCCAGAGCCCGGAAAGCACCCCGCCCCCCCGAAAGAGCGCCGGACCGAGACCGAAGAGCACGACGGTGGCGAGGAGGAAGTAGACGACCGCGCGCTCGAGCCCCGCCTGGCCCAGGGCGAAAAGCGCCACCGAGAGCCCCATGTTCCCCGAGTTCGGGAAAAGGGCGGCGGCCAGGAGCGTTCGTCCCGCCGCCCGGGAAAGCCGGAGGAGGCGGGCGATGAGCACCGCCCCCAGGTAGAGCAAAAGATAGGTGAGCGCGAACGCGGCAAGAAAACGCCCGAGCGCGATCCGCCCCCCCTCGGCCAGGGCCACCTGGTGGAAGACCAGAAAGGGGACGAAGAAGTAGAGCACCAGCCGGATGTAGCCCGGCACGTCGGGACGGAGCACGCGCTGGGCGAAAAACCCCAGCGCGGCCAGCAGGAAGACCGGAACCGTGGCGGAGAAGAGGACGCCCAAGGACTACCCCTCGATCACCACCGGAATCAGCACCGGGTCGCGCCCGGTGGCCTTCTTGATGAACTTCTTGACCGGGTAGTAGATCGCGTCCCGGATCGCCTCCAGGCTCTTCTTCTGCTTCGTCCCCTGGATCACCGCCTCCTCGGCCAGGCGGCGGATCTCGCCGAGGAGTTTTTGCCCCGCCTTCACGAACCCCAGGCTCATCACCTCCACCACCGCGTCGGGCCCGGCCACCGCGGTGATGATCACCACCCCGTCGGCGGCAAGGCGCTGCCTCTCTTCGAGAATCTCGTCGGTGATGTCGCCGACCCCGAGCCCGTCCACGTAGTAGGCCCCGGCGGGAACCTCGCCCACCTTTTGCATGTCGTCGGGGGTGAGCCGGATCACGTCCCCGTTTTTCGGGATCAGGATCTTCTCCGGCGGCTTCGGCATGCTCTCCGCGAGCCAGGCGAAGTTGGTCTGGTGGCGGACCTCGCCGTGCCAGGGGATGAAGAACTTGGGCTGGGCCAGGTTCAAAATCAGCTTGAGTTCCTCCCGGGAGGCGTGGCCCGAGGTGTGCACCCGGTAGGTGGGCGGGTAGAAGACGAAGGCCCCGAGCTCATAGAGCCGGTTGATCACCCGGTTCACCGCCGATTCGTTCCCGGGGATCGGGCTTGAGGAGAGGATCACCGTGTCCCCGGGCTTGACGCTTAACTTCGCATGACCGCCAAAAGCGAGCCGCGAAAGGACCGCCATCGGCTGCCCCTGGCTTCCGGTGGCGAGGACCAACACCTGCTCGTCGGGCAGGTCGTTGATCTCGTCCAGGGTGTAGAGCCGGTCCTTGAGCTCGAGGTAGCCGAGCTCCTGGGCGATGCGGGCGAACTTCACCATGCTCCGCCCCTCCACCGCCACCTTGCGCCCGTACTTCTCGGCGATCCGGATCACCGACTGCACCCGGTGGGTGTGGGAGGCGAAGGTGGTGACGAAGACCCGCCCCTTGGCCCGACCGATCACCAGGTCAAGGGCCTCGGCGACCTCGGCTTCGCTCGGGGTGTAGCCGGGGCGCTCGGCGTTGGTGGAGTCGGCGATCAGGAGCAGCACCCCCTCCCGCCCGGCCTCCGCCACCTTGGCCAGGTGGCTGATCTTGCCGTCGATCGGGGTGGGGTCGAGCTTGAAGTCGCCGGTGTGGACGATCCGGCCCACCGGGGTGTGGAGGATGAAGCCGGAGTTGTCAGGGATCGAGTGGGTCATGCGGTAAAGGTCGACGGTGAAGTAGCGGCCCACCCGGATCCGGGCGTCGGGGTCTACCTCTTTCAGCTCGAAGGAACCCGGGCTGATCCCGAACTCCTCGAGCTTGCCCCGAAGCAACCCGAGGGTCAGCTTAGCCCCGTAGACCGGCACCTTAGGAAGCTGGGGAAGGAGAAAGGGAAGCCCCCCGATGTGGTCCTCGTGGCCGTGGGTCAGGACCCAGGCGCGGATCTTCTCCTTGTGCTGGATCAGGTAATCGATCCGCGGGATCAAGAGGTCCACCCCCGGCATCGTCTCCGAGGGGAAGGCGAGGCCGCCGTCCACCACCAGGATCTCGTCCTCGTAGCGGAAGGCGGTGATGTTCTTGCCGATCTCCCCCATTCCCCCGAGGGGGACGATCTCCAGGTAGCCCGGGGATCTACGGGGCGTCCGGCGGCGCGGGCGCCGCGACTTGCCTTGGTCCACCGGTTACTCCCTCCTCTTTGGGCCGCCGCCCTTGGGACGGCTGCCCCGGCCCCCGGGCCGGCCGCCCCGACGCGGCGGGGCCACCTTGCCCTCGAGCTCAGGCCGCACCAGGTTGATCCGCCCCATGGGGTCGATCTCGGAGACCTTCACCCTGATCTTGTCGCCGATCTTGACCACGTCCTCGACCCGTTCCACCCGCCCCTCGGCGAGCTGGCTGATGTGCAAAAGGCCCTCGGCCCCGGGGAACAAGGTGACAAAAGCGCCGAAGGGCACGATCCGGGTCACCACGCCCTCGTAGACGTCGCCGACCTTGGCCTCCCGGGTCGCCTCCTCGATGCGGCGCTTGGCCTCCTCGGCGGCGGCGGCATCCGCGGAGTAGATGCGCACGGTGCCGTCGGGCTCGATGTCGATCTCGACCCCGAGCTCCTCCAGCGCGCGGATGTGCTTGCCTCCGGGCCCGATGACCACGCCGATCTTGTCCACCGGGATCTTGAGGCTGAGGATCCGGGGAGCAAAGGGCTTGAGCTCGGGCCGCGGCGCGGGCAGCACCGACTCCATGCGGTCGATGATGAAAAGCCGCGCCCTCCGCGCCTGCTCGAGCGCCTCCCTTAGGATCTCCGAGGTCAGGCCGCTCACCTTGATGTCCATCTGCAGCGCGGTGACCCCGTCCCGGGTACCGGTGACCTTGAAGTCCATGTCGCCGAGGGCGTCCTCCAGGCCCAGGATGTCGGTGAGAACCACGTGCCGATCCTCCCCCATCACGAGCCCCATGGCGATCCCGGCCACCGTCTTCTTGATCGGCACGCCCGCGTCCATCAGCGCCAGGCACCCGGCACAGGTGGTGGCCATCGAGGAGGAGCCGTTGGACTCGAGCACATCCCCCACGATCCGGATCGTGTAGGGGAACGCGTCCTCGCTCGGAAGCACCGGCCGGAGCGCCCTTTTGGCCAGGTTTCCGTGCCCCACCTCGCGGCGGGAGACCCCCCGGAGCCTTTTCACCTCCCCGGTGGAGTAGGGCGGGAAGTTGTAGTGGACCAGGAAGTTCTCGCTCTCGTCGATCCCCAGGTCGTCGATGATCTGCTCGTCCCGACCGGTGCCCAGCGTGACGGTGCCGAGCACCTGGGTCTCGCCACGGGTGAAGACCGCGGAGCCGTGGGCCCGGGGGAGTACGTCCACCTCGATCCAGATCTCGCGGATTTCGTCGGGACGCCGGCCATCGGCCCGGCGGTTCTCCTCGAGGATGAGCCGCCGGAGCTCGCGCTTCACCACCTCGTCGAAAGCTTCGAGGTAGAGCTTTTTCCGCGCCTCGGCCTCCTCGCCCTCCTCGGGGACGAACTCGGCCACGAGCTCCTCGGCGAAGCGGTCGAGCGCCTCGCTCCGCTCCTGCTTCGAGGCCACGGTGAGCACCTCGGTAAGCCCCTTTTCCCGTGCCCGGCGGTAAAACGCCTCCATCTCGTCCTCGGAGAGCGTCTCCGGCGGGGTCCAGGCGAACTTGGGCTTACCGAGCTCGGCCCGCATCCGCTCCTGCAGCTCGATCAAGGGCTGCATCTCGCGGTGGGCGTAGGCGAGCGCCTCGACGAGGAGCTCCTCGGGGACCTCCTCGGCCCCGGCCTCGACCATGATGATCGCGTCCCGGCTCCCCGCCACCACCAGGTCGAGCTCGCTCTCCTCGAGCTCCTGCAAGGTGGGGTTCAGGACGAACGCGCCGCCGATCCGACCCACCCGCACCGCCGCGATCGGGCCCTCCCAGGGGATGTCGGAGAGCATCAGGGCGGCGCTGGCGGCGGTGGGACCGAGCACGTCCGGCGGGTTCTTCTGGTCGGCCGAGAGCACGGTGAGGATGACCTGCACCTCGTGCCGAAAGCCCTTCGGGAAGAGCGGGCGGATGGGGCGGTCGGTCATCCGGGCGGAGAGGATCGCCTTCTCCCCCGGCCGCCCCTCCCGGCGCATGAACGAGCCGGGGATCTTCCCCACCGCGTAGTGACGCTCCTCGAACTCGACCGTGAGTGGCAGAAAGCCCGCCTCGATCGGCTCCTTGCTGGCCTCGGCCGTGGCCAGGACCACGGTGTCGCCGTAGCGCACGAGCACCGAGCCCGAGGCCTGACGGGCGTACTTCCCGGTCTCAAACCGGAAGGTGCGCCCGCCAAGCTCGACCTCGTAGACGTGCGGCTTGGGGGTGTTTTCGGTTCGATTGGGCATGGTTCTCACCTTTTCATGGCAAAGCGGGACCGGATCCCCGGTCCCGCCCCCAGGTTTTGCTACCTATAGTTTACTTCCGAATCCCGAGCTTCTCAATGAGCGCCCGGTAGCGCTCGGGGTCCTCGCGCTCGAGGTAGCGGAGCAGCCGCTTCCGCCGCCCCACCATTTGAAGGAGCCCCCGGTGGGAGTGAAAGTCGTGCTTGTGCTCCTTCAAGTGGTCGGAAAGCCGGTTGATGCGGGCGGTCAAAAGGGCCACCTGCACCTCGGTCGAGCCGGTGTCGCCAGGGAAACGGGCAAACTCCTCGATGATCCGCTGTTTTTCTTCCTTGCTGATCGGCATCTTCCCTCCGTCAGGCAAGCGAGCGCACAAGCCCTCGCTCCCTCGAGGCCCCATCCTACGCGCCGCCCCTTCCGGCGTCAACCAAAAAGGGGCGGGCCCTTGCCCGCCCCCTTAGCCCGCGCCGGTTACCAGAGCCGGAAACCCGGCGCCGAGACGAAGGTGCTCCAGATCCGGATCAGGGTGGGCATGTAAACCACGAGCACGATCACGAGCGCGGTCGCCCACCAGAAGAAGAGCCGGTCCATCACCATCACGCTGCGGCGCCCCTCGGGGCCGGAGATCGCCTCGGTGAACTCGATCGCAGGCCGCTCCTCGGGGGGCAGGCGCTTGCCCTGGAGCAAGGTGGCGAAGAGGGAGTAGAAGATCAGGGTGGCGGCGATGAACAGGATCGTGCCCGCGATGCCGTTCAACACCATCCAGATCGCCGAGCTCGAGTAGACCCCTTCGAGGTTCGGCGCGATGTTCGAGATCCACGCGCGGCGCGGCACGCCCAAAAGCCCCATGGTGTGCATGCCAACGGCCATGGTCATCATCCCGGTAAACCAGAGGATGATCCCCGCGCGGAGGTACTTGAGCCCCACCAGGGGCTTCCCGGTAAGGTGCGGAATCAAGACCGCCGCCAAGCCCATGTGGGTGAGGGTCACCGCCGTGGCCACCGGGAGGTGGAAGTGGCCGGGGATCCAGGTGGTGTTGTGGACCACGTAGTCGAGGGTGAAGCTCGCGTTCACGATGCCACCGGCGCCGCCGACGATGAAAGCGATGGCGCCGAGGGTGGAAGCCAGGACGATCGGATCCTTCCAGTTGAGCTTCTTGATCCAGCCGAGCACGCCACGGCCCCCGGCCTCACGGGCGCCGAGTTCGAGGGAGGCGGCCACGGTGAAGGCGGTGATCAGGCTGGGCACCGCCACCATCATGGTGAGCACGGTGTGCACCAGCTTCCAGAAGGGATCGATGCCGGGGTCTGCGAACTGGTGGTGGAAGCCCACCGGGCTCGAGAAGATGAGGAAGGCGAGGAAGACAAGCCTAGCAAGCGGATCCGAGATTAGCTTGCCCCCGGCACGCTTCGGCAAAATCCCGTACCAGACCACGTAGGCGGGCAGGAGCCAGAAGTAGACGATGGGGTGCCCGGTCCACCAGAAGAGGGTCCGGGAGAGAAGCGGGTCCACGCCCTTCAAAAGCCCGAGCGACCAGGGGATGAGCAGCACCACCGCCTCGACCACGAGCCCGATGGCGGCGACCCCCCACATCATCCAGGTGACCACCGACATGTAGCTCACGAGGGGCGTGGGCTTACCCGGGTTCTGCTTCTTCCAGCGGTACCAGAGCTCGGCCGCGAGGTAGACGGAAAGCAGCGAGCTCACGATGATCAGGGCCGCGCCGATGTAGAAGAGCGGGTGTCCTTTTAGCGGCGGGTAGAAGGTGTAGAGCACGGTGGCGTCGTTCATGAGCAGGGGGATCGCCGCCAGGACGAGCCCCACGAAGGCGAGCCACCAGGCCACCCAGGCCACCCCCATCTGGGGCAGCATCTTCATCTCCTTGGACTGCAGGTAAAGCAGCGCCCCCTGGGCGAAGAGCTGGGTGAAGACGATCGCGTTCAAGACCCCGTGGAGGGTGAGGCCCTGGTAGTAGGACTTGACGAAGGGCAGGATCTTCTGAAGCCAGGGGTAGAGGTTGATGTTGGCGTAGTTCAGGGCCTGGAAGGGGCCGAAAAGCGTGCCGATCGAAAGGGCGATGAAGCCCAGGGTGATGAAGTAGAGCGAGACCTTCTTGACCGGGAAATCGGCGTAGGCGTCCTTACGTGCGAGCGTCGCCATCTTACTCCTCCACCACGATGCGGCCGATCATGTTCTGGTGCCCGATGCCACAGTACTCGTTGCAGATCACCAGGTACTCGCCCGGGCGCTTGAAGACGGTCTTCACCTTGGCCACCTCGCCCGGAATGACCTGAACGTTGATGTTGGTGCCGCGAATGTAAAACCCGTGCTGCACGTCGGGGCTGGTAACGAAGAAGGTCACCTCGTCCCCCACCTTGAAGTGCATCTCGGAGGGCAACCAGGTGAAGGCCTGGCCGATCACGTAGGCCTGGTACTTGCCCGGCGCCACCTCCTCGACGTGGGGCTGGGGAAAGCCCCCGGTGCGGACCGTCGTGGGGTCGATGCGGCGGGCGGCGTCGGGTACGTAGAACGCGTAGCCCGAGAGGGTGTAGCCGATGAAGACCAGAAAGACCAGGATCATGAGCAGGGAGAAATACATCCACCCGCGTTCATAGGCTTCGATTACGTGCTTATCCATACGCTACCCCCGGTAGAGAAAGGTGAAGAACACAGTGAACCACATAAAGAGGATGGTCGCCGCGACCACCCCGACCACCAAGAGGGCCCCAACCGGCTTTTCTTCCTTCTTCATAGACCCGCCTCCTCCGGAAAAAGTTTAGGGCATATGTCCCCGAATGGGTACATCGTGAGAAAAGGTATCGTTTCCCCCTTGGGACATTTGTCCCCAAAACGGGCCCCAGCACGGCCTGCGTATGATGAGGGCAATGAAGAACGCGGAGATCGCCGAGATCTTTGAAGAGATCGCCGACATGCTCGAGTTTCTCGGCGACAACCCCTTTCGTATCCGCGCATATCGGAACGCTGCTCGAGCGCTTTTCGACCTGGAGGACCCGATT
Organism: uncultured bacterium; assembly: GCA_964469895.1. Classification (GTDB taxonomy): domain Bacteria; phylum Deinococcota; class Deinococci; order Deinococcales; family Marinithermaceae; genus WFXV01. The sequence goes on along the minus strand of CAYYAB010000032.1, from coordinate 1,508 downwards.
GAAGAGGTGGCGAAGGGGGGCATTGAAGCGCTCGAGGCGATCCCCGGGATCGGGCACGATCTCGCGCTCAAGATCCTCGAGTACCTTGAAACCGGGAAGGTCCGAAAACACGAGGAGCTCAAAGCCAAGGTGCCCCGGGGGGTGCTCGAGGTCATGCGGGTCCCCGGGGTGGGGCCGAAAACCGCGAAGTTGCTTTACGAAAAGCTCGGGGTGGACTCGCTCGAGGCCTTTCGCAAGGTGCTCGAGTCCGGCGAGGTCCTGAAGCTCCCGGGGTTCGGCGAGCGAAAACGCGAGCGCTTGCTCAAAAACCTCGACCTGGTGGAGGCCGCGAGCAAGCGCTGGCCGCTCGGGGCGGTGCTCTACGAGGCCCGGGAACTGCTTCGACTCTTAAAGGAGCTCCCGGAGGTCGAGGACGCCGCCATCGCGGGGAGCGCCCGGCGTTACAAGGAAACCGTCGGTGACCTCGACTTCCTCGCCGCCACCCGCGAGGGGGCGAAGGTGGCCGAGGCGTTTACCAAGCTGGCCCCGGTCAAGGCGGTCTACGCCCTGGGGCCGGGGAAGGCCACCGTCTATATCAGCCCGGGGATCCAGGTGGACCTGAAGATCGTGCCCCCCGAGTCCTTCGGCGCCGGGCTGCAATACTTCACCGGTAGCAAGGCCCACGACATCCACCTTCGCCGGATCGCCCAGCAGATGGGGCTCAAGCTGAACGAGTACGGAGTCTGGCGGGGCGAGGAGCAAATCGCCGGCGCCACCGAGGAGGAGGTCTACGCCGCCCTCGGCATGGACTGGATCCCGCCCCCGATGCGGGAGGACCTGGGGGAGATCGAGCTCGCGCAACAACACGCCCTGCCCCGCCTGGTGACCCTGGAGGAGATCCGGGGCGACCTCCAGGTCCACTCCAAGTGGTCGGACGGCAAGCACACCCTGGAGGAGCTCGCGAGATTTGCCGCCGAGATGGGCTACGCCTACCTCGCGGTCACCGACCACTCGCCGGCGGTGCGGGTCGCGGGCGGGGTGCCGCCGGAGAAGATGAAGGAAAGGATCGCCGAGATCCGGAGAGTGAACGAAAAGACGGGCGGCCACCCCTACCTCATCGCCGGGGCCGAGGTGGACATCCTCCCCGATGGGAGCCTCGACTACCCGGACGAGGTTTTAGCCGAGCTCGAGCTCGTCCTCGTCTCCATCCATTCCCGCTTCTCCATGGACGAGGAGGCGATGACCCGCCGCATCCTGCGGGCGATCGAGCACCCCCTGGTGCACGTCCTCGCCCATCCCACCGCCCGGTTGATCGGCAAGCGCGCCCCGGTCAAGGCCGACTGGGAGAAGATCTTCGCCCGCATGAAGGAGCTCGGCAAGGCGGTGGAGATCGACGGCTACTACGACCGCATGGACCTGCCCGACGTGCTCGCCCGGAGGGCCCGGGAGTACGGCCTAATGTTCACCCTCTCCACCGACGCCCACCAAAAGGACCACCTCCGCTTCATGGAGCTCGCGGTGGGGAACGC
>CAYYAB010000031.1:0-15708 GCA_964469895.1 uncultured bacterium | reverse complement strand
TGGTAAAGCCTTTTTCCATCGAAGAGCTACTCGCCCGGGTCCGGGCCCACCTCCGTCGGGTGACCCCGGCGATCACCGGCGAGATCCGGGTCGCCGACCTGATCATCAACCTCGAGGGCCGCGAGGTCTTCCGGGGCGGGCGGCGGATCGAGCTTTCGAACAAGGAGTTCGAGCTCCTCGAGCTCCTCGCCTCGAGCCCGGGCAAGGTCTTTTCCCGCTTCGAGATCGAGGAGAAGGTCTGGCCCGGTTACCAGGGCGGCTCCAACGTGGTGGACGTCTACATCGGCTACCTCCGCAAGAAGCTCGAGGCCGGTGGCGAACGGCGCTTGATCCACACCGTGCGCGGGGTGGGGTACGTTTTAAGGGAAGATTAGCTTGTGGCCTGTAGCCGGTGGCTTGTGGTGAAACCCTTCCACGAGCTACGCGCCACAAGCCACAGGCCATTCCCATGACCCTCCGCACCCGGATCACCCTCTTAACCCTCGCCCTCCTGACCGCGAGCCTCCTCGTTATGGGGGTCGCGGTCTACTCCCTGCTCGCTCGCTACCTCTACCAGGGCCTCCGGGCCGAGCTCGACGACGCTTTGGGCCAGGTGGTCCGGCTCATCAACAGCGGTGGGCGAAACCTCTTAGGCGTCGCCCTCCCCCCCACCGTCTACGCCGAGGTGGACCTCGTCCTCGCCCTTCCGCCCTTCCGGCCCGAGGACCTGATGGAGGCGGTTCCGCTGGTCCAGAGCCCGGCCCTCGGGGGCCAGCGGCTCAAGCTCAACAAGCGCGACTACGAACGGCTTTTGAAGGAAGGGATCATCTGGACGCGCATCGAGCTCCCGCGCCGGACCGGGGGCCCTTTGCACCTTCTGGTCCGGGCCTCGCTGCTCGAAGCCCAGGGGCCCCCGCCCCTCAACCGCATCCCCGCGGTGGTGCTGGTGGCCAAGTCCACCGAGCCGATCGAGGCCACCCTGAGCCAGCTCGTACGCATCTACGCCGCCACCGCGATGCTCGTCCTGCTCGTCGGGGGGTGGCTCGCCTACCTGCTCGTGGCCCGGACGCTCTCCCCGCTCGAGGCGATCGCCAAACAAGCGGAGGCGATCTCCGCCCGCTCCTTCGCCCCCCTGCCCGAGCCCGAGGGGGCGGACGAGGTGGCGGCCCTCGCCCGGGCCTTAAACCGGATGCTCGCCCGGCTCGAGGAGGCCTTCGAGGCCCAGCGCCGCTTTCTGGCCGACGCCTCCCACGAGCTCAGAACGCCGATCACCGCCATCCTCGGCCACGTCGGCTACTTGAAGCGGCGCACCAACCCGAGCCCGACCCAGACCGAGAGCCTCGAGGTCATCGCCCGGGAGAGCGAGCGCATGAAAAAACTGGTCGGGGACCTATTGGACCTGGCCGAAAGCGAAGCCGGCTGGCGGTTCGAGCCCCGCCCGGTGCTGCTCCAGCCGGTGCTTTCCGAGGTGGCGGAGGAGTTCGCGCCGGCGTTTTCCGGAAAGATTGAGCTCGAGCTCCCCGAAGAGGAGGTCTGGGTCCGCTCCGACCCCGACCGGCTCCACCAGGTCTTCGCCAACCTGGTCTCAAACGCGATCAAAGCCGGGGCCAAGACGATCCGGCTAAGGGTGCGGGCCCCCGGAAAACGGGTGATCGTGCAGGTGGCCGACGACGGCCCGGGCATCCCGAAGGAACACCTCCCCCACCTCTTCGAGCGCTTTTACCGGGTGGACAAGGCCCGCGACCGGGCCAAGGGGGGAAGCGGCCTCGGGCTCGCCATCGTCAAGGCGATCGTCGAGGCCTCCGGCGGCGAGGTCTGGGTGGAGAGCACGCCCGGGGAGGGCACCACCTTCAGCGTGGCCCTTCCCCGGGCCGAGCCCCCGCCGGGGGTTTAGAACTGCTGCCGCTTCAGGGCGTCGAGTCGCTCGGCGGCCTCCTCGGGGGTGAGCTCGCCGCGCTCCAGGGCATCGAGGATCGCCCGGCGCTCGGCCTCGAGGTCCGGCCCCTCCTCGTAGCCGAGCGCCCGAAGCAGGGCGTCGAAGCGGGCCCGCACCGTGGGGTAGGAAACCCCGAGGGTGCGCTCGAGCTCCTTCAGGTTCCCCCGCGCCTTCAAGAACATCCTCAGAAACTCGAGCTGCTCGGGCAAAAGCGTGGCGAACTCGTTCTGCTCGAACTCCCCCCGGATCTCGGTGCCGCAGGTCTTGCAAACGAGCCCGGTCACCCAAAGCCGACCACCGCAGACGGGACAGACGCTCGGGGTCCTCGGTTTCATCCTCCCTCCTCAAAACGGACGCCAGATCCAAACCCGTAGTCCGCGCACGGTGAAGACTTCCTCGCCCTTTCGATACGCAGAGAGGCCGAGCCGACGGCGAAAAAGGTAGAAAAGCGCAGGCCCCACCCGCCCTCGGAAAAGGAGCGCCCCCGCGAGCAAAAACGCGAGCACCTCCTCCAAGACCCAAAGGGGAAAGGCGAGGCGGGCCCGCCCGAACTCCACGACCAAAAACGAAAGCCGGTTCATACCACCTCGATGACGACCTCCCCTTCGGACCCCCGAACCTCGACCAGGCGCCCCTCGGGGAGCTCTTCCTTGAGGCCGGCGAGGAGGGCGTCGAGGTCGATTCCCTCCTTTTCCAAAAGCGACCGGTGCTCCGCGGGCAGAAACTCGAGCGCCACCCGGGCCAGCGTAAGGGGGAGGTGTACCTTCACCTCCTCCCCGTCCTTGCCCCGAACCCAAACGCGGAGGAGCCGCCCGGTCCTGGGCACGGCCGCCGGAGCCTCGAGGGCGTCGAGCAGCCGCTCGGCCTCGGCCACCGAGACCTTTCCCGCCGCCAGCATCTCCAAAACCCGCCGCCTGGTCTCGCTCATGGTTCCACCCTAAGCCTTCCCATACCGAGCTCGACCCAAAGCCGCGCTAGGCCCTCGCCGAAGACCCGCTCCTCCACCTGACCGAGCCCGGCCTCCCCCTCGACCCGAAAGCTCGCCCCCGGCAAGGCGTAGATCTCGACGTCGCCCATGCCGAGCTCGAGCCGGTGTTCCCCCTCCTTGAGCAAGAGGCCGAGCCTGGCCGAGCCCATCCCGAGCTCGAGGTCGAGCGCGCGAATTCCGGCGGCCTCGATCTTCCCGGTCCCGAGCTCCCCTTTGAGCCCGGCCAGGGACTCGGCCCGAAGCGCCCCCTGCCCGAGGGCGAGCTCGACCCCGTAATCCCGGGGCAGACTCACCTCGACCCGGAGGGCCCTTTGCAGAAGCTTGGGCCCCCGGGTCTTGATCTTGAGCAACCCGCCCTCCGCGCCAGTCTCCAGGAAGACCTCCCCGGCGCCGAAGCCACTTGCCGAAACCTCGTCGCCCGCGGCGGAGCGGATCTCGATCCGCGCGATCCCGCCCTCAATCCGGAGCCAGCGCCGGACCCCCTCTTCCAAAGCTCCCATCCCGAGCGCCGCAAGGAGCCGCTCCGCCTCCTCCCGCCGGAGCTTCCCCTCCTTAAGCATCCGGAGCACCCTCAAGACCTCGTCCACCCTCGGCCCCCTTCCAAAGCCGCTCGGAAAGCCGCCAAAGCGCGTAGGCCGCCCCGGCGGCCGCCCGCGCGAGGCATCGGCGCACCAGGCCGGTGAGCGCCCGGCCCCTTTGAAACTCGGCCCGAAGCGCCTGCCGCTTCGCTTCGGCCTCGCGGGAAAACGCCTCCGGCTCCCAGTACCCAAACATCGCGCCCCCTTGCCAGGATGGTAAGGGATATTTTTCAAAATATCAAGTTAGCCTTTACATTTATCAAACCGGGTGCCGGCCGCCGAAAAGGGGCGCGGCGAAGAAGGCCGCTGCCATCGCCAAGAACGCGAGCGTCCAGACCCAAAGGCGGAGCCCCGGGGTAGCCGAGGAAAGGAGCACGCGAAGGGTGAAAAGCGACCAGGCGAGGAGGGTGAGAAGCTCCTTGGGATCCCAGCTGATCGGCGATCCCCAGACCCGGAAGGCCCAGGCCATGCCGGTGAAGAGACCGAGGGTGTAGGCGAGGTAGCCGAGGCGGAGGTAGGGGAGCTCGAGCTTCGCCAGCACCCAAAGCGGCGGGCGCTCGAGCGCCTGCCAGGGGCGCTCCTTGAGCGCCCGGTGCTGCAGGTAGCCGAGCACCGCGGCCAGGTAGGCCACGGTCAAAAGCGCGTAGGCGACGAGGAAACTCCCCCCGTGGAGGAAGAGCGCCCAGGCCGGGAGCCCCTCCGCCACCCGCCCCAGGTAGTGAAGCGAAACCAAGGCGACGAGCGCCGCCACTGCGTAAAGCGCCCGCACCAGGGCGGCCATCCGGGGGCGGTAGGCGTAGAGCCGGCCGAACCCCACCAGCCCCGCCGCAAGCAGCACTCCGATGTGAAAGGGGCTGGCAAACGGCGTGCCGCTTTTCCAGGTGGCGAGCAAGAAGGCGAGGAAGAAGGAAAGGGCGGCAAACCCGGTAGCGCTGAGGCCGAAGGCTAGCCCGCCCGCCAGGATCAAGACCCCAAGGCCCACGAAAAGCGCGATCATCGCGTGAGGAGTGCCCGCTCCAATCGTTCGGCGGCGACCTCGTCCTTGGCCAGCTGGATGAGCGCGTGGGCGGCCTTGCCGAGCACCCGGCGAACGCGCCGGCGGAGCGCCCGCTCGGCCTCGGGATCGAGCCCGGCGAGCTTACCGCGCAAAAGGGCGCCGATCTCGGCCTCGAGGAGCGCCTCGAACTCCGCCTCGATCCGGCGGATCCGGTCGCGGGCGAGGTGCCCGGCGTACCACTCGAGGTAGTCGGCGAGCCCCTCCTCCACGATCCGCTCCACCCGGGGCAGCTCGGCGGCGCGGGCAGCGAGGTTCTTCTCCACCACGCGCTCGAGCGCGTCAAGGTCGTAGAGGTAGGCGCCCGGAAGCCGCCCCACCCCGGGCTCGACGTTCCGGGGCAGCGCGATGTCAATGAGGAAAAGGGGCTTTTTCCGCCCTTTTAAGACCTCGCGCACCCGCTCGACCCGGACGATCGGGTGCGGCGCGGCGGCGGAGGCGATCACGATGTCGGCCTGGGAAAGGGCACGGGGCAGGTCCTCCATGCCGCAGGCCTCGCCCCCGAAACGGTTCGCGAGCGCCTCGGCCCGAGCCCGGGTGCGGTTCAGCACCAGGATCCGCGCGACCCCGAGGTCCTTGAGGTGGGTGAGCACCAGCTCGGCCATCTCCCCGGCCCCAAGCACCAAAGCGGTGTGGCCGGCAAGGTCGCCGAAGACCGATCGGGCGAGGTCCACGGCGGCGTAAGCAACGCTCACCGCCCCAGCACCGATCGCGGTCTCGGAACGGGCCCGCTTGCCCACGTAGACCGCCCGCTGGAAGGCCTGTTCCAAGAGGGGCCCGGTCGCCCGGGCCCGGCGGGCGGCGAAGAGGGCTTCCCGAACCTGACCGAGGATCTGGGCCTCCCCTACCACCTGGCTTTCGAGCCCGCTCGCGACCCGGAAGAGGTGGCGGAGCGCCTGAACCCCCCGCCTTTCGTAAAGGTGATCGGGGAAGTGGCCCAGGTGCTCGAGGTAGAGCGTCCTCGGGTTCTTCCGGGGCTTCACCAGGTAAAGCTCCGAGCGGTTGCAGGTGGAGATGAGGACGGCTTCCTCGGCCTCTTTTCGGAGGGTGTCGAGCAATAGGCCGAGCCGGGCCCCGCTTACCGCCACGCACTCCCGCACCCCCACCGGGGCGGTCTTGTGGGAGAGGCCGACGAGGTAAACGGGCGGCTCCAGCACGTCTTCGAGTTTACCCGAGCAGTTCCTTAGAAAGCTCCCGGGCGGCCTCCACCCAGCCGGCAAGCCCGGGCTCCTCGGGGTAGGCGACCGGGGTAAAGCCCAGGGCCTCCGCCTTCTTTGCGGTGCCCGCCCCCACGCAAGCGGCGGGACGACGGGGTAGCCCGACCGAAAGCCACGCCAAAACCGCCGAGGGCGAGCCGAAGAGCACGATCCCCGCCTTCTCGGCCGCCTCCCGCTCCTGCTCGCTGGGGGTGCGGGGGACCAGGGTGTAAGCGTCGATCCGGCGCACCGAAAAACCCCGGGCCTCTAGCCCCTTGAAAAGTTCGTCCCCCGCCCGGGCCGAGGTCGGCCAGAGCACCCGGCCGCTACCCGGGAGCTCGCGGGCGAGCGCCGTCCCTTCTGCCCGGCTCGGGACGAAGGCGACCTCGAGCCCCTGTCCCTCGAGCACCGCCTTCGTGCTCGGCCCGAGGGCGGCGATCCGAACCTCGGGAGCCCCCGCCAGGTACCAGGCGCCGATGAAATAGCGGGCGGCTTCGGGGCTCGTGATCACCACCCAGTCCCAGGGCTCGGTGAGGGCGATCTCCAGGGCCTCGTAGCCTTCCTCGAGCTTTTCGTAGGCAAGCACCGGAACCGAAACCGGCTCGAGCCCCACCGCGCGCAAGTGCTCGGCGAGCTCGGCGTCCTTTTCCGGGGGACGGGTCAGGGCAACCAGCACGAGGGTAGCCTAGCGTATGGCGCGAGGGCAAAAGGCCCGCTAGGCTCGAAAGGGTGACCTCGCTTTACGTTCACGTGCCCTTCTGCCCCACGATCTGTCCTTACTGCGCCTTCCACGCGGTGCGACGGACCCCGGGGGCGGTGGAGGCCTACCTGGAAAGGCTCGCGGCCGAGGCCCGCGCCCTCCGCCCGAGACTTGAACCCCTCGAGACCCTCTACTACGGGGGCGGCACCCCGAGCTACCTGAGGGAGGCCGAGCTCGAACGCCTTTTGAACCTTGGACTTGTGCTCGCCGAGGGGGCCGAGGTCACCCTGGAGGCGAACCCGGGCACGTTGAACCGAAAAAGGCTTCGTCTCCTCAAGGCCCTCGGGGTCAACCGCCTCTCGATCGGGGTGCAGAGCTTCCAGGACCCCGTCCTCCGGACGCTTGGCCGCGCCCACCGCGCCAAAGGGGCGTTTCGGGCGGTGGAGGAAGCGCTCGCCGCCGGGTTTCGGGTCTCGGTGGACCTGATCCTCGGCCTCCCGGGGCAGGACGTGGAAAAAGACCTGAAGACCGCCGCCTCGCTCGGCGTCGGCCACGTCTCCGCCTATACCCTGATCCCCGAACCGGGAACCCCGCTCGCCGCCCGCGTCCGCGAGGATCCCGACCGCGAGGCCGAGGCCTTCACCGCCGCCCGGGCGATCCTGGGAGCGGCGGGGTTCTACCGCTACGAGGTCGCGAACTTCGCCCGGCCCGGGGAGGAAGCGAGGCACAACCAGGTCTACTGGCGGATGGGGTTTTGGGCCGCGCTCGGCCCGGCGGCGGCGAGCCACGAGCCCGCCGGCGAGCCCGGACTCTACGCCGTGCGCCGGACGAACCCCCCGCTTTTCCGCTGGCTTTCCGGCGAGGCCCCAAAACTCGAGCCGATCCCCCCCCGGGAGCACGCCAAGGAAGCGCTGATGATGGGGCTCAGGACCCGGGAGGGGGTGGACCTTGCGGTGCTCGAGGCCCGCACCGGCCTCGCCCTCCGCGCGCCGGTCCTCAAAGCCGCCGCGCCCCTTTTGGAGGCCGGCTGGCTGGAAGTGATGGGCCCGCGCCTTGCCCCCACCGAGGCCGGGCTCGACCGCGTTCACTCCCTGGTGCTTTCGCTTTGGGACGCGCTCTCCTGAACGATCTTGAGCGGCTCGGCAAACCAGAGCGTCCGCTGGGGGAAGGGGATCTCGATCCCGGCCTCGTCGAGGGCCTTCTTCGCCGCCTCGGTGAGCTCGGCGGTGATCTTGGGAAGCCGGGCGATCGCGTGCTCGGGGATCCAGGCAACGAGCTCGTAGTTCACGCTGGAATCGGCGAGCTCCCGGACCCAGACCTCGGGCGCGGGGTCGGAAAGGAGCGCGGGGTGCGCCCGGAGGGCGCGCTCGAGCACCGGCCGTACCTCGTCCGGGTCGTAGCGGTAGGCCACCCCCACCGGAACGTGGATGCGGAGGGGTCCTCCCGCGGAAAGGTTTTGGATCTCGCCGCCAGCGATCTTGGCGTTCGGGATCGCGATCAGCTCGTTGTCCGGAGTACGGATCCGGGTGGTGCGGAGGGTGATGCCCTCGACCCGGCCGAGCTTGTCCCCCACCCGCACCCAGTCGCCGAGGCGAAAGGGGCGGTCGGCGAGGAGTACCACCCCGGCGATGAAGTTGGAGAAGGTGTCCTGGGCCGCAAGGCTCACCGCCAAACCGGCAACCCCCAAGGCCCCGATCAAGGGCGCGATCTCCCGGCCCGCGACCAGGTAGGCGGTCCAGATCAGGACCAAGACCAAAGCGAGGTAGCGGGTCAGGACCACGAGGTTCAGGTCCACGCCCCGGCGCTCGAGGTAGACCTCGATCCCCGCCTCGGCGAAAAGCCAGACGAGGTAAGCCACGGTGAGCTTGACCCCCACGAGGAGCACCGCCTCGGGGTGGCCGACCTTGAAGATCGCCGAAGCACCGGCAAAAAGCGCGGTCCAAAAGAGCAGGTTCCAAAACCAGGCCACCGCCCGACGCACCCGCACCCCAAAGCGGTTAAAGGCCAGGTCCGAGGCCCGGCGCAGCAAATACCGCAAGACGTAGAGCAAAAGGGCGAAGAGCAAAAGGGCGAGCCCCCGGCCGAGCATCGCTTCCCAACCGAGGGCGAAGGTGCCCTTGGGCAAAAGGGCCTTCAGTGCGTCGAGCAGATACGAAAACACGCTCACGCGCCACCCCCCACTTCCAGAAGGCGTTGGAGCAGGGTCGTCTCGTCATCGGCCCAAACCCGGACGTAGGGGCGCTCGAGCACGAAGGGCCAGGCGTAAGGATAGGCGAGGGCCCGCGAAAGATCCTCCACCGGCCGAACCCCCGCGTACCCCTGGATCTCGGTTTCAGGAAGCCCGTAGCCGAGCAAAGCCCGGAAGTGGGCCTCGGCGAATACCGGAGCAAAGAGGGAGCGCTCGGTGGGGAAGGGCGCAAAGTCGAGGAAGTAGACCTCGTTCTGGTAGCGCCCGGCCCGCACCTCGATCCCGCCCCGGTGGCCGAGGGCGGCGAGGAGGTGCTCGAGCCGCTGACAAATCCCTTCCCAAAGGGCTTTTTCCAAAGGAAAGGGCGCGACCCAGGCCTCCCCCCGCCGGACCGCCGGAGGGAAAAAGCGCACCCCCTCCTCCCCTCGCACGGCGAGGAAAAGGAGCTCGGCCTCGTAGGGGTAGGCCCGCTCGTAGAGATAAAGCCCCTCCGGGGGCTCGAACTCCCGCTCCTCCACCCAGGCGCTCCGGCCGGTCTTGCGTTCACGAAGCCAGGCGGGGAGCCCGTGGACGGTGACCATCGCCTCCCACTCCCCCGCCCCCCGCACCCGCCCAAAGGGCGGGGTGGGGATGGAGAGCGCCCGGAAAAGACGTTTTTGGATCAAAAGGTCGCCGTAGGCCTCGATCGCCCGCCGGCCGGGGTGGGCGCGCTCGTCCCCCGGGAAGGCTTCGGGGGAAAAGCGCAAGAGCAGGTCGTAGCCCTCGGGGTCCTCGTCGGGGGGAAAGGGGTCGAGCTCGATCCCAAGCGGCAATCCCGCCCAGAGCAGAATCCGCGCCCAGGGCGATACCAGATCCACCGCGATTTTCACACCCTAAAGTCTACGCCACACCGCCCAGGTCCGATGGGCAAGGGCCAGATACCCCTGGCCGAAGGCGCGTAGGGAAAAACCCGGCAGTGGCCTCGCAAGCTCGAACGGCTCCCAGTAATGGCGGCTCTCGGGTCGGCCACGGCGAATGGCCTCGAAGCGGTCGAACCCCTCGATCAACAAAACCCCGCCCGGCATGATCCGCTCCCGGAGGCGGTACAGCAGCGGCCGGTGCACGAAGTAACTCATCACCGCCCCGGCGAAGGGGCCGGGAGGAAGCGGTTCGGCCTCGTCTTCGAGGTCAAAAGGCACCGCGTGGACCGGGAGCGTTTCCCGCCGGGCCCGTTCCACCAAGCGAAAAAGGGCGTTCTGGCTTTTTTCTAAGACCAAGACCCGGTGCCCCAAGGACGCCAAAAAGAACGCGTTCCGCCCGCCCCCGCCGGCGAGATCCAAAACCGGCCCCTCGGGGAGCTCGGCGGCGTACGCCCGGACCACGAAAGCCGGCGTGTCGGGCCCCGCGAACACCCGGTAGTAGGCTTCCCAATCCCGCGGCACGCTTCGAGCATACGAAAAGGGGGGCCTCTGGGCCCCCCGCGTACGGCAACCCCACCTACTTCACGACCGCGAGCCGGACCACCACCGTCCGCTCCTTCCCGTCGCGGATGACCTTCAGGGTGACCGTGTCGCCCGGGCGCTTGGAAAAGAGCACCGCCCGAAGGTCGTTGATGTTCTCGATCGGCACCCCGTCGGCCTCGACGATCACGTCGCCGCCCACGCCGAAGTCGAGCACGTCGCCGCTTGGGGTGTAGACGTAGATGTGGTCCTTGGCGCCCCTAAGTCCCGCCTTCTCGGCCGGGCTGCCCTTTTCCACCTCCTGGATGACGAGCCCGTGATCGGGGAGCTTGAAGCGGCGGCGGATCGCCTCGGGGTAGGCCTCCACGGGCAAGACCGTCACCCCGAGCCGCGGCCGGCTCTTGATGATCGCGTCGGCGGTGAGCGTCTTCCCCGCCTTCATCTCGTCGAGGTAGTCCTTGGCCAAGTTGATGGGAATCGCGAAACCGATCCCCGCGAACTGGGGGGCCCCGGCTTGTACGCTCGGCGAAAGGATGGCGGCGTTGATGCCGATGACCCGGCCGTGGGAATCGAGCAAGGGACCGCCCGAGTTCCCCGGGTTGATGGCTGCGTCAGTCTGGATCAGGTAGGGAATCAAGCTCGACTCCACCCCGGGGTTTTTCCGCACCGCCGAGACGATCCCCTCGGTCACGGTGAAGTCGAGGCCGAAGGGGTTCCCGATCGCGATCGCCTTCTGACCCACCACCACCCGATCGGAGTCGCCCAGGGGGATCGGGTGCAACTTGCCCTTCGGCGCCTTCACCTTGAGAAGCGCGATGTCCATCGGCGGCACCGCGCCCACCACCCGGGCAGGGTAGGGTTTCGGATCGCCCTGGAAGCGAACCTCGATCTCGTCGGCCCCCTTCACCACGTGATAGTTGGTGAGAATGTGCCCCTCCTTATCGATCACAAAACCGGAACCCGTGCCTTCGCGGGGTGGAACCACGAAGGGCTCGAAAAAGGGCGCGAAGTCCTCGAAACCGGGGGGCAGCTTGGGTCGCACCACCTTGGCCTTGGTACGAACCGCCACGTACACCACGCCGGGGCCGGCCTGCTTCACCACCTCGATGGTGTTCCGCTCGTTTTCGAGAAACGCCTGCTTTTGGTTGAAGGCAAAAACCGGCACCAGGAGAAGTAGGGATAAAAACCACGGGATCTTCCGCATACGCACCTCCTTTTCCCAAAGTACGCCCGGGGCGTGAAGGTCGGGTTAGGCAAAAAGGCGTTGGTATGCTGAGTGCGTGCGGGTCTTCGTGATCAACCCCGGCTCCACCAGCACCAAGCTCGCCCTCGCCGAACTCACGGGCGGGGAACCGGCAATCCGGGAGCGGATCGAGCTCCCCGCCGGCATCGGGGCGAGCCCGAAAAGCGACCTCGAAGCCCGACTCCCCGCCGTCTTGGCCCAGGCCAAGGTCTGGGCCCCCTTCGACGCGGTGGCCGCCCGGGGCGGGATCTTCGGGCCGATGGAGGCCGGGGTCTACCGGGTGGACGAGGCCCTCGTCGAACTCGCGCTAAAGGCCCCCTTCGGCTACCACCCCGCGAACCTGGGGGCGCCGCTGGCCTTCGAGGTCGCCCGGCTCTACCGGGTGCCCGCCTTCGTCGTGGATCCCCCGACGATCAACGAGCTCCTCCCCGAGGCCCGCGTCTCCGGCGTGCCCGGCGTCGAACGCCAGAGCCGGGTCCACGCCCTAAACCTTCGCTACGTCGCCCGCCGGGTCGCGAGGGGGCTTGGGCGGGAGCTCAAGGACGCGGTCTTGGTGGGCGCTCACCTGGGCGGCGGCAGCAGCGTGGTGCTCTTCTTAAAAGGCCGCATGGCCGACACCACCGACGCCCTCCTGGGCGAGGGGCCCTTTAGCGCGAACCGTGCCGGAACCACGCCGATTCACGGCGTTTTGAAGCTCGTTCGCGAACGGGGGCTTGACGCCGCCCGCCACCTGCTCTCCCGACGCTCCGGGTTCTTGGGGCTACTCGGCACCGACGACCTGCGGGCGATCGAGGCCCGACTCGAAGAGCCCGAGGTCCGGGTGGTGGTCGAGGCCTACGCCCTGCAGGTGGCCAAGCACATGGCCGCCCTGGCGGTCCACGCCCGTCCCGACGCCTTCTTCCTCACCGGCGGCGCCGCCCGCTTCGGCTACGTCACCAAACGCATCCAAGAGCGGCTTTCCTGGATGGCGCCGGTCATCGTCGAGCCCGGGGAGTTCGAGGCCGAGGCCCTGGCCGAGGGAGTCTACCGGGTGCTCTCCGGGATCGAGGAGGCCAAGACCTATGCAGCTCGAGTTTCGTGAGATCGAACCCATCCGAAGCATGAACCAGCTCCTCGACCTGGCCCGGCTGGTCGCCCAGGTCAAGGGACCCAAGAAGGTGGCGGTGGCCGCCGCCACCGAGGCCCACGTCATCGAGGCGGTGAACGAGGCCCGGATCGAAGGATTGATCGAGCCGATCCTCTTCGGCAACCCCGAGCGCATGCGGAGGATCGCCCAGGAGCTGGGGATCCGCGTGGAAAACCTGGACCTCCGCCCCGCCCGTGACCCCGTGGAGGCCGCCGAGCTCGCCACCAAGGCCGTCTCCTCCGGCGAAGCCGACATCCTGATGAAGGGGCTCGTGCACTCCTCGGAGTTCCTCCGCGCCGCCTTAAACCGCGAGTGGGGCCTTAGGACCGGGCGGCTCCTCTCCCACGTGCTGGTCTTCGAGGCCCAGGGGTACGACCGGCTCTTTTTTATGTCCGACGGGGCGATGAACATCAACCCGGGTCTTAAGGAGAAGATCCAGATCGTCGAGAACGCGGTGACGCTCGCCCATGCCCTCGGCATCAACCCACCCCGCGTGGCCCTCCTCGCCGCCGTCGAGGTGGTGAACCCCGAGATGGAGACCGCGGTCGAGGACGCGATCATCGCCAAGATGGCCGACCGGGGGCAGATCCAAGGGGCGATCGTGGACGGGCCCTTGGCCCTCGATAACGCGGTGAGCGAGGAAGCCGCCCGCATTAAGGGGATCAAGAGCCCGGTGGCGGGCAAGGCCGACGTGCTCATCGTGGACAACATCGACGTGGGGAACGTCTTTTACAAAAGCTTGATCTACTTCGCCCGGGTCCGGGGCGCGGGGATCATCATGGGCGCCCGCGCGCCGCTCGTCCTCACCAGCCGCGCCGATCCCGAGGAGGTCAAGTTCCTCTCCTTGGCGCTCGCAGTGGTGCTCGCCGAGCGGCTGCCATACGTCACGGGTTAGACGAAAACAACGGTTTTGTTCTCGTAGACCAAAATCCGGTCCTCGAGGTGCCACTTCACCGCCCGGGCGAGGACCTGGCGCTCGAGGTCGCGGCCCTTTTCGATCAGGTCCTTCACCTCGTCGCGGTGACTCACCCGGACCACGTCCTGCTCGATGATCGGCCCGGCGTCGAGCTCGGGGGTGACGTAGTGGGCGGTGGCCCCGATGATCTTCACCCCCCGCCGGTAGGCCTGGTGGTAGGGGCGGGCGCCGGCGAAGGCGGGCAGGAACGAGTGGTGGATGTTGATGATCCGGTGGGGAAAGCGGGAAACGAAGTGCTCCGAGAGAATCCGCATGTAGCGGGCGAGGACCACGAGGTCGGCCCTGCCCTCAAGGAGCTCGAGCATCCGCGCCTCCGCCTCCCCCATCCCGCCCTCGCCCACGGGGACGTGATAAAAGGGCACCCCGAACTCCCGCGCGTAAGGAGCAAGGTCGGGATGGTTGCCGATCACCATCGTGATCTCGGTGGGAAGCTCCCCCCGGCGCCAGCGCCAAAGGAGCTCCAAGAGCGCGTGGTCGGCTTTGGAGACGAGGATCGCGGTCTTCTTCCCCTCGTCGGCGTAAGCGATCCGCCAGTCCATGCCAAAGGGGGCCGCCACCTCGCGGGCGAAGGCGGCGGCGAGCTCTTCCGGGGAGAGCGCGACCGCCGAGGCGTCGAACTCAAGCCGCATGAAAAACCGGCCCCCGGAGGGGTCGGTGGAGTGCTGCTGCAGGTCGGTGATGTTGGCCCCGTGCCGGAAGAGAAAGCCGGAGACGGCGGCCACGATCCCGGGTCGGTCGGAAGAGGAAACCAGCAAGCGGGCGATTCGGGCCGGCATGCCCATATGCTAGCGGGCAACATACCCCCGGCACTTGTCCCTGTAAGGGTGTAATGGTATAAATGTCCCGACCCCCGTTGGGGAGGTGCATGGGTATGAAAAAGGCAACTAGCGGGATGGATCGCAGGGAGTTCTTAAAGCGGACCGGCGCGACCGCCGTGGCCCTCGGGGTCTTCCCCAGCGTGACGCGGGTGCGTGCGCAGGCGAGGCCAACGGCGGACCAGGTAGTCCAGGGCAAGGACCCCCGGCTGATCGTCCACAACACCAAGACCGGGGTGCTCGAGACCCCGCTCGAGCTCCTCCGGGAACACGAGATCACCCCGAAGGAGATCGCCTTCGTTCGCAACAACCAGGTCCTCGCGGGCGGAAAGACCCTAGAGCCGATCCCGCTCAAGGGTTGGACGATCGAGATCATCGGGTTGGTGCACCGCCCCGCCAAGTTCGACGCGAGCATCCTCAAGGAACTCCCCCAGCACGAGGTGACGATGGTGCTCCAGTGCTCGGGGAACGGCCGGAGCTTTTACGCCAAGTACGCCAAGAAGACCGGCGGCACCCAGTGGAAGCACGGCGGAATGGCGCAGACCGTTTGGAAGGGTCCCAAGCTCAAGGACGTGCTCGAGCACTTCAAGGTCGAGGTCTACGAACCCGCCGCCAAGTTCCTCACCGCCAACGGCCGTGACGAACCTTCGGGGAAAAAACCCGACTTCGAGCACAGCCTGCCCTGGACCGACCCCTACGTCCGGGAGAACGCGATCCTCGCCATCGAGATGAACGGCGAGCCGATCCCGGCGGTCCACGGCGGCCCGGTGCGACTGATCGTTCCCGGCTACTACGGCACCATGAACGTGAAGTGGATCGGGACCCTCCGCTTCGAAGCCCACGAGACCTACAACTACAACCAGATCCCCCGCTACCGGGTACCCATCTACCCGGTGGAGCCGGGCAAGTTCTCCAAGAAGGACTACACCTTTGAAAACTCCCGTCCCAACTGGCACCAGAAGATCAAGAGCGTGATCTTCGCGCCGCTCGACGGGGAGACGGTGAAGGCGGGCACGGTCAAGGTCGAGGGCGTGGCCTGGAACGACGGGGTGGTCCCGATCGAGGAGGTCCAGGTCTCCACCGACCAGGGCAAGACCTGGACCCGAGCCAAGCTGAAGCCCGGAAAGTCGCCCTTTGGCTGGACCTTCTTCGAGACCTACGTAGCCCTTTCGCCCGGAGAACGGGAGATCTGGGTGCGGGCGGTGGATAAGCTCGGCCGCGCCCAGCCCCTAAACGGTGGGATTCACTGGAACCCCTCCGGCTACGAGTGGAACGGGGCCGACCGCATCAAGGTGAAGGTCAGCTAGACCGCGCCCCGGGGCAATCCCCCGGGGCTTCCTTCGGAGGTCTGCATTACCCGATACCGGTAAGGAGGTTTGCGTTGAAAAGAATCCTGCTCCTATCCCTACTCGTCCTTGCTCCCGCGCTCGCCCAGCTCACCGAGCTGCCCCCGGGTCCCGGGCGGGACCTCGCGTTCACCAAGTGCCAGC
>CAYYAB010000030.1:0-15828 GCA_964469895.1 uncultured bacterium | reverse complement strand
GCCTTCCCTGCCGAGCCGAAGAGGTGGATGCGCTCCCTGACCACCTGCTTCATCGCCTCGCGGGCGGGGCCCAGGATCTTCCTGGGGTCGTAGACCTTGGGGTCGGTATAGAGCACCTCGCGCACCGCGGCGGTGAAGGCGAGGCGGAGGTCGGTGTCGGTATTGATCTTGCTGATCCCCTCCTGGATCGCGAGCCGGATGTCGTCGGGGTGGATACCCTGGGCCCCCTCGATCTTTCCTCCATATTGGTTGATCTTCTCCACCAGCTCCTTTGGCACCCCCGAAGCCCCGTGGAGCACGAGCGGCATGCCAGGAAGCAGCTCGGCGATCTTCTTGAGCCGTTCGTGGTCGATGAAGGGCCGACCCTTGCCCTTGTAGGGACCGTGGGAGGTGCCGATCGCCACCGCCAGGTAGTCGATCCCCGTCTTTTCGGCGAAAATCTGGGCCTCGCGGGGGTTGGTGAGGAGGGCGTCCTTCTCGTCCACCGCCACGTGCTCCTCGACGCCGGCGAGCTTGCCGATCTCCGCCTCCACGCTCACCCCCAGTGCGTGGGCGGCCTCGACCACCCGCCGGGTCTCGCGCACGTTGGTCTCGAAGTCCTCACCCGACTTATCGATCATCACCGAGGTGAAGCCAAGGCGGAGCGCCTTTAGAACCGCCTCGTAGGAGGAGCCGTGGTCTAGATGGAGGGCCACCGGGATACGCACGCGCTTCGCCATCTCGAGCGCCATGGAGACCAGGTATTCCCCACCGTACTTAAGCGCCCCCTCGGAAAAGGCGAGGATGACCGGGCTACGCTCCTCCTCGCTGGCCTCGAGGATGGCCTGGGTGATCTCCATGTTGTTGGTGTTGAAAGCACCTACGCCGTAGCCCTCTTCCCTCGCCTTTTTCAGGATCTCCAGTCCGGTCACCAGCATGGCGTACCTCCGCTGCCATCCTAACCGGCTATCCCGCGCTTTCGCCGAGTTCCTTGGTGAGGAGCAGCTTGAACTCGTGCGGGCTGGTGGCGGCGGCGACCGCGTCCTCACGGCGGATCAAGCCCTCGTGGTAGAGCTTGACCAGGTGCTGGTCAAAGGTCTGCATTCCCCGAACGTTGTCCTCGGCCAGGGCGTCGCGGATGAGCGGCGTCTTGTTTTCATCCTTGATGTAGTCGCGGATCAGCTCGGTGGCGAGCAGGATCTCCATCGCCAGCACTCGGCCCTGGCCGTTCGCCCGGGGCAGCAGGCGTTGGGAAAAGATCGCGAGCAAGCTCTCGGCGAGCAGGATGCGGATCTGCTGGTGTTCGTTTAGGGGGAAGAAGTCGATGATTCGGTTGATGGTCCGAACCGCGTCCAGGGTGTGCAGGGTGGAAAAGACCAGGTGGCCGGTCTGGGCCGCCTGGATGGCGGCCTCTACCGTTTCCCGGTCGCGCATCTCGCCGATCAGGATCACGTCCGGGTCCTGCCGGAGGGCCCGCACCAGGCCGGCGTGAAAGGAGTTGGTGTCGATGCCGACCTCGCGCTGGATGACCAGGCTCTTTTTGTTTTTGTGCAGGTACTCGATCGGATCCTCGATGGTGATGATGTTCTTGGCGTAGTTCTGGTTGATGTGGTCGATGATGGAGGCGAGGGTGGTGGACTTACCCGATCCAGTAGGGCCGGTGACCAGCACCAGCCCCCGTTCCTTTCCGGCGACCTCCTCCATGATGGGACGGGGAAGCCCCAAGGCCTCGAAGCTCGGCACCTCGCCCGGTACCACCCGCATCACGATCCCCACCGAGCCCCGCTGCCGCATCAGGTTGCAGCGGAAACGGGCGATCTTGGGAATCGTGTAAGCAAAGTCCAGCTCCTTCTCCTTAAGAAACCGATCCCACTGCTCCGGAGTGGTGAGCGCCTTGGCGATCGTCTCGGTGGCCTCCGGGGTAAGCCGCTTTTCCTCGAAGGGAACGAGCTTGCCGTCCACCCGCATCATCGGCGGCGCCCCCGCCTGTAGGTGCACGTCGGAGGCCCGGCGGCGGACCATCTCGGCAAGCATCTCGTAGACGGTCATGGGTAGACCTCCAGGTTGTCGATGAGCCGCACTTCGGGAAAGCGACCGGCGACCAGCGCCCGGGCGCCGGAAACCCACGCGCGAAGGGGTTCAAGTGTGCCTGGATGCACGATGGCAAAGTAATCGAGGCGGAAGTCCGGGATTGTGTCCAAGATCGCTTTCGCCGCGGCCTCGGCCTCGGCGACCGAGGCCCCCCTCCGGGCGGCCTCCCGGGCCGCAAGGAGCGCCCGGTAGAGCTTTGTCGCCTCCTTCCGGTGCTCGGGGGTTAGGTAGACGTTGCGGGAGGAAAGCGCGAGTCCATCCGGCTCGCGCACCGTGGGCACCCCGATCACCTCGATAGGGAAATGGAGATCCCGGACCATACGGCGGATCACCACAAGCTGCTGAAAGTCCTTCTCCCCGAAGTAGGCCCGCTCGGGCCGGAAGAGGTGGAAAAGCTTGGCCACCACCGTGGTCACCCCCCGAAAGTGGCCGGGCCGGTGCGCCCCTTCGAAACGCTCGACGAGGGGCCCGGTGACCTCGACGTAGGTGGCAAAGCCCTCGGGGTAAAGGGCCCCGGGGGTGGGCAGGAAGACGAGGTCCACCCCCTCGGCCTCGAGCATCGCGAGGTCCCTCGCCTCGTCCCGGGGGTAGCGCTCGTAGTCCTCGGAGGGGCCGAACTGCAAGGGGTTCACAAAAATCGAGACCGCGACGAAGGGATTTTCCGCCCGGGCCCGGCGCACCAAGGCCAGGTGCCCCTCGTGGAGATATCCCATGGTGGGTACGAAGCCGACGCCCCCCTGAGGTGGCAGGGCTTGACTTAGTTCCTCCGGCCTTCGCAGGACCCGCACGCCCGTCAGTATATTCGGGGCGTGGGGAAGAAGCGGAGAGCGAAAAAACTGCAGAAAAAGCTCGCGGCCGAGGCCCGGAAGCTCACCTTACCCAAGGTTTTGAAGCTGATGGCCAAGACCTTCGTGCTGGTTTTCGGAATCTCAGTTCTGCTCGCTTTGGGCATCGCCGCCGGGCTCGACTGGCTCCGAAGCCTTTGGGCCCAGATTCTGGTCTATGGCGCGGGGTACTTCCTCGCTTACCGCTGGCTGATGTCGGACTTCTTGCCACCTCCGCTGGAGACCCTCGAAAAGCAGAGAAAGTAGCCCGTATAATCGGGCGCAATATGCCGAAGATCTTGGGCGAGGCCCTGACCTTCGACGACGTGCTGCTGGTACCGGACTACTCGGAGGTGCTGCCCCGGGAGGTGGACACCACCACCCGGCTCACCAAGAAACTCCGCCTCTCGATCCCCATCCTCTCGGCCGCCATGGACACCGTCACCGAGGCCAAGATGGCGATCGCCATGGCCCGGGAAGGGGGGCTCGGGGTCATTCACAAGAACCTGCCCATCGAGGCGCAGGCCGAGATGGTCGCCCGGGTCAAGCGAAGCGAGGCGGGCATGGTCACCGACCCGATCACCCTGCCCCCCAACGCGAAGCTCGAGGACGCCGAGCGGCTTTTCGCCGAGTACAAGATCGGCGGGCTCCCGGTGGTGGACTTCCACGGCAAGCTGCTCGGGCTCGTCACCAACCGCGACCTGCGCTTTGAGGAAGACCGCACCCGGCCGGTCACCGAGGTGATGACCCCGATCGAGCGGCTGGTCACCGCGCCCCCGGGCACCACGCTCGAGGAGGCCGAGCAGATCCTGAAGGCCCACAAGATCGAAAAGCTCCCGCTCGTCGACGAGGAAGGCCGGCTCAAGGGGCTGATCACCCTCAAGGACATCGTCAAGCGCCGGCAGTACCCGAACGCCGCCAAGGACGAGGAGGGCCGCCTCCTCGTGGGGGCGGCGGTGGGGCCGGGCCCGGAGCTCCTCGAGCGGGCCGCCGCCCTGGTGGAGGCGGGGGTCGACGTTCTGGTGGTGGATAGCGCCCACGGCCACTCGAAAGGGGTGCTGGAGGCGGTTCGGGCGCTGAAGGAGCGCTTTTCGGTCGAGGTGATCGGCGGGAACGTGGCCACCGCCGAGGGCGCCCGGGCGCTCGCCGAGGCTGGAGCCGACGCGGTGAAGGTGGGGATTGGGCCGGGCTCGATCTGCACCACCCGGGTGGTCACCGGCGTGGGGATGCCCCAGATCACCGCGGTGATGGAGGCGGTGCGGGGGCTCGAGGGCACCGACGTTCCGGTGATCGCCGATGGCGGCGTGAAGTACACCGGCGACGTGGCCAAGGCGATCGCCGCCGGGGCGCATACGGTGATGCTCGGGAGCATGCTGGCCGGAACCTACGAAGCCCCGGGAGAGGAGATCATCAAGGACGGCCGCCGCTACAAGGTCTACCGGGGGATGGGCTCGCTCGGGGCGATGAAGCGAGGCTCGTCTGGGCGGTACTTCCAGGAGGGGGCGAAAAAGCTCGTGCCCGAGGGGATCGAGGGCATGGTCCCCTACAAGGGGCCGGTGGCCGACGTGCTTTTTCAGATCGTCGGCGGGCTCCGGGCGGCGATGGGCTACACCGGGAGCCCGGACATCGAGACCTTCCGGAAAAAGACCCGGTTCGTGCGGATTACCATGGCCGGATTGATCGAGAGCCATCCCCACGACGTGACGATCACCAAGGAGGCGCCGAACTATTCGAGGTAGGTAGTGCGTAGTACGTAGGAAGGGTTCTTACCGCGTACTACGCGCTACGCGCTTTTTCTTCGACCGACCGGACTTTCGCCAGGAGGCGCCCCGGAGGGCCTTTGCGCACGTCGAACTTGGCCACCAGGTAAACCCGATTGCAGTCGGGCTCGAGCACCCGGTAGGCGGCCTCGAGCAGCCGGGTCGCCTCTTCGAAGCGCTCGGTCTCGACGATCGTCCCCATCGCGGTGAGCTGGTGGGGGTAGCCGCTCTCCTTGACCACCCGAAGCACCCGGGCCACATAAGGGGAAACGCTCTCCCCTTTGTCGGTGGGGAAGATCGCAAACTCCATCAAAACCGACATGCCCGGCCCTAGTTTAGCCGAGAGGGGCCGGCGCTTACCCCGGCCTAGTCAACCGGGGCCCTAAAACGGTGCCCGGACCGGGTCGCGCTCTAGTCCTCCTCGTCGATGAAGAGCTCGGCCTTGATCTCGGCTTCTTCCTCGAGGTTGCCACCCATCGCCGCCGCCACCACCCCGAGGGCGGCGGCGAAACCGGCGAAGGGAAGCACCGCGTCCCGGCCCGCCCATTGCACGAGGAGCGACCGGGGAAGCGCGGCCCCCGCCACCAGGGTGAGGGCGAAGACCAGGGCCCAAAGCGAAAGCATGCCGAGCCCCAGGGTTAAAAAGAGCACGATCCGGGTGCGGGCGAGCTGCTCCCGCCAGGTGCGCTCGTGCCCGAGCCGTCCCAGGTCCTGGCCGTGGAAGAGGAAGAACGTCGAGAAGAGAAGGGCCACCAGGGTAAAGCCCACGATCCCCGCGGGGGGCAGGCTCGCCGCCAGGGCCCAGGCGTCCGAGGTGATCACCAGGTAGACGGTGGAAACCGCGGCGGCGGCGGTGAAGCGGCCGAGGTAGAGGGGAAGCCGCCAGGGGGCGTGCTCGAGCACCTGCCGGAACACGCTCCCCGGGTCCTGGCGCAGGGTTTCGAGGTAGAAACTCACCGCGTTCCAGCGCTCGGACTCCTCCTCCAACCGGGTGATCACCACCCGCTTCAGGTAGGCGCGGATCTGGGCGATTTCCCCGGGGCGGTAGGGCTCGGGGACGAGGTCCCCCGGCTCGAGCACCGGCCGCATCGGCCCGGCCCCGGCGTGCTCGAGCCCGAAGAGGTGCCCGAGGAAGTGGAGCGCAAGGGCGGTGATCTCCTCCACCAACCGCTCCCCGGTGGAAAGCCGCGAGGTCGAGAGCACCGCCACCTCGAGCGCCCGGCTGGAAAGCCCGAGGGCGTAAGGGCGGTGGCGGGGAATGAGCTCGTTGGGGACGATCACGATCGCAAAATCCCAGCGGCGGTGGAGCTTTTCGTCCACCCCCATCTCGAGGAGCCCCACCGGATCCAGTCCGCCCCGGGGAAGGTGCACCCGGCGCTCGGCGTAGGGGCTCTTCCACTCGAACTCGGGAAGGGCCTCGGCGAGCAGCTCGCGGACCCGCTCGCGGGCGAGCTCGTAGGCGGCGAGGAGCTCGGGGTCCCGGAGGTCGGCCCCGAGCAGCCAACCCACCACCACCTCGGGTCGCGCCATCGGACCCAGGCTATCACCGCCGGGTCCACTCCGGCCCGTAGCGGAAGAGCACCGCGCCGAGCGGCACGCTCACGAGCACGAGGAGGACCGCCACCTGCCCCACCAAAGCCGCCCCGCCGGCGAGCGCGAGCGCCCCGAGCACCAGGTTGAACTCGCCCCGGGGCACGAGATAGAAGGCGGCGAGCAGGCTCCTCCGGTGGGAGAGACCGGCCACCCGGCCGGCAAGGTAGTCGAGGGGAAGCTTGGCAAGCAGCGCGAAGGCGACGAGGGCGATCACGAGCCCGGGCTTCCCCCCGAGCAGTTCGAGCGCCCCCGCCCCCACCGCAAGGAAGAAAAGCGCCGCCGCCAGGTCCCGGACCGGGGCAAATAGCCGCTCGATCCGGTCCCTTAGCCCGAGCCCGGCGGCGATCACCCCGGAGAGGAAGGCCCCCACCCCCTCGCTCGAGCCCAGGGCGTGGAAAAGCAGCGCCGTCCCCACGGTGAAGGCGGTGCCAAAAAGGAGCACGGGCTCGTCCCCGGCCGCCTCCAAAAGGGCCGCAAGTCTGGGCGCGAGAAGCCGGGCGGCGAGCAGGTAAAGCGCCACCAGAAGGACGCTCGCCACAATCCCCGGCGTCCCTCCGTGCCCGCCGAAGAAGGCGAGGACCAGCGCGATCAGGAGGTCCTCGAAGACGAGGACGCCGAGCACCACCTCGCTCTCGGGGGCGGCGGCCCGCCTCAGATCCACGATGAGCTTCGCGATTACCGCGCTGCTCGAGATGTAGACCACGCCGCCAAGGAGCACCGCCTCCCGGAAACCCAGGCCGAGCCCGAGCCCCACGAGCGCCCCGAGGGGCAGCGCGAGCGCGTCCACGATCCCCGCCCGGCTCGCCTTCTTGGAGAGCTCCCCGAGGCGGTCGGGGCCGAACTCGAGCCCCACCGAGAAAAGCAGCATCAAAAGCCCGAGGGTGGGCAGGGGCTCGAGCGCCTCCGGGTGCAGCCAGGGCGAGGCCAGGAGCCCGGCCAGAAGGTAAAAGGGCAGCGCGGGAAAGCGGAGCCAGCCGGCGAGCGCCGAGGCCAACGCGAGCAGCGCCGCCGCCAGGGCGAAGGCCGCGACCGAGGGGTGCAGACCTCCCGCTTCCAAGGCGCTAGCAGCCCGCCTTCTTGAAGCGGTCGATCGCGGTGCGCGATCCGGCGACGATCAGGGTGTCTCCCACCTCGAGCACAAGATCCCCGGGGGGGTTGGGGTAGAGCGCCTGGTCCTCCCGGAGCACCCCGAGGACGTGGACCCCAGGGGCGCGACCGAGCCAGTCCTCGAGCCGCCGCCGGGCGCAGGGGTGCCCGGGCTCGACCTTGACCCACTCGAGCACGAGCTCCTTGACCCGGGCGCTCACCTCCCCGGTGGCCTCGGGGTGGTAGATCACCCCGGCGAGGATCGCCCCGAGCTCGCGGGCCTCCTCGTCGGTGAGCTCGAGCTCGGCGGCGGGCTCGTCCTCCTCGCCCCGGTAGAAGTAGAGCTCACGGTGGCCGGTCTGGTGCACCACCACCACGAGCCGGTCGCCCTTCGCGGTGTAGAGCGTGAACTTGTGCCCCACCCCGGGGAGCACCGCCTCCTCAACCCGCATGCCTCGGTCCCTCCGGCTGCACCTTGAGTGCGAGCGTCCGGGCCGCCACCAGGACCAGCACCCCGCCGGCCCAGAGCAAGACCCCAAGCGCATCCACCTTCTGGTTGTGCAGCCCGATGAAGAGCTCCCGCAGCACGAAGACGGCGCCGGCGTCCAAGAGCACGTGGATGCGCACCCGCTGCCACTCGAAGTAGTCGACGAAGGTGCGCACGAGCTCGATCACCACCACCAGGGTGAGCGCGTCCGAGATCAAAAGGTGGAAGGCCTCGGCCAGGTTGTGCCCGCCCAGGGTCTGACCGAGGCCGAGAAGGATCCGCGCCACCCCGACGAAAAGCCCCAGCACCAGCACCACCACCACGACGTTGAAGGCGAGCTGGATGCTGAGGCGGTAAAACCGGGTGACGGCCTCCTGCACGTCCCTAGCCTAAAGCAGCAGGTCGAAGACCCGCTCGGCCCGCTCCCAGTGCTCGGTCTGAGGGTTTTTGAGGTTTGGATCGAGCTCCTTCAAAACCCGCGCGAGCGCCACCACCAAGGCGCCCGCGAGCTTCGGCAGGACCTCCCGCACGTCGTCGCCGACCTCGAGATCGAGGGGCGGGAGTTTCGCGAGCTGGTCGAGGACGGGCTCGAGCTTGAGCGCCACCTCCATCCGCTCAAACTCGTGGATCGTCTCCTCGAGCCCCTTGGTGATGGGAAGGTCCGGCCGGTAGATGATGTCCCGGGCGTTATATTTCGCGTTCTTCTCGGCCACCACCAAGAGGTCGTAGATCTTCTTGGTGAGAAACTCGGAGACCCGCTTTAAGTCGTCCTTGTCGACGTCCAAAGACGCCGCCTGGCGAAAGAGCCGTTCGAACTCGGAAACCGCCATCAACATCGCGCATCACCCCCAAAGGGGAAGGGGCCGCGAGGGGCCCCTCCCTTACTCCTCCACCTCGATCGCGATCTTCTTGGGCTTCGCCTCCTCGGCGCGCGGGACGTCGAGGTAGAGCACGCCGTGCTTGAAGCGGGCCCGGGCCTTGGCCAGGTCGAAGGTGGCGGGCACCGCGAAGCTCCGGATGAAGGTGCCGTAAGGCCCCTCCACCCGGTGCCAGGTCACGCCCTCTTTTTGCTCGAAGGGCCGCTCGGCCTTGACCGTGAGGGTCTCGTCCTCGGCCGAGATCTCCACCTTCGCGGGATCCACCCCGGGAAGGTAGACGGCGAAGTGGAGGCCCTCCTCGTCCTCGAAGACGTCCACCAGCGGGGCGAAGGTGCGCCCCTCGCCCTGCCGGACCCGGGGCATCGCCATCGCCTGGGCCAGCCGTTCCTGCAACTCCTCGATCTCCTTGAAAGGATCCCAACGCATCATCCTCCATCACCTCCCTTACCAGCGCACGAGCCCGGCCATGCCGCCGAACTCGCGGGTAAGCCTTGCTTCCGCCTCGCCGCGCACGAACTCGATCCCGGCGCCGTAGGCCTCGGCGAGCTCGGCGACGAGGTCTTTAAGGGGGCGCCGCTCGGGTCGCGCGCAGACCGCCTTCGCGGCCTCCTCGCTCCCGGCGGCGAAGCGCTCCTCGGGGCAGAAGTAGACCTCGGCGTCCAGGTGCCAGGGCAGGACCCAGAGGTAGACCCGGCCGATCATCAAAGCGTCGAGCACCCGGTCTGCTCCCCAGATCCCCTCCTCGCGGACGCGGTCTAAGAGCTTATGCTCCTCCTCCCGCTCGATCCGCGCGATCGCCGGCCGCACCCGCTGCAAAACCTCGCCGGGCGCCGCCCGCGGGTGGTCGGGGGCGGGCAGGTGGGCCACCACCCGCCCGGCGAGGGCCTTGGGGAGGAAGGTGGCGAAGTACCGGGTGTCCTCCTCCGGGCCCAGGAGCAAGATCCGCTCGATCCCGCGCTCCTCCACGAAGCGGGCGAGCTCGCCGGCGCGGTTTTTGTAAAAGCGGTGGGTCCACTCGAGCAACCGGCGGTCGAACTTGTCCTTCGCGGTGCCGCCCTTGGCGGCGGCGGCGAAGCCGCCCACGGTGCGGGGAGCCGCCGGTCGGGACTCGGAAAGCCGCCGCCACTCCTCGGGGGCGACCGCCCGGAAGGCGTCCTCGACCTCGGCGATCTGGTTCATGAAGACCTCAAAGAGCCGCCAGCGCTCCCGGTCGAGGAGCACCACCCCGTAGCGCTCGTACTCGTCGAGGGCGAAAAGGAGCGGGGCGACGTAGGGCTCGCCGTAGCGCGCCTCGACGAGGCCGGTTCTCAGGTCCACCACCGGGAGCTCGACACCGAGGTCAAAGACCTCCATCCCCTCGTCCCAGGCGAAGATCGCCCGGGTCACCGCCTGGGGGGCGTCGTGCTCGAGACGGAAGAGCACCCGCTCGGCGATCTCCCGGGGTACCCCGAGCGCCTTCAGGGTGTCCTTGGCGCGGATGACGTAGGGCTTTTTCTTGAAGTCAAAGGTGTACTGGCTGACGTCGGGGTCGGCGGGGTTCACCAGGACGTAAAGCGAAAGCACCGGGGCGGGGCGCTCCGCGAGCCGCCGTACCGCCTGGATCGCGTCCTTCCCCAGCATCGTCGCCTCCTAAGCCCCCTCCGCGTAGGGGTCGAGCTTCGAGAGGACCTCGAGGAGTTCCCGGTAGTTTTGCTCCTCCTCCTCCTTGATCCGCTCGAAGAGCCGCTTCGTCTCGGGGTCGCCGAGGCCGTAGGCCTCCTCGATGTAGGCGATCCGGTCGGCCTTCTCGGACTCAAGTGCCGCAAGGAGCTCCTCCCAGGTCGCCCCCCTTTTCACCTCGGGCGGCGGGGGCGGGGTGCCTCCCAGGGCCCGGATCCGCTCGGCGAGGAGCTCGGCGTGCCGGCGCTCGCGGGCGGCGATCCGGCGGAGCACCGCCCGAAGCTCGGGGTAAGGAAGCCCCTCGGCCGCCCGCGCCGCGGTCTCGGCGTCGGCGAGCTCGTCCTCGTAGTGGGACCCAAGGACCTCGAGAAGGAGCTTCTTCCGACCCTCGGGTACACGGCTCAAAAGGCCTGCCATCGCGCCCCCCTTCGCCCTTAGGCTAGCGCTTGACATTAATATTGTCAACTAGCCTGCGCCTGGAATAATCATAGAAGGCGGCGGATACAATGGCGGGCGAAGGGGGAAAGCGATGCGACGTTTCCTGGCTTTGGGTTTCGTGCTCCTTTGGACCCTGGGGCTTGCGGGGGCCGCCGAACTGCTCGCCAAGGGGCAGTTCGCCGCCGCCTATACCGAGGCCGAGCGCGCCGGGGACTGGGTGACCGCCGCCCGGGCCGCGAGCTTTTACGCGATGTACCAGGCAAAGGATAAACGCGCAAAAGAGGCCTGGTTCCAAAAGGCCGAGGCGGCGGCGAAGCGGGCGATCCAGGAAGACCCCCAAAACCCCGAGGCCCACTTCGAGCTCGCCCGGGCGCTCGGGCGGCTCGCCCAGTACCGGGGCATCCTGCAGTCGCTCTCGCTGGCCGCGGCGGTACGGGACCACTTGAACCGGGCGCTCAAGCTGAGGCCCGACTACGCGAGCGCGATGGTAGCCCTGGCCCTTTGGCACTTAGAGCTTTCCCAAAAGGGCGTGGGCTGGCTCTACGGCGCCGACGGCGGCAAGGTGATCCCCCTCTTCGAGCGGGCGATCGCGCTCGAGCCCAAGCGCATCATCCACCGCTACGAGTACGCCCGGGCCCTTTTCCGCCTGGGGAAAAAGCAAGAAGCCCTCAAGCAGCTCGAGGTCGCCCTCTCCCTCCCGCCCCAGGACGCCCGGGACGAATACGTCCTGGAGGAGGCCCAAGAGCTGCTAGAAAAAATCCTAAAGGAGCGCAAGTAGCCAGCTAGACGTCGAGCTCGGCGAACTTCGCGTACTCCTCGATGAAGCGCCGGCGGGGGGCGACGTCCGAGCCCATCAGCTCCTCGAAGGTCTCGCTCGCCTCGAGGGCGTCCTCGATCGTCACCTGCTTCAGAATCCGGGTCTCGGGGTTCATCGTGGTCTCCCAGAGCTGGTCCGGGTTCATCTCCCCCAGGCCCTTAAAGCGCTGGATCTCGACGTTCTTACCCTCAAGCTCCCGAAGGCGCGCTTCCAGCTCGGCGTCGTCGTAGACGTACTCCACCTTCTTCCCGACGCGGAGCCTGTAGAGCGGGGGCTTTGCGATGTAGAGGTAGCCGGCCTCGATCAAAGGCCGCATGTAGCGGTAGAAGAAGGTGAGCAGGAGGGTGCGGATGTGGGAGCCGTCCACGTCGGCGTCGGTCATCAGGATGATCTTCTTGTAGCGCACCGCCTCGAGGTCGAAGTGGGCGTCGTTCCCGGTGCCCTGGATCCCGGCCCCGATCGCCGCCACCATCGCCCGAATCTCGTTGTTCTTGAGCGCCTTTTCCAGGTTCGCCTTCTCCACGTTCAGGATCTTGCCCCGTAGCGGCAGGATCGCCTGGAAGCGCCGGTCGCGCCCCTGCTTCGCCGAGCCCCCGGCGGAGTCGCCCTCGACGATGAAGAGCTCGGCCTCGTTGGGGTCCTCGGTCTGGCAGTCGGCGAGCTTGCCGGGCAGGTCGTCGGACTCAAGCGGGTTCTGCCGCCGGACGAGCTCCCGCGCCTTGCGCGCCGCCTCCCGGGCCTGGGCGGCCCGCTGGGCTTTCTCGTAGATCAGGCGGCCCACCTTGGGGTTTTTCTCGAGGTACTCAAGGAGCTGCTCGTAAACCACCGCCTGGACCGCGGCCTGAGCCTCGGGGTTCAAGAGCTTGCCCTTGGTCTGCCCCTCGAACTGGGGCTGGGGCAGCTTGACGCTGACCACGGCGTAAAGCCCCTCGAGCAGGTCCTCGCTCGAAGGCTTTGGCCCCTTGCCCTTTTCCAGTCCGGTGCGCTTTGCGTACTGGTTGATCGCCCGGGTGTAGGCGGAGCGGAAGCCCGAGACGTGGGTCCCCCCGTCCCGCGTGGGAATCAGGTTGGCGTAGGCGAGGATCTCGGTGTGATAGCCCCGGGTGTGGAGCAGCCCCACGTCCACCTCGATCTCGCCGCTTTTCCCGGAGAGGAGGATGGGCCGCTCGTAAAGGGGCTCCTCCCCCTCCGCAAGGGCCCGGGCGAAGGAGGCGACCCCGCCCTTATCCTGGAAGACCTCCCGCTTGCCGGTGCGCTCGTCGGTGAGCGTGATCTTGAGCCCTCCGGTGAGAAAGCTCACCTCCCGGAGCCTGCGCCGCACCCGGCGGTAGTCGAAGCCCTGCTCGCCGAAGATCTCGGGATCGGGCTTGAAGCGGACCCGGGTGCCGGTCTTCTTGCCCCGCACCTTACCCACCTCGTGCAAGGGCTCGACCACCTGGCCCCGAGAGAACTTGATGCGGTAGTGCTTGCCGTCGCGGAAGACCTCGACCACGGTCCACTCGGAGAGGGCGTTGACCACGCTCGCCCCCACCCCGTGAAGCCCGCCCGAGACCTTGTAGGCGCCGGAGTCGAACTTGCCGCCGGCGTGAAGCTCGGTGTAGATCACCTCCACCGCCGGCCGCCCCTCCCCCGGCATCACGTCCACCGGGATCCCCCGGCCGTCGTCCTCTACGCTCGCCGAGCCGTCCTCGTGCAGGGTGACCTGAATCTCGCGGGCGTAACCGGCGAGGGCCTCGTCCACCGCGTTGTCGAGGATCTCAAAGAGCAGCTGGTGGTAGCCGTCGGGGCCGAGGCCGGCGATGTACATCGCCGGACGCTTGCGCACGCCCTCGAGCCCTTTGAGCACCTTGATGCTGGAAGCGTCGTACCTTTCCATGGTTTCCTCAGCAAACGGGCGGCCCCCGGGGCCACCCCTCGAAGTTCATTATACCACCCCTCGGGCTCCTCCCAAAGCGATTTCTACCCTTGGCTTTCGCATTTCTTTTGAGCTTGTTAGCGGGCTATCTTGCCAGTTTTCCAAAAATGCTCGCGTACCGCCGCCGCTCCCGGGAAAGGGGCGCGCCGGGGGCAAAGGGCCCCTGGTAAAGGGCCCGGGCCAAGGCACGGATCGGGGGGAGCCCGGCGTGGCGCGCGGCCGCCCGCAGGATCGCCGCGTCCCACCAGACCCCGGGCAACGGCGCGGCCCGGTAACCGCCCGCGTGCGAGCGCACCCAGTCCTCGCCGAGCGCGCTCCGCAGGTGGTGCACCGCGATCTGGAGGCGTTTGGCCGGGTTCTTCGCGCCCTCAAAAAGCGCGCTCGGGTCCTCCCCCGGCCGCTCCCAGAGGAAGAGCAGGACCCAAAGCTCCTTGATGGTGGGAAGGTGGACCTCCTCCTCTTTGAACACCGCGAGCCGCCCCAGGCTGTAGACCCGCACCGGCCCGGCGCCGAGCGCGAGGCGCTCGAGCACCGCCCGCCCCGCCGTGCCCCCCCGGGTCCAGACCGGCAGGTAGCGACCCTCGAGCAAGAGCAGAAGGTCCTCGGAAAGGGCGTAGCTCGCGGCGAAGGCCGCGGCCTCCTCCCCCGCGTCCCCGGCGAGGACCCGCTCCGCCCGGATCCAGGCGAGGAGCCGCTGGCTTTCGGTCTCGGCCGCGGCGGCCTCCGCATCCCTCAGCCAGCGGCGGCGGGCGGGGCCGCCGAGGAGCGCCCGCTCGAGGTAGACCTCGGCGAGCTCGGCGGGGCTGCCCCCGCGCCGCAAAAACTCCTCGGCCTGCACGAGCTCGACCCGGGCGCTGGCGCGCGCCCCCTGCCGCCGGTAGAGCCGGGCCCGCCCCAGGTGCAAAAGCCCGAGCCCGTAGGGGTCCTCCCCCAGCCGGAGCACCTCCTCTGCGCGGCGGTAGGCGGCCTCAGCCTCCCCGAACCAGCCCGCCTGCACGTAAAGGTCGCCAAGGTTGAGGGCGGCGTAACCGATCGCCCGGTAGTCGTGGCTGGTCTCGGCTTTTTCCAGGGCCGCCTTGAGCGTCCGGTGGGCCTCCTCGAAGCGCCCGAGGAGCCTTAGCGCCTCCCCCATCGAGAGCAGGGTGTTCGCCTGGGTTAGGGGTCCCTGGTTTTCCTTCAGGCGAAGCGCCTCCCGGTAGGCGGCGATCGCCCGCTCCAGGTGGCCGAGGTGGTGGAGGGCGATCCCGAGGTTGTGCTCCACCCGGGCGAGCACCAGGGGGTCGAGGGGACGCTTCCCCCCCACCACCGTCTCGAGCACCTCCGCCGCCTCCCGAAAGCGGCCGTCCCGGATCAGCGCGGCCCCAAGCCCCGCCCGCATCCGGGGGGCGAGCTCGGGGCTTGCGCGCTCAAGCCCCTCCGAAAAAGCACGGACCGCCTCTCCATACTGCCCGAGGTGGATGAGGACCGTGCCCTCCACGTCCCGCGCCTCGGGCAAAAGCGCCTCTTCCTCCGCCGCAAAACGGGCGAGCGCCAGGGCGTCCTCAAGCCGCCCCCGGCCCCGCTCGGCCTGGGCGACATAGAGCGCCCCCCGCCGGGTGCGGTGG
This sequence comes from uncultured bacterium, assembly GCA_964469895.1. Lineage (GTDB taxonomy): Bacteria > Deinococcota > Deinococci > Deinococcales > Marinithermaceae > WFXV01. The sequence continues at coordinate 697 of CAYYAB010000030.1, read as the reverse complement.
GCCTTGGGAATCCGGTGCCAGGCCTCGACCACCCGATCGAAACCCCCCTCGCTTACCAGCCGCTCGGCCAGCCGCTCGAACGCCCGCCCCGCCTCCGGCCGGCGGTAGGCGAGGTAGGCCTCGAAGGCGGCCTCGGGGTCGAGCTCGAGGGCGGCCTCGATGGCGGCGGCCACCTCGGCAAAGGGCGGCGGTCCATGCACCTCGCGGTAGTAATGGAAGATGGCGGGAAGGGGAACCACCCGCGCGCCGCCCCGAGCCCATCCCCCCGCGAGCAGCCCGTCGAGCGCCGCGCCAAACCCCGCCCGGCGCCAGGCGGGCTCGGGCAGCGCGACCCCGAGCAGCCATAAAAGCGCCCGCTCCTCCGGGCGAAGCCGGGCCAAGAACCCCTCGACGAGGCCCCTAAGCGGCTCCTCGGCGAGCCCCACCCGCCCGGCCTCGAACCCCCGCCGTACCAAAAGCGGCCAGCCCCCAAGCCGCTCGATCCCCGCCCGGGCGAGCCGGCCGACCCCGAGCCGGCGGGCGAGCTCGCGCACCTCGGCCTCGGTGAAGGCGAGGACCTCGGGGCCGAAAAGACGAAGCTCCGGCGCCCCCGGGGGCCTACGGGGAAGGGCGTAGACCGCCCCGCGAACGAAGCGCCCGGGCGGCTCCACCAGGTCGTAGGCCGCCCGCCCCTCCCCGGGCTCGGTGCGGTAGGGCA
>CAYYAB010000029.1:0-16218 GCA_964469895.1 uncultured bacterium | reverse complement strand
AGGTGATGATGCGGGGGACCTTCGCCAACATCCGCATCAAGAACCTGCTCCTCGGGGGTAAGGAAGGCGGCTACACCATTAAGTTCCCCGAGGGCGAGGAGATGTGGATCTTCGACGCGGCAATGAAGTACAAGGAGGAGGGCACACCCCTCATCGTCCTCGCGGGCAAGGAGTACGGCACCGGCTCCTCCCGCGACTGGGCCGCCAAGGGCCCTGCCCTTCTCGGCGTGAAGGCGGTGATCGCCGAGAGCTTCGAGCGCATCCACCGCTCCAACCTGGTGGGGATGGGCATTTTGCCCCTCGAGTTCAAACCGGGGGACTCCTGGCAGTCCCTCGGCCTGACCGGGCACGAGGTCTACGACATCACCGGCATCGAGGAGGGCCTTAAGCCCCATAAGACCCTCACCGTCACCGCGACCCGCGACGACGGCTCGAAGGTGACCTTCGAGGTCACCGCCCGGCTCGACACCCCGGTCGAGGTCGAGTACTACAAAAACGGGGGCATCCTGCAGACGGTACTGCGCAAGCTCATCCGAAGCTAGCCGCCCACACCCTCACCTCCCCTACACCCGGGCTGCGGCCCGGGTGTAGGCTTTAGCCGTGCCCGCTTATGTCGGCTTCTACGCCGCTCGGCTGGAGATGCCCTGGGTGCGAAGCCTCAAGGAAAAACGGGCGCTCGTGCGCCCGGTGATCGAACGGATCCGCGCCCGGTTTCCCGTCTCCGCTGCCCGGCTCGACGGCCTCGACGCCCATGGCTGGGAAGCGGTGGGCTTCGTGGTCATCGGCAACGAAGCCGGCTGGGTCGAAGAGGTCCTCCACCAGGTTGCGGCCTTTCTGCGAGCTGGAGGCGAGTACGCCGTACGCGCGGAGCAAATCGAGGTGGTGCGCTGGGACACCGACGCCCTGCCACCGGGGTTCTAAAATGGCGGCCATGGACCGTGCGCTCAGGAAGGAAGTGCTCAGAAAACTCCACTATGGGGTTTACGTGGTCACCGCCCGGGAGGGCGAGGATTACTCCGGCGCCCTTATCACCTGGCTCTCCCAAGCCTCGCTGGAGCCGCCCCTTGTCATGATGGCCCTGCGCAAAGACTCCAAGGTCTACGAACTCTTGAAACACACCGGCCGGGCGGCGGTACACATCCTGGCCGAGGATCAAAAGAACTTTGCCGCCGACTTCTTCAAGGCCACTCGCGTCGAGGACGGAACGATGAACGGGCACCCCTTCCGCCTCGAAGCGGACCTCCCGATCCTCACCGAAGTGCCCTGGTACTTCCGGATCGAAGCCCGCGAGTGGGCCGAGGGAGGCGACCACGGAGTCCTGGTCGCCGAGGTCGTCGCGGTGGGCAAAAACGCGGAGGCCGAGCGTAGCCTTTGCCTCCGCGACACCGGCTGGAGCTACGGCGGTTAGGCCAGGCGCTCAAGCGCGAGGGCGGTGGCCCCCCCGGTTCCGTGGCAGATGGCGGCGAGCCCCCGCTCGCCGTCCTTCTTTTCGAGCACGTTCAAAAGCGTGACCAGGATTCGGGCCCCCGAGGCCCCGATCGGGTGACCGAGGGCGATTGCGCCACCGAAGACGTTCAGCCGCTCCCGGGAAACGCCGAGCAGCCGCTCGAAGAGCAGGTTGTTGATGGCAAAGGCCTCGTTGTTTTCAAAGTAGTCGAAGTCCCCGATCGTCATGCCGAGCCGATCAAGTAGCTTTTTCACCGCCGGTATCGGCGCCTCGGGGAAACGCCAGGTGGGCCCGGCGCTAAAGGCTCCGCCAAGTACGCGGGCCCTCGGCTTTAGACCAAAGCGCTCGAGGGCTTCCCCGCTCGCGAGCAAGAGCGCCGCCGCCCCGTCCGAGATCTGACTGGAGTTACCGGCGGTGAAGAGGCCGTCCTTTTTAAAGGCGGGCCGGAGCGCGGCGAGCGCCTCGGGGGTGGTGTCCGGGCGAATGCCCTCGTCGCTTTCGATTCGCATCGGTCCCTTTCGGGTCTTGACCTCGATCGGGGCGATCTCGGCGGCGAAATCCCCGCGCTCGGTGGCCTCGGCCGCGCGCTTTTGGGAAAGGTAAGCGACCTCGTCGAGCTCCGCCCGGCCGATGCCGAACTCCTCGGCGAGCCGCTCGGCCTCAAGCCCCATCGGCTCCCCGTTGGTGGGGTCGGTGAGGCCATCGTGGAGCAAGAGGTCCCGGACCTCCTCGGGAGCGCCGAGAAGGAATTTGTAGCCCCAGCGAGCCCGGTGGGAAAGGAAAAAGCCCGCCTGGCTCATCGATTCGGTCCCGCCGGCGAGCACGAGGTCGGCCTCCCCCGCCCGGATCGCGGTGGCCGCGTTCATCACCGCCATCATCCCGGAGGAGCAGACCATGTCCACGGCGTAGCCGTCTTTTTCCTCGGGGATGCCGGCGAGGAAAGCCGCCTGCCGGGGAATGAGCTGCCCGTGACCGGCCCTGAGGACGTTGCCAAAAACGTAAAAGTCAAGGGCCTCACCTCCTACGCCGGCGTGCTCGAGCGCCGCCCGCATCGCGTGGGCCGCGAGCTCGGCCGGGCTCTTCTCCTTGAGACCGCCGCCGAAGCGCCCGATCGGCGTACGAGCCGCGGATACGATGTAGACCTCGCGCATACGCCCATCCTACCTTGCGAACCGGCTCCTGCGGTGCTAAGCTAAAGTTGACAAAGGTTTTGATAGGTTTTGTGAAAGGAGGTGGCGTGATGCGGAAGTACGTGCGCCGGGTGCTAGCGGCCGCCAACGTCCGCGGAGAGGTGGAGCACGTCGAGCGCCTAAGTCAGGTGCTCGAAGACGCCGACGTGGACGCCATCGCCCTGGTGGGCGACCTTGCGGGAAAGGAGAAAAAAGCCGAGAGCTACCGCGCGGTTTTCAAGGCGCTCGCCAAGCTCAACCGCCCCGCCTTCTACGTACCGGGGCCGAATGACGCGCCAGTGCAGGAGTACCTAAGAGAAGCCTACAACATCGAGGTGGTCTTCCCCTTCCTGCACGGAGTACACGGCACCTTCGGCTTTGGTCCTGGCTACGTCGCCTTCGCGGGCATGGGCGGGGAGATCGTGGACGACCCCGACTTCGTGCGGGAGGAGATCCAGGCCCTTCGCTACCCGGGCTGGGAAGCGGAGTACCGGATGAAGGTGCTCCGGGAGCTTAAGGACTACCAAAAGGTCTTCCTTTTTGCCACCAAACCGGAGCACAAGGGACTTGGCGAGCAGGGGAGCGAGGTGGTGGCCGAGCTGATCAAGACCTACAAGCCCCGGCTCGCGATCGTCGCCGGCCCCAACCTGCCCGGGCCCGACATCAAGCACGAGATGCTTGGCACCACCCTGGTGGTGATGCCCGGGTCACTGGCGGAGGGGGATTTCAGCGTGATCGACCTTCACACGCAGAAACTCGAGACCGGGAACGTTCGTTAGGCCCAAGCCACCGGCCGAACCCCAGAAGCGATGAGGGCCTCTCCGAGCGTGGCTTTGAGCTCGGCGAGGCCCTCGCCCTTTCGGGCCGAGACGGGGACGCCGCCGTAGCGTTCGCGGGCGAGCTCGAGGTCGTAGGGGTCGGCGCGATCGACCTTGTTGAGGGCGAGCACCACCGGGCGCTCGATGCCGAGCTCGGCAAGGAGCGCCTCGACCGCCCGCTTCCGCTCGTCGAATCCCTCCTCGGAGACGTCGAGCACGTGGAGCAATACGTCGGCATCGGCGAGCTCTTCCAGGGTAGCGCGGAAGGCGGTAATCAAGTCCTCGGGCATCTCCCGGATGAAACCCACGGTGTCGGCGTAGAGCACCTCCCCGACGCCGGGCAAGAATCCCCGGCGTACCAAAGGGCGTAGGGTGGCGAAGAGCTTGTCCTCCCCCTCCTCGCCCTTCTTGGCGAGCGCCTTCGCCAGGGTGGTCTTGCCCGCGTTGGTATACCCCACCACCGCTACCACCGGGACCCCCTTGCGCCGCCGTTGTTTGCGGGCCTCGCGGCGGCGGCGGGCGATTCGGTCGAGCTCGCGGGTGAGGTCCTGAATGCGTTTTTGCAGGCGCCGGCGGTCAACCTCGAGCTTGGTCTCGCCCGGCCCCCGGGTGCCAATCCCACCACCCAGCCGGCTCATCGCCTGCCCCCGACCGACGAGCCGGGGAAGCAGGTAGCGGAGCTGGGCGAGCTCCACCTGGGCCTTGGCCTCGGGGGTACGGGCGTGTTGGGCGAAGATGTCAAGGATGAGCTGGGTGCGGTCAAGCACCTTCATCTGGGTGAGGCGCTCGATCTCCCGGGCCTGGGCCGGGGTGAGCTCGAGGCCGAAGATCAGGGTTCCGGCGTTTTGGTGATAGGCGACGCTGGTGAGTTCCTCGAGCTTGCCCCGCCCCACCAGGGTGCGGGGATCGGGGTGGGGGCGGTAGACCAGCTCGGCGTGGACCACCACGCCCCCGGCGCTCCGGGCTAGCTCGGCGAGCTCCCGGAGGGCGGCCTCGGCCTGCGGCCCCTCGCCGCGGTCTACTCCTACCAGAACGACCCGCTCCCCGGCGCCGTCCTCAAGCTCACGCAGCCGCGCCTGCCGGCCAAACTCCTCCTCCAGCGCAGCCACCAACCCGCCGAGGTCGAACTCAAGCCAGGCCTCATAGGGTCGCTCCGGGAGCACCCGCCAGTCCTCCTCCTCGGAGGTAGGGGGCACCAGGTGGGCGAGCTGGGCCCGGCGCGGGCGTCCGTCCGCCACCTCGAGCACCGCGATGGCATCAAGCCGGTTCAAGAAAAGCACCGAGAGGTCCGGCCGGGAAAGACCACCCCCGCCGGTGTGGGTATGCAGCAGGTAATACCCTGCGAGCCGGGTCTCGGCCCAGGGGCGTGCAGGAATCGGGAGCTCTCTTGCGTCCCCCACCGCCACCCGGAGCACGTGCCCCTTCCGGTCGATCAAGAGGGAGAGCGGTCGGCCCAGCTCCGCGGTGAGCTCGGCCAATCGGTGGGCGAGCTCGCCGGTAAAGAGCCGACCCGAGGGAAAACGCCGCCGGTAAAGGGCGGCAATGCGCTTCGCCAGACTCGGTTTGATGCCCTGGGTACGTCCGTAGACCTTCTGGATGCTTCTTCACCCGCCGGCGGCGCCGCGGTCAGCGCTACCGGCAGCTATAGTATAGCATGAGCACGGGATGCGGCGGATCTTTTTTCTGCTCACGCTCCTCCTCCCCGCTCTCGCCGCGGAGGGCATCGTCGTCCTTGGCGCCGCCCAGTGGAACGGGCGGCCCTCCCCGGTCTTCGCCGGAAGGCTCGAGCTCGCCGCCCGGCTCTACCGCCAGGGGGCCGCTCCCCTCATCCTGGTGACCGGAGGCAGGGCAAAAGGCGCCCGCTATGCCGAGGGCACCGTAGGTTGCCGCTACCTTGAAAGCCTCGGGATCCCGCCCGAGGCTCTCCGCTGCGAGCGTGAGAGCCGGAACACCTGGGAAAACCTCAAAGCCGCCCGGAAAGTCTTTGGCGCTGCCGAGGTGATCGTCGTCACCGACGCGCCCCACCTGCCCCGGGCCCTGCTCTACGCAAGAAGGCTCGGGCTCCATGCCCGCGGGGTGGCGGTAAGAGGGCGCTTTACTCCCCGGTATTGGTGGCGGGAACGGCTTTACTACCTGGCGAGCCTGGCGCTCCCGGTGCCGCCCTAGCCCCGCTCGCCCTTATTCAAGCTCGCGAGATAGCCTTCGAGCAATCCCCGGAACTGTTCTTTAAAAAGCTCGCGCTCGCGCTTTAAGCGCTCGAGCTCGCGCTGCACCCGCTTTAAGTGCTCCATCGCCTCCCTGAGCGTGCGCTCCTTCGCGGCCTCGGCCTCGGCCCGGATCAGCTCGGCCTCGCGCTCGGCCTGGGCCCGGACCTCCCGGGCGATCCGCTCGGCGGCGACCACCGCCCGCTTGAGCTCCGCCTCCCCCTCGCGGGCCTCGGCGAGGGCGGCCTCGAGCTCCTCGATCCGCTTCTTGCAGGCCGCAAGCTGCTCCTCCAAGGAAGCCACGAAGTCCGCGACCTGCCCCAAGTAGGCGCGGACCTCCTCCACGTCGTAGCCCCGCACCCTGCGCCTGAACTCCTGGTAGCGAATGTCGAGCGGGTTAAAGCTCATCGAAGATCGCCCTTCCCACGCGCACGAGGGTGGATCCCTCCTCGATCGCGAGCTCGAAATCCTCGCTCATCCCCATCGAGCGCTCGGGCAGATTATACCGGTCGGCGAGCCGGGAGAGTTCGGCGAAGACCGCCCGCAATCGCTGGGGGTCCCGCACGCGGGGCGCCACCGTCATCAAGCCCAGAACCCGCACCCGGGAAAGCTCCGCGAGCCGGGCGAGGAGCTCCGGCAGCGCCTCGGGCAGGACCCCGTGCTTTTGCGGCTCGCGCCCGACGTTGACCTCGACCAAAACGTCGAGCGGGCGGGGCAGCCGGCGCTCGAGCGCCTCGGCCACCCGAAAGGACTCGAGCGAGTGCAAGAGCGCAAACCGGTCCATGAACTTTGCCTTATTGCGCTGCAGGGGACCGATGAAGTGAAAGGTCGCCTCGGGCAGGGCCTCGATCTTGGGAAGCGCCTCCTGCACCCGCGACTCCCCGAGGGGGAAATCGCCGTAAGCGAGGACCTTCTCCCGGATCGCCTCGGGGGAATGGCCCTTGGTCACCGCGACCAGCCGTACCCCGGCGGGATCCCTCCCCGCCCGCCGCGCGGCCCGCTCGATGCGCGCGAGGACCTCGGGAAGCCCCATCTACAGCGCGGCCACGAAGGCCTTGACCAGCCGGCGGAAGATCGGACCGGTGCGCTCGGCGACCGCCAAAACCTCCTCCTCGGTGGCGTGGTGCTCGCGGTCGGGGATCGCCATATCGGTGATGGTGGAGACCGCCACCACCCGGGCCCCCAGGTGCCGGAGCGCGATCACCTCGGGCACCGTGCTCATCCCAATGGCGTCGGCGCCAAAGCCCCGGAGCATGCGGAGCTCGGCGCGGGAGGCAAAGTTCGGCCCGGAAATGGCAACGTAGACCCCCTCGCGAAGGGGGATCTGCTCTCTTAGCGCGACCTCGCGAAAGCGCTTCCTGAGCTCGGGATCGTAGGCGTCGAACATCACCGGGAAGCGGGGGCCGAGCCGCTCGTCGTTGGGTCCCCGAAGGGGGGTGTCTCCGGTGAAGTTGATGTAGTCCGCGTGAAGCATGAGCTCCCCGGCGGAAAAAAGCGGGTTCAGCCCCCCCGCCGCCGAGGTCAAAAGGAAGGTCTTCGCTCCCAAAAAGTAACCCACCCGCACCGGGTGGACCACCGCCTCCATCGGGTAACCCTCGTAGTAGTGGACCCGGCCCTTGTAGACGAGTACGCGCTTCCCGGCAAGCTTGCCAAAGATCAGCTTGCCCTCGTGACCGGGGGCGGTGGACACGGGGAAATGCGGCAGCTCGCCGTAGGGGATGACCGCCTCGGCCTCCACCTCGTCGGCGAGCGGCCCAAGCCCAGAGCCCAAAACGATCGCGAGCTCGGGCTCGAACTTTGTCCGCGCCCGCACCGCGCGTACGCTTTCCTGGATGCGCTCGAAAAGGCCCTCCATGCCTCGATTCTACTCTCACCGCCGCTTCACGGGGAAAACGTAGCTTGTCCCCATGCGAAGGGCCTTCCCGCTTTTGCTCCTCCTTCTTCTACCGGCGCTCGCGGTCACGATCCGCGAGGTGAGGGTCGAGGGCGCGGATCCGGTGCTCGCCACCCTAGCCGAGATCGCCCTGCCGGTGCGCGCCGGCGACGAGGTGAACCCCGACGCGCTTTCCCGGCTCGCCGAGGCGGTACGCGAAACCGGCTACTTCGAGTCGGTAGAGGTTCGGCTCGAAGATGGGATTCTTCTCGTCCGCGTCAAGCCCAACCCCAAGATCGCCGAGGTTCAAATCGAAGCGAAAGCCTTTCCCCCCGAGAAGCTCGCCGCCTACCTCGCCGACCAGCTGGCGCTGGCGCCGGGGACCACCTACAACCCCAAGAAAGCGGAAAAGGCCCGGGAGCTCCTCGCCGAGCTCTACCGCCGCCAGGGCTTTCCCTTCACCCCGGAGGTGAAGCTCGCGGTCGCGAAAAAGGAGGACGGCGTCCACCTCGTCTTTACGGTGGTGGAGGAGGTTCCCTTGACCGGCCTACGCATCCAAGGAGCCCATTGGGTGCCCGAGGAAGCCATCAAGGCGGCCTTTACTCCCCTCGTGCAGGGGGGCAAGTTCGTCTGGGAGCGCTACCTAGAGGCGGTGCGGCAAGTGGGGGCCCTTTACGCCGAGCGGGGGTACCGGGGGAGCGGCGTAGACCCCGAGCGCACCCGGCTCGCGGACGGCGTCCTCGAGGTGCACCTGAGGGAGCTCCGCGTGCGCGCGGTGGACGCGGACGGTCTCCCCTACGCCCCCGTCAAGGTGGGGGATCCCTTCAACTACGACCGGTTGGTGGAGGCGGTGGCCGAGCTGACCCGCGAGCTTGGGCGCGAGGTGCGTTTTGACGCCAAGCCCGAAAAGGACGGGGTGCGGATTCGCTTCGAGCTCGGTGAGCGAACCTACGGGCCCATCCGGGAGATCCGGATCGAGGGGGCCACCGCTTTTTCGGAGGAGGAGCTCAAGGCCCAGCTCGTCCAAAAAGTGGGCGACCCCTTCTCCCCCCAGCTCGCCCAGGCGGATTTTGAGCGGCTCGCCGCCTACTACCAAAAGGCCGGGTACGCGCTCGTCCTGAAGCCCGACTACCGCTTCGAGAAGGGCATCTACGTGATCCGGCTCCGGGAGGTACGGATCGCGGGCTACCGCCTCCAGTGGAAGGGCGGCCACCGAACCCAGGACTTCGTAATCCTCAGGGAGTTTCCGAAACCAGGCGCACTCTTCTCGGTCCCCGCGATCCGGGAGGGGATCGGGAAGCTATTAAGGCTTGGGATCCTCGCCGGGCCCCCGGGGGTGCGCACCGCCCCGGGGCCGAGCGAGGACCGGGTGGTGGTGGAGCTTGAGCTCGAGGAAGCCAAGACGGTGGTGATCGCCCCAGCCATCGCCTGGTCGAGCCAAAGCGGCTGGAGCGGCCAGGTGAGTCTTTCGGACAAGAACCTCTGGGGCCGCGCCCACAATGCGAGCCTGAACCTCTCCTTCGTCGAGAACGACGCCGGGGAAAACCTCTCGTTCTCGCTTTCCTACCGCATCCCCTGGCTCTACCTCGACCTCCTCGACTTCAAAGAAACCCCCACCTCGGTGAACCTTGCCGCCTACTCCATCCCCTACGGGAACTTCAAGCTCAAGGACGGGGAGACCGACACCGGCTGGGAGTACACCGAGCGCCGCTCCGGAATTTCCTTCTCGGTCTCGCGGCCGCTTACCAAGGCGATCACCTTGGCCACCGGGCTCGAGGGGCAGTGGGTCGAAACCAAGCTTGAAACCCTGAATCCGCCGGATTCCTCCGACTACGACGAGGCCGCCGCCCGCGCCCTGCTCCCCAGAAACTACGCCAACGCGCTGGCTACCGCCACCCTCACCTACAGCGACGCCGACGACCCCTTCTACCCCACCACGGGCCGAGTAGCCACGGTCCACGGCGGTTATGGCCTGGTCTTCCCCGAGGGGGAACCTGCCCAGTGGTTCACCCCCTTCTGGGCCAGCTACAAAACCTACGCCGCCCAGGACCCCGAAGGACGCTCGGTCTTCGCCGTTCGGGCGGTGGTGGGCGCAATCCTGGGAACACCGCCCGAAAGCCGGTACTTCTCGCTCGGCGGGTCCGAGCCCGAAATCAGCATGCTACGGGGCTACCCGCCCCGCAGCTTTAGCGGCACCCGGCTGCTGGCCGGCTCGCTCGAGTACCGCTACGACTTCCGCTTCGAGAGCGTGCTCACCCGTACCGTAATCGGCATCGTCTTTGCCGATCTAGGCTCGGTCTGGTTCCCGGGAGACGACCCCGAGCTTCACGCCGGCTTCGGCGTTGGGGTCCAGCTCAACTTGGGCTACGGGGCGGTCCAGTTCCCCGCCATCCGCCTCGACTACGGCTTTAGCTCCGCCAACCCCCGCGGCGTGCTCCACTTCCGGATCGGGCCGGTTTTCTAAATACAATGGGGCGTGGCGCTGGAGGATAGCCCCGAGCTCTTCTTCGAACGCTTTGCCGAGGCCGCCTTCGAAGCCGAAGTGCTGCCTGCACCGGTAGGCCACCCCTTACTCACGCTCGCTCTGCCCGGAGGGCTCCTCTTCGCCTTCGACCGGGGTGCGCCCCCCGCGCCCCACGGCCGGGTGACCCTCCTGCTCCATGGCGTGGCCCGGCACCACGCTCCGGAAGAAGGTCCCCCCACAGCCAAACGCCTTTCCGGGGGTGGCTACTTTCTACGCGGCGAGGTCACCCGGGCGTTCGGCGAAGGCTTTTACCTCTTGGAAAGCCTGGCTCCGATCTTGGTCTACGCGGAAGCCCCCCTCGAGCTCGGCCAGCAGATCGCGGTTGAGCTTGCACCGCCTTTGATGGGGTTTCGGCCATGAGATGCCCAAACTGCCGCCGCCGCAACCCCGATAACTACCTCTACTGCGCCTACTGCGGCGCCCCTCTTGGCACCGCGAGCGGCGAGTGGCGGTTCGCCACCGTGGTCTTCTTCGACCTTTCCGACTACACCCGTTTCACCCGCGAACACGGCGCCGAGGTCGCCTGGAAGGAGGCGGAACGCGCCTTCTCCTTGGTTCGGGCGGCGATCGAGAATGAAGGCGGCCAGGTCCACAAGGTGTACGGCGACGGCTTGGTCGCCGTCTTCGGCCTGGGCAGAAGCCGGGGGGCAGAGGCCGATCGAGCGCTCCAGGCAGCCGCGGCGAGCGTGGCCGAAGTCGAGGCCCGCTTTCATGAAGGCACCCTTAAACTTCGAGGGCGGGCAGCGGTGACGAGCGGGCTGGTCCTGGCAATGCCCACCCTGTCCGGCCGGGAGCTCTTCGGCGACCCCCTAAACCGGGCCCAACGCCTGGTCACGCTGACTCCACCGGGGGAAGTCTACCTCGATGACACCACCCGAACCCTGACCAAGACCGCCGAGGTCACCGAGCTTCCCCCGCTCTTAGCCAAGGGCTTTCCCGACCCCTTGAAAGCCTTCCGCCTAGAAAGGTTTCACGCCCCCGCGGAAAACCCCTATACGGATGCCCTGCTTTCCCGGCTCGAAACGATCTGGGAGGAGGTCCAAAAGGGCAAGGGGCGGGTAGCGGTGCTCGTCGGTCCCCCGGGAGTAGGTAAGCGGCTCGCGACCCAGGCCTTCCTTGAAAGACGCGACCCCAATCGGGTCCTTCGTCTCCCTGCGCTTACACCGGGGATCTCCCTTCGCGGATGGCTACGGGGTTTCTTAGAAAGCGTCCCCCGGATCAAGCAGCGCGTATTGAGCCTTGATCTCCCCCCTGACGTGCACCGCCGAATGGAGATCGCCCTGGGCTTTCGTCCTGGGAAGGTCTGCGAGGAAGGGGGCGTAGCCGCCGTGGGGGAGGTGCTTCAGCGTTTGGCCAAGGAACCCTGGGTAATCCTCATTGAAGGCCTTCACCGCGCACCCCCGCTCTTGCTCCGCTTTCTCGAGCATTGGCACGGGGCCGAGGGTCCGGTGCTGATCCTCGGCACCGCCCGCTCGGGCCGCTTCCCCCTCACCCTTGAGCTCGATCGCCTCTCCCTCGAAGAAGCCGAGCGCTGGCTGGCCGAACGCTTTCCGGAAAGCAAACCCGAAGCCCGGCGAAGGGCCGCGGAGCTAGCCGACGGCCTTCCCGGTTTGATGTCCCAGCTCATGCCCTGGCCCGAGGAAGAGCGGCTTCTCGCCGCTTTGCAACCGCACTTCGACGCCTTGGGGGAAGCACGGGAAGCGCTCTTCTTAGCCTCGGTGCTGGCCGAACCCATCCAGGTGGCGCACCTTGAAGCGGTACTCGGACCGCGAGTCGAGGCCGCGGTGCCCCGCCTGCTTGAAGAGGGCTTCTTCCGGGCTACCCCAGAGGGTCTCGTCTTTCAAAGCCGCGCCTACCGCCGGGCGGCCGCCGCCTCGGTGCCGCAAGCCAAAAAACAGGCCTGGCTCCGGGCCCTGGCCGAGGCGCTCCTTTCGGAGGGGAAAGTCCTGGAAGCGGTGCGCTTCTACACCGAGGCCGGCCTTCGGGGAGCGGCGATCCGCGCACTTCGGGCCCTCGCCCGCCGCGAGCCCGACGAAAAAGCCATAATGCTCTTGGAGCAAGCCCAAAGCATCGCTACCACCCGTGAGCAAGCCGCGCCGGTGCGCCTCGACCTCGCCGAACGCCTGGTCAAGAAAGACCCCCAGCGCGCCCTTAACCTCCTCCGGGAAGACCCAAGCCCCCGCGCCCAGAAGCTCCGGGGCGAAGCCCTCATCGAGCTCGGCCAGTTTCACGAGGCGGCAACCGCACTTTCCGCCTACCTCGCCCAACACCCCGAGGACCACAGGGCCTGGCAGCGCTTCCTCGAGGTAGCGCCGGCCTCGGTCCTCCAAAACGTCGCCCCGCCGGACGACCCCGCGCTGCTTGCCGCCCTGGCCCGGCGCCTTGAGGCCGCCGAGGCCCTCCCCGAAGCGGCCCGCGCCTATGAGCGCGCGCTCCATAAGACCGCGGGGGAAAAGGCTGCGCAAATCGCGCTGGCCCTTGCCGGTCTCGCCTGGCGGAACTTCCACCCTCGGGACGCCCGGAGCTACGCCAAGAAGGCGCTTCAGGAGACCCAGGACCCAGCCACCGCCACCCTGGCGCGGGCCATCCTGGGCTCGCTCGAGCTCGACGTCGGCAACTTGCCCGCCGCGGAGGCCGAGATTAAGAAAGCCCTGAGGGCCATGGACGACCTCCCCTGTTCCGAAGCCTATGCCCGGGTCGCCGGTATCGAGCTCCGCCTGCTCATCGAAACCGGTCGCATCGAGCAAGCCGCTGCCCGCGCAGCCCATCACCTGCGCCGTTGCGACCACCCTTGGATCGGGGCCATGGCCACCCTAATCGCGGCCTTGAGGGGCGAAGCGGAGACCGCGCTCTCCTGGGCCCAAGCGCTCCTGCCTCAGGCCGATAGTCCCCACACCGAGGGATTCTTGAAACTCGCAATCGGGGTTGCCCTTGCGAAACGGGGCGAGGACCCCCGCCCCGCCTTCCGCTCGGTACTTCGGCGCTCGGCCAAAGCGAAAAACCCTTACCTGCGCTTTCTCGCGCTCGCCGCTTTCGCCCTTTACTACCGGCCTTACGCGCCAGAAAAGACCAAGACCATCGCCGACCAGATGCTGCGCCAGACCTGGCGGCAGGGGTTTTTGCCCTTCCACCACCTGGCCCGGCTGCTCAAGGCCGAGGCCGCCCGCGCCGCTGGCCGGCGAGCGGCGCCCTCGCTCCGCTTCGAGAGCCCCTTCCCGGTGCTCGAGTACTGGCGGCGGAGCCTGCTTCTCGCCGAGGGCCGGGAGGTTGAACCCATCCCCGAGGAGCGCCTCCTCGGCTACGGTATCCTGGGGCGGCTCGCCCTCGCGAGCTGGAAGAGGGTATGGACCCGCGCGAAGAAATCCGATCAAGAATCAGCCTAAAGGAGCTGGTAGGGCGCTACGTCGAGCTCAAGCCCGCCGGCCGCGGCCGCTACAAGGGGCTCTGCCCCTTCCACAAGGAAAAGACCCCTTCCTTCTACGTCGACGAGGAGAAGGGGCTTTTCTACTGCTTCGGCTGCAAGGCCGGGGGGGATGTCTTCACCTTCCTGGAGAAGATCGAGGGGCTTTCCTTCGCCGAGGCCCTCGAGCGGCTCGCCGCCGAGGCCGGGGTCGAGCTCCCCGAGCGCCCCCGGGAGAAGAAGGACAAAGACCTCTACCAGATCAACGCCCTGGCGCTTTCGTTCTTTCGCCGCGAGCTCGGAGAGAAAGCCCGGCGTTACCTGGAGGGCCGGGGGATCAAGCCCACCTACGTCGAGGCCTTCCAGCTCGGCTACGCCCCTCCGGGCTGGGACCGGCTCACCCAGTACCTGGCGAAGGAGGGGGTTCCCCTCGAAAAGGCAGTCGCCGCCGGCGTCCTCGCGGAAAAGGAGGGGCGGATCTACGACCGCTTCCGGGATCGGCTGGTGGTCCCGATCCTGGACACAAGTGGCCGGGTGGTCGCCTTCTCCGGCCGCACCCTCGACCCCGAAGGCCAGCCCAAGTACCTGAATAGCCCCGAGTCCCCGATCTTCAAAAAGCGTGAGCTTCTCTTCGGCCTGCCCCAGGCCCGGGAGGCGATCCGGGAGAAAAAGCGGGCGATCGTGGTCGAGGGGCTTTTTGACGTGATCGCATTGCATCAGATGGGCTACCGGGAGACGGTGGCGGTGCTCGGTTCCGCCTTCACCCCGGAGCAGGCCCTCCTTTTGAAGCGGCTCGGGGTGACCGACCTCTACCTCGCCTTCGACGCCGACGAGGCCGGGCGCAAGGCCACCCTCGCCGGTCTCGACCTCGACGTGGTGCGAAGCTTCCACGTCCGCGCCGCCCTCCTCCCCGAGGGGCTCGACCCCGGCGACCTCCTGCTTCGGGAGGACGGCCGGGAGCTTTTTGCAAAAGCGCTTGAAAACGCCCTTTCCGAGGTGGCGTTTCGCTTCGAGGAGGCCGCCCGGGGGGTGGACCTAAAGAGCCCTGAAGGAAAGCGCCGGGTGCTCGAGGCCCTGCTGCCCCGCCTTTTGGACGCCGAGCCCTTCGACCCGGTGGCCGAGGCGCTGAAGGCGCTCATCCTCGAAAAGCTCGGCCTCCTCCCCGAGGCCCTCGAGGAGCTGATCGCCCGCCGCCGGCGGAAAAAGGGCCGGGCCGAGCTCACCGCCGCCGACCTCGCGGGCGCAAGCCCGCGGCAAAGCACCGACCGGGTGCTGCTCCTTGAGCTCGACGTCGTGGCCCTGTTGCTCTCCCTGCCCCCCGAGTCCCTCCGCTACTGGGCGCGCTTCGTCGAGGGCGAGGTGGATCCCCCGGAAAAGAGCTTTTTAGCCGAGTTTTTCGCCCTGGCCCGAGATTCCCTATACGATCCCCGGCGAATCCGCCAGCGGCTTTTGGAGCGGGAGGAGGGGGGAATCCTCTTCGAGCGTCTGCTCTTGGCCGCGCCGCCCGAGCCGGGGGAGCTCGAGCGCACCCTCAAGAAAGCCCTCGCCCGGCTTCGCGAGGGCTACTACCGTGTCCGCCTGGCCGAGCTCAAGGCGCGGCTCGCGGAGGGGGTGAGCGCCGAGCTTCTCCGGGAGATTCAGGAACTCCAGCAAAAGATCGAGGCCGAGCGCCGCCGCTACCGGGCCGAGCTCTAGTCGATGAACATCGCGTCGCCCAGGGAGTAAAAGCGGTAGCCCCGGGCCAGCGCCTCGCGGTAGGCCGCCATGGTGCGTTCGTACCCTGCGAACGCCGCCACCAGCATGAGAAGCGTCGAGCGGGGCAGGTGGAAGTTGGTCAGGAGCGCCCCGACGACGGAGAAACGAAACCCCGGGCGGATGAAAAGCCGGGTCCGCCCCTCACCGGGGCGTACGCGGCCCCTTTCGTAAGCCGATTCGAGCGCCCGGACCACGGTGGTGCCCACCGCCACCACCCGCCGGCCTTCGGCGAGGGCGGCGTTCACTGCCCCGGCGGTTTCCTCGGGGACCAAGTACGCCTCCTCGTGCATCCGGTGGTCCTCGATCCGGCCCTTCACCGGGCGGAAGGTGCCGGGACCCACGTGGAGCTCGAGGTAGCGGATTAAAACACCCTTTTTCCGGATACGGGTAATGAGCGGCTCGGTGAAGTGCAGCCCGGCGGTGGGCGCCGCCACCGAGCCCGGGGTTTTCGCGAAGATCGTCTGGTAGCGCTCGAAGGGCACCTCCGCGCGAATATACGGGGGAAGCGGCGCCCGCCCGGCCCGCGCCATGAGGGCCCACGGGTCGGTGAAAAAGCGAAGCCGCCGGAGCCCCTCTTCGGCGATCTCCAAGACCTCCGCCTCCCCGGCTTCGAAGTAAAGGCGGGTACCCGGCGGAGCCTTGCGCGCCGGCCTGAGGAGCGAAAGCCAGACCCCGGGCGCCTCCTCCCGCACCAAGAGCACCTCGATCCGGGCCCCGGTGGCCTTCTTGGCAAAGAGCCGTGCCGGGATCACCCGGCTTCGGTTCAAGACCAGGACGTCCCCCTCCCGGAGATACTCCGGCAGGTCCCGCACCCGGCGGTGCTCGAAGGGCCGATCGTCGCGGTGGACCACCAGCATCCGGGCGGCGTCCCGGGGCTCGGCGCCTTCTTGCGCAATCCGGTCCTCGGGAAGCTCGTAGTCGAAGTCCTCGAGGGTAAACTCCCGCATGGCAAAAACGAACGGGGCGTGCGCCCCGAATCGTGGCGCGCCCGGGAGGATTCGAACCCCCGACCTACCGCTTAGAAGGCG
>CAYYAB010000028.1:0-16721 GCA_964469895.1 uncultured bacterium | reverse complement strand
TAGCAGGAGCAAGAGCCCAAGCGCGCGTCGGCGGTTCATACACCACCTCCTAGCGAAGCCGGTACGCCCCGAAGGTGAGGTCGTAGTAGTCGCTCAGGTAAACCTTGGTACTCCCGTTCCAGTAGTTGGAATCGTTGCTCCCGCTCGAGAGCTCGACCCAGTTGGAGGACCAGTCCCAGTACTCGATGATCTCGTACTTCTTCACCATGGCGTAGTGCAGGCTTCCGAAGCGAATGCCGTTCACCGATCCCCTGACGTCGTTTTGGTAAAGCGCGATCGCCGGCCGGTCCTGACCTGGTGCGGCGCCGATCGAGCCCCGCAGGATGCCGTTCACGCGCCAGGTGTTCTGGGTGTACACCACCCAGTCAATGGGATTCGGTATGGCCCCACCTAGGACGCTCGGCAGGTCGAGGTCCCGCAGCCAGGTGCCGTCGAGCCGCTGGGGCCACCGGTTGTCGGCGAGCCAGGCGTTGGCCCCGCTCAGGAGATGGGAGGGCAGGGTCATCGTTTCCCCCATGAAGTGGTGCGACCACATCCGCCAGGAGAGCCAGGCGGAGTAGACGTTCTTGTTGCCCTCGCCGGCGACCGTGCGCACCCCCACCTTGACCGGCCAGAAGACCATCTGCATGAAGAGGTGCGGGTCCTCCGAGCGGGCGATGGTCACGCTCGTGCCTGAGTACGAGAAGTCGTCGCGCGGGAGCCGCAGGGTCACCGAGCTTCCCAGGTCGCCGGCGGCCCGGGCCCAGTCGAGCAGCCGGGCCACGCTCATGGGGCCACAGCCGACGAGGTATTCCCCGCCGCTGAACTCGCGCCCGATCTTGAGCCCTGCGTTGCCAAAGTCCCAGGCTCCCCAAAGGTTGTCGGGGTCGGTCTCGTGGGGCGCGTTCCGGGGGTTCCCGTAGTCCTGGCGGGGCTGGGTCTGCCAGCCGATACGGTAGTGAATCCACTGTCTGTTTTTAAAGTCGTACCCCTGGTACCGTCCCACGTGCCCCGTGCGCTTGTAGGCGGTACACCACCAAAGGAACCAGCTGATGCAGCCGTGCCAGTCCTCGTACTGGGGCCGGGCGCTTCCGGCGGTGCGGAAGAACTGGGTGCCCACGTGCAGGGGCGGGGGGTTTTCCGCCTCGGCCGCGTGCGGGCTCACCCCCGGCGGCGTTCCCGACTCCCGCGAAAGCCGCTCCCAGCGCTTTTGCATCTCGGTGGGGAGGTCGCTTTGCTCGACCGAGGCGGCGATCCGACCGAAAACCTTCTTGGCCTGCTCCACCGCCTCCGGCGGCAGGCGCCGGCCGTCGGGGCCGTACCAGGTGTCGCCGTCGGCGGCAAAGAGGGTATGGGCGTAGTACACCAGCCTGCAGTTCGGGCAGACGTCCAGGAGCTTTCTCACCACCCCGGCCCGGAAGCTATCGGCGTGGAAGGTGCGGTTGGTGGCGGCGCCGGTGAGGTAGATCTCCTCCCCTTGGCCGGCCTTCTCCAGCGCGGCCTGGAAGGCGAGTGGGGCGTCGGTGAGCAGGTTGGCCCAGAAGGCCGGGCGGCCGAGGGGGTCGTAGACCAGCGTGGTCGTCACGTACAGGTTCCTCGCCGTTTCGGGGGTGATCTCGCGGTCAAGCGACGCCGCGGCCACCGCCAGCGCCTGGCCTAAATAGGCGGGAACCCGTTCGAAGTTGGATGTGTGTTGGGGGGGGTGTTTCTAGACTGGGTCCCGCAGCCCGAAAGCAAAAGCCCGATGGCCATCGCTAAAGCCGAACCCCAGCGTAAGCCCTTCATTTTTCGCCTCCGTTTCAAGTTTAGGTTCAGCATTCGTGCATTGTCAAGCGGTAAGCGAAAAAATCATCCCTACCTTGCAGAGGCATGGCCGGCCGGTTAAACTGCTGGGTAATGAAGGCCTTCGCCCTCCGCCGCTGGTGGCCCGGCTAGCCCCGGGGGCGGGAGGCGTCTGGCCCTCGGGGTTTTCGCCCGGGGGTTTTTCTTTTGGGGAGGGCGCGATGAAGACGAAGATCGTAAGCCGCACCGTGCTCGCCGACCTGGAAACGCCGGTGACCGCGTATTTGAAGCTCGCCGAGAAGAAGAGCCCGAGCTTTCTCCTCGAGTCGGTGGAGGCCGGCAAGCGCTGGAGCCGCTACTCAATCTTGGGCGTCGGGGCCAGGCGCGTCTTCCGCCTCAAAGACGGCGTCTTCACCATCAACCACGACGAGGTCGAGGCCAAGGACCCCCTTCGCACCCTGTACGAGGCGATCTACCGCGAGACCGAGGCCGAGGCCGAGCTGCCGCCCTTTTTTGGCGGGGCGGTGGGGTACGTGGCCTACGACCTGGTGCGCTACTACGAGGCGCTCCCGGCCGAGAACCCCGACGACCTGGGCGCCCCCGACCTCCTCTTCGTGGAGCCCGAGATCACCGTGGTCTTCGACCACTTCCGCCAGGTCGTCCACCTCATGGCCCCGGCGGTGGGCGGGGGCCCGAGCGCGGAGAAGGAGGCGCTCGAAAAGCTCGCCTGGGCCGAGGCGAGGCTCAAAGGGCCGCTCCCCGGCGTGCCCGGGGAACGGGGCGGGAAACAGCACGCGTTTACCCCCTGGATGAGCCGGGAGGCGTTTTTGGAGGCGGTCAATAAGGCCAAGGAGTACATCTACGCCGGCGACATCTTCCAGGTGGTGCCCTCGGTGCGGTTTTCGAGCGAGCTCGGCGTCCACCCCTTCGCCATCTACCGGGCGCTTCGCACCGTGAACCCGAGCCCCTACATGGGCTACCTCGAGCTCGGCGAGGTGACCCTGGTCTCGGCGAGCCCGGAAAGCCTCCTCCGCTCCGACGGCCGGCGGGTGGTGACCCGGCCGATCGCCGGCACCCGCCCCCGGGGGAAGACCGAGGAGGAAGACCGCGCCCTCGCCGAGGAACTCCTCAAAGACGAGAAGGAGCGGGCCGAGCACGTGATGCTCGTGGACCTCTCCCGCAACGACCTCGGCCGGGTCAGCGAGTACGGGAGCGTGAAGGTGCCCGAGCTGATGGTGGTGGAGCGCTACTCCCACGTGATGCACATCGTCTCCACCGTGGAGGGCGTGCTAAAGGAGGGGAAGACCCCCCTCGACGCCCTCGCCAGCGTGATCCCCATGGGGACGATCTCGGGGGCGCCGAAGATCCGGGCGATGGAGATCATCGAGGAGCTCGAGCCCCTCCGCCGCGGCCCCTACGGCGGGTCCTTCGGCTACTTCGCCTACGACGGCCACATGGACATGGCCCTCACCCTGCGCACCCTCGTCATCAAGGACGGCAAGGTGCACGTGCAGGCCGGCGCCGGCATCGTCGCCGACTCGGTTCCCGAGCGGGAGTACGAGGAGATCGAGAACAAGGCGAAGGCGATGATGCGGGCGGTCGCGCTCGCGGAGCAGGGGCTCGGCGAGCCGTATGGAGTACGTGGTACGTAGTGCGTGGGAAGGAGCAAGCCATGAACCCGGGCCCCAGGAGCCTTGAACAGCTCGAAATCGGGAACGAAGCCGTGGCTCTTAGCCAAACCATTTACCGCCTAGGCCAGGCATGGCCCGAGGCCGAACAGATCCGAAGGGCCGCGGTCTCGGTCCCGGCCAACCTGGCCGAAGGCCTAGGGCGGGCGCGGGCCGGGGAAATCGCCCGCTTTGCCCGGATCTCCCACGGCAGCGCCTACGAAGTCTTCACCCTGCTCAAAATCGCTGAACCGCTGGGCTATGCCGGAAGCTACCCGCCCGCCTACTCCGAGCTTGAACGCCTCACCAAGAGGCTTTCCGCTTACCTCCGGCACTGGGAGGGCAAACCATGAAAGGCACCACGCACCTTTTAATCATCGACAACTACGACTCCTTCACCTACAACCTCGCCGACTACCTGGGCCAGCTGGGGGCCCGGCTCACGGTCTGGCGGAACGACCGGTTCGACCTCGACGATATCGAGCAGCTCGACCCCGACGGGATCGTGATCAGCCCGGGGCCGGCGACCCCGGCCGAGGCCGGGCACTCGGTGGCGGCGATCCGGCGCTACTCGGGGAAGTACCCCATCCTCGGGGTCTGCCTCGGCCACCAGGCGATCGGCGAGGCCTTCGGGGGCCGGGTGGTGCGGGCCCCGAAGCCGATGCACGGGAAGACGAGCCCGATCCAGCACGACGGCTCCGCCCTCTTTGAGGGGCTCCCCTCGCCCTTCGTCGCCACCCGCTACCACTCGCTCATGGTGGTGGACGTGCCCGAGGTCCTCCGGGTGAACGCCTGGGTGGACGAGGAGGGAACGCGGGTGGTCCAGGGGCTGGTCCACCGGGCGCACCCCACCTTCGGCGTCCAGTTCCACCCCGAGAGCATCCTGACCGGGGTGGGGCTCGAGATCTTGAAGCGGTTTTTGGAGGTGGTGCGGGGTTGAAGCCCTGCCGCTTCGTCACCGGACCCCCGGGGATCGGCAAGACCACCGCGGTCAAGCGAGCGGTAAAGCGGCTTCGGGAGCTGGGGCTCGAGCTCGGCGGGTTTCTGACCGGCGAGGTGCGGGAGGCCGGGCGGCGGGTGGGGTTTTTCGTCGAGGACGTGAGCAGCGGCGAGCGGGCGCGGCTTTCCGAGCTCGGTCCCGGCGAGGTGCGGGTGGGCCGCTACCGGCTGGTGGAGGAGGGGCTCCGGCTCGCCGAGCGGGCACTTCACGCGGCGCTTTCCCGGGCCCAGGTCGTCGCGATCGACGAGGTGGGGCCGATGGAGCTTAAGGACCCGGGACTAAGGGAAGCGATCCAGGCCGCGCTTCAAAGCGAAAAACCGACGATCGGCAGCGTGCACGCGAAAAGCGACGACCCGCTCGTCCGCAAGGTCCGGGAATCCTGTTCGGTGCTGACGCTCAGCGCGCAAAACCGCGAGCGGGCCCCGGCCTGGCTCGCCGAGGTCGTTTTGGGGAGGTAGGACGATGGAAGAACTCAGGAAGGTGCTCGAAGGAAAAGGGCTTGGCGAAGAGGAGGCCTACCGCCTGATGCAGGCGGTGATGGCGGGGCGGCTCACCCCCGCCCAGATGGCGGGGATGCTGATCGGGCTCAAGGTGCGGGGCGAACGGGAGGAGGAGATCGCGGGGTTCGCCCGGGCGATGCGGGAGGCGGCGCGGCCGGTGGAGCTCGGGGGACTCGAGGCCCTCGACATCGTCGGCACCGGCGGCGACGGCAAGGGCACGATCAACCTCTCGACCGCGAGCGCCTTCGTCGCCGCCGCCGCCGGGATTCCGGTGGCGAAACACGGGAACCGGGCGGCGAGCTCCAAGTCGGGCTCGGCCGACGTGCTCGAGGCGCTCGGGGTCAGGATCGAGCTCGAGCCCGAGGCGGTCGCGCGCCTGGTCCGCGAGGTGGGGATCGGCTTCCTCTTCGCCCGGAGCTTCCATCCGGCGATGCGGCACGTCGCCCCGGTGCGCTCGGAGCTCGGGGTCCGCACCGTCTTCAACCTGCTCGGGCCGCTTACGAACCCGGCGCGGCCCGCCTACTTCCTGCTCGGGGTCTTCGACCCCGCGCTCTTAGAGCCCATGGCCCGGGCGCTTTCCGCGCTGGGGGTGAAAAGGGCCCTCGTCGTCCACGGCGAGGGGGCGGACGAGCTCGTGCTCGGGGAGAACGAGGTGCTGGAGCTCTCCGGAGGCGGGATCCGGCGCTACCACCTCCACGTCCGCGAGCTCGGGCTGGAACCCGCGCCGATCGAGGCCCTGAAGGGCGGCACCCCGGAGGAAAACGCGGAAGTCCTCCGCAGGATCCTCGCGGGCGAGGAGACCGGCCCCAAGGCCGACGCCGTCGCCCTGAACGCGGGGGCCGCGATCTACGCCGCGGGGCGGGCGGAGAGCCTCCGGGCCGGGGTCGAGCGGGCAAGGGCCCTCCTGAGCGAGGGCGCGCCGGCGCGGGTGCTCGAGCGGCTGGTCGAGGAAAGCCGGCGGGCCGGGTAAGCTGAGCTCGTGTTTCGGAACCTCGGCGCCTACCTCCGGGCGCTCAAGGCGCGGGGGGAGCTGCTCGCGATCGAGGAGCCGGTCTCGGCGGAGCTCGAGATCACCGCCCTGGCCGACCGCGCTTTTAAAACTGGCGGGCCGGCACTCCTTTTCAAGAACGTCCGGGAGAAAGACTTCCCGCTCGTGATCGGCCTTTTCGGCACTCCCGAGCGCACCGCCTTCGCGCTCGGGGTCCGGCGCCTGGAAGAACTCGCAGAGCGGGTCGAGCGCCTGCTCGCCCTCGCCCCCGAGCCCGGGCTCCGGGGCATGGTCGCCCTTTTGCCCAAGCTCAAGGAGCTCAAGGGGCTCTTTCCCAAACGGGTCGCCCGGGCGCCGGTGCAGGAGGTGGTCCAGACCGGGGAGGCGGTGGACCTCTCGCGCCTTCCGGTGCAGAAGTGCTGGCCGAAGGACGGCGGCCCCTTCATCACCCTCCCCCAGGTGATCACCAAGGACCCGGAAACCGGCGAGCTCAACGTCGGGATGTACCGGATGCAGGTGGTGGGGAAAAACCGCACCCTGATGCACTGGCAACTGCACAAGACCGGCCGCCGTCACTTCGAAAAGGCCCGGGCGCTTGGGAAGAAGCTTCCGGTGGCGGTGGCCTTAGGCGGCGACCCCGTGCTCACCTACGCCGCCACCGCGCCGCTCCCCGAGCTCCCCGGGATCAGCGAGTACCACCTGGCGGGCTTCCTCCGGGGGCGGCCGGTGGAGCTGGTGCGGGCCAAGACGGTGGACCTCCCGGTGCCGGCGGAGGCCGAGTTCGTGCTCGAGGGGTACGTGGATCCGGTGGAGCCCTTTGAGCTCGAGGGCCCCTTCGGCGACCACACCGGCTTCTACACGCCCAAGGACCGCTTCCCCGTCTTCCACGTCACCGCCCTCACCCACCGGAAGCACGCGATCTACCCCTCGACGATCGTGGGCGTGCCCCCGATGGAGGACGCCTGGCTGATCGAGGCCAGCGAACGGCTCTTTTTACCCCCGGCGAAGACCGTCGTGCCCGAGCTCGTGGACTACCACATGCCCCCCGAGGGGGTAGCCCACAACTGGGTGAATCTGAGCATCGAAAAGCGCTTCCCCGGCCAAGGCTATAAAGCCGCCTACGCCCTTTTGGGCCTGGGGCAGATGAGCCTCACCAAGATGATGGTGGTGGTGGACGCGGGGGTCCCGGTAAAGCCGGGGTTCTCCGCCTTTTTGAAGGCGGTGGAAAACCTGGATCCCAAAGCCCACACCCTCATCCTCAAAGGCCCCCTGGACGAGCTCGACCACGCCCCGAAGGAGGTGGCCTACGGCGGCAAGCTGATCCTAGACGGCACTTCCAAGCTCCCCGCCGAGGGTGGGCCGGTTCCTCCACCTCCCACGCCCGGGCCCGTCGCCCATCCCGAGGCGCGTGCCCAGGCCGCCTGGCCCGGCGTACTCGCCCTCACCCTGGAAAAGAGGCGGCCTCACCAGGCGCGAGCCCTCGCCCGGGAGGTCCTTAGCCAAGAGGCCGCCCGGGGTACGCGGGTTTTGCTCCTTACCGACGCCCGGGTGGACCCTCAAAACGCCTACTCGCTAATGTGGCTTCTGCTCGCGAACCTCGACCCGGTACGGGACGCCTGGGTGGAGGAGGCCCCCTTTGGGCCGGTTTTGGTCTTGGATGGCACCACGAAGTTCCCCGAAGAAGGGGCGCGGCCCTGGCCCGAAGTCGCCGAGCTTCCCGAGGCCGTTTTCGAGCGAGTTCGCCCCTTGCTCAGCCGCTACCGGCTCGACTAGGGCATGCGCCCTTGACTTCGGCGAAGCGTACCCCGCAAGCTAGGGGAGTAAAGGAGGTGATTGGGAATGGCTCACGTCATCGCCGAGCCCTGCATCGGGACCAAGGACCGGGCCTGCGTCGAGGTCTGCCCCGTCGAGTGCATCCACCCCACCGAGGAAGAGGATAAGGGCGAGTTCATGCTCTTTATCCAGCCCGAGGAGTGCATCGACTGTGGCGCCTGCGTCCCGGCCTGCCCGGTCTCGGCCATCTTCCCCGAGGAGGACCTCCCCGAGGAGTGGCAGGTCTACACCGAGGTCAACAAGGACTACTACGAACTCGACTTCGACGAGTTCATGAAGAAATGGGGGCACCTGGCCGAGAAGGCCTAAGCCGACTTGCCCAAGGGCGCCCGGAGCCAGCTCCGGGCGCCCTTTTTGAATTTTGCTAGGCTTTAGGTATGGCCGTGAAGTGGGGTGAAGAAGCCCGGATCGCGGGGGCGCTCGAGCTCCCTCCCTTCCCCGAGGAACGCTTTTCCAAGCTGCTCGCCTTCGCCGGCATCGACGACGCCGCCAAACGCCGCATGTACCTCGACGCCGAAAGGCTTTTGGAGCACGCCGCCGAATGGATCAAGGCCGCCTACGACGCGCTCGCCCGATTCCCCGACACCGCGAGGGCCCTGGGCTGGGAGTCCCGGGTCCCGGAGGACGAGCTCAGGATCCGCCGCACCTTCTTCTCCGCCTGGATGGGGCGCACCATCGGGGTGGACACCAGCCGCGAGTTCGCCCGCTACCTGCACCAGGCCGGACGCGTCCACGCCGGCTACGGACCCGAGAAGCGCTTCGTGCCCCCGGAGTGGGTTTCGATGGCCTACGCCTACGTGCTGAACGCCTTCAGCACCGTGGTGGAAAAGGACCGCGTGGGCCTCTGGGCGGCCTACCTCACCGCCCAGGAGGAGGTGATGCGGCAGGGGTTCGAAGCCGCTATGGCGCTCTCCCAGGGGCGGGTGGTGATCGAGGTCGAGGCCCTCGGGATCGCCCGTCCGGCCCTGCCCGAGCCCCTCGAGGTCCGGCTGGTCCACGGCACCGTGCGGGAGGCGCTCGAGAAGGTCTTCGCCTTCGAGCCCAACCTCGCCGATCAGGCGCTCGACGCCGAACCGGTGGCGGTGGAGGAAGGGCTTTGGATGGAGGAAGGCTTCGTCTACGCCCTAAAACCCCGCTGGACCGTGCTGGTCGGGGGCCGGGACGTGCGCTACCTGAAGGGGCTTGACACCCGGCTCAAGACCGGCGAACGCCTTACCCTGCTCCCCCCCGGCCGTTAGCGCTTTCGTATCATGGGGGCCGTATGCGCGCGGTCATCCTAGGCACCCGCGGGAGCCAGCTGGCGCTTAGCCAGACCCGCTGGGTCGTCGAGCGACTCAAGGAGCAGTGGCCGGAGACCGAGTTCACCATCCGCACCCTCACCACCTCGGGCGACCGCGGGGCCGACCCCCGGGAGCGGGGCATCTTCGTGAAGGAGATCGAGCGGGCCCTCCTCGAGGGCGAGATCGACATCGCGGTGCACTCGCTCAAGGACCTTCCCACCCAAACGCCCGAGGGGCTGAAGCTGGCCTCGGTCCCCAAGCGGGTCGACCCCCGGGACGCGCTGGTGGGCCGGAACACCGCCCGGCGCCTGGACGAGCTCCCCAAGGGCGCGCGCGTGGGCACCAGCTCGGTGCGCCGGAAGGCCCAGCTCCTCGCCTACCGACCCGACCTTGAGATCGTGCCCATCCGGGGCAACGTGGATACCCGCCTCAAGCTCCTCGGAACCGGCGAGGTGGACGCGATCGTGGTCGCCGCCGCCGGGCTCCTCCGGCTCGACCTGAGAAACCGCATCGACGAGTTCTTGGACCCCGAGATCGTGCTCCCGGCGCCGGGGCAGGGGGCGCTCGCCCTTGAGGTCCGGCTCGGGGACGACCTCGCCGAGGAGCTCGCCTACTCCTTAAACCACCGCGAGACCCAGCTCCGCATCACCGCCGAGCGGGCCTTCCTCGCCCGGCTCGGAGCCGGCTGCCTCGCCCCCGCCGGGGCACTGGCCTACCTGGAAGAGGGGGAGCTCCGGCTCGAGGGGGTGGTGGCCTCCCCCGACGGCAGCGAGCTCTTGCGCGGCGAGATCGCCGGCCCCCCGGAGGAGGCGGCCGAGCTCGGCGAGGAGCTCGCCGCCGACATCCTGGAGCAGGGCGGCGAGGCCATTCTGAAGGAGGCGCGCGATGCCGATGCGTAGAATGACCCGCCAGCGGAAAGCGGTGATGGAGGTGCTAAAAAGCACCCGGAGCCACCCCGACGCCGCCTGGATCTACCAGGAGGTCAAGAAGAAGGTGCCCACGATCAGCCTGGGGACGGTCTACCGCACCCTGGACGCGCTGGTGAAGGAAGGGAAGGTGCTCGCCCTCCACACCGGCGGCGCCACCCGCTACGACGCCTTCACCCACCCCCACGCCCACCTCTACTGCACCGGCTGCGGCGCGGTGGTGGACCTCGAGCTCAAACTCCCCCACCTCCTGGAAAAGGCCCAGGCGCAAAACCCGGGGGTGCGCCTCAACGCGGTTCGCCTCACCTTCGAGGGCCTTTGCGAGGACTGCGCCCGAAAGCACCTTGAAGGCTGAGCTCGCGTGGCTTTTCGCCCGGCGGCGGATGGGGCTCCGCCCCGGGCTCGAGCGCATTCGGGCGCTGCTTGCGCGCCTCGGCCACCCCGAGCGACGGTTCGCCCCGGTGCTGGTTGCCGGCACCAACGGCAAGGGCAGCACCGCCCGGGCGCTCTCCGCGATGCTCGCCGCCTCCGGCCGGAAGACCGGGCTCTTCCTCTCCCCCCACCTGACCCACTACCGTGAGCGGTTCGTGGTGGACGGGCGGGAGATCGAGGAAGAGGTACTCCTCGCCCGAATCCGGGAACTCCGGCCCCATGTCGAGGCCACCGGGGCCACCTTCTTCGAGGCGAGCGCCGCCCTCGCCATGCTCCACTTCGCCGAGGAGGGGGTGGAGGTGGGGGTGCTCGAGGTCGGCCTGGGCGGAAGGCTCGACGCCACCAACGCCGCCGACCCCGTGCTCAGCCTGGTGACCGCGATCGGCTTTGACCACACCCAGTTCCTGGGCGAGACCCTCACCGCCATCGCCCGCGAAAAAGCGGGGATCTTCCGCCCCCGGGTCCCCGCGCTCACGAGCGCCACCGGCGAGGCGCTCGCCGCCCTTCAAGCCCGCGCCCGGGAGCTCGGCACCCCCCTAGAGCCGGTGCGCCCCGATTTCGTTGTGGCCCGGGAGGGGGGGATCCGCTTCGGCTTCTCCGGACGCACCTACGACGCCCCCCTGCTCGGCCGCCACCAGGGGGAAAACCTTGCCCTCGCCGTGGCGGCGGCAAAGCGGCTTGGCACCCCCGAGGCCGCGATCCGGGCCGGGCTTCTCCGCCTCCGAAACCCGGGCCGGCTCGAGCGCCTCGGCCCCTACCTCCTAGACGGCGCCCACAACGCCGAGGGGGCCCGGGCGCTCGCCCGCGCGCTCAAAGACCACTTTGCGGATCGGGCCAAGGTCCTCGTCTTCGCCGCGAGCCGCGACAAGGACCACGCCGGCATGGCGAGGGCGCTCACCGGGCTTTTCGAAGCGGTCTACCTCACCCAGTACCCCGGCGAGCGAAGCGCGGACCCAGAGGACCTCCGGCCGCTTTTTCCCGGGGCCCGGGTCGTCCCCGATCCCCACCGCGCGCGGGCCGAGGCCAGGAGAGCCCACCCCGCCGCCCTCGTCGTCGTCGCCGGGAGCCTCTACCTACTCGGGGAGGTCCGGCCCCGGATCCTCGAGGAGGTAGGGGCGCACCCCGCCGACGTCGAGCCCTGAGAGGAGCTCCCGGGCGCTTTTTTTGAGCCGGGGGTGCCGCCACTCGGGGGCCACCTCCAAAAGGGGCACCAGCACGAAGGCCCGCGTATGCATGCGGGGGTGGGGAAGAGTCAGGCCCGGCTGGTCCAGTACCCGCCCCTCGTAGTCGAGGAGGTCGAGGTCGAGGGTGCGGGGACCAAAGCGCACCGCCCGGGCGCGGCCGTGGGCCTTTTCCACCGCGAGCAAGAGCTTTAGCAGCTCCCCGGGACCAAGCTCGGTCTCCACCCGCGCCACCTGGTTCAAGTAGCGCCCCTGGCCCGGCGGGCCTACCGGCTCGGTCTCGTAGATCCGGGAAAGCGCCTCCACGCGAACCCCCGCCCGGCTGAGCGCGGCGATCCCCGAGAGCAGGTAGCCGGCGCGGTCACCGAGGTTCGAGCCGAGCGCGATGAGCGCCCTAGCCACGGCGCCGCTCCACCTCGGCGAAGACGTCGCGGAAGACCCCGGGGATGGGGGCGTGGGGCTTGTGGACCCGGACCCGCACCGCCTCGAGGTTGGAAAAGGCCCCGAGCAGCTCGTTCGCGATGTGCTCGGCGAGGGCCTCGATGAGGTAAAAGCGGCGCCCCTTCACCGCTTCCTCCACCCGGGCGTAAACCGCGGCGTAGTCCACGGTGGCCTCGATCCGGTCCCCCTTGCCCTCGAAGGCGACCTCCATCTCGACGTCCACCACGAACCGGGCCCCGAGCCGGTTCTCCTCGGGGCGGGCGCCGTGGCGGCCGTAGAACTCGAGCCCGGCTAGGACGATCCGGCCCAAGCCTCCACCTCCCAAAACACCGCGAGGGCCTCGCGGTGGGCGGCGACGTCGTGCACCCGGAGGAGCCGCGCACCCCTCTGGGCGGCGGCGAGGTGGGCTCCCACGCTGCCGCAGACCCTCTGGTCCGGGGCTTCGACGCCGGTGAGCTCGCCGATGGTGCGTTTGCGACTGAAGCCCACGAGCAGGGGGTAGCCGAGGCCGGCGAACTCGGCGAGCCGGGCGAGGAGCACGAGGTTATGTTCCTTTTTCTTGCCGAAGCCAAACCCGGGATCGAGGACCACCTGACGAACCCCGAGCCGCTCGGCCCGCCGGGCGCGCTTTAAGAGGAAGGCCCGTACCTCGGCGACCACGTCGAGGTAGCGGGCGGCCGCCATCATCCGGCGGGGATCGGGGTCCGGGGTGTGCATCACCACGAGCGGCGCTTCGTGGCGGGCGGCGACCTCGGCGATGCGCTCGTCGGCGAGCCCGCTGGTGTCGTTGATCATGTGGGCGCCGAGCATGAGCGCCTCCTCGGCGATCTCGGGCTTACGGGTGTCCACGCTCACCGGCACCCCGAGCGAAAGCACCGCCTCGAGCACCGGGAAAAGCCGCCGCCGCTCTTCCTCAAGGGGCACCGGGTCCGCCCCTGGCCGGGTGGACTCGGCCCCGAGGTCGAGGAGGTCCGCCCCCTCCTCGACGAGCCGCCGGGCGTGGGCGAGGGCGGCCTCCACCGCAAGAAAACGACCCCCGTCCGAGAAGGAGTCGGGGGTGAGGTTCACGATCCCCATCAGCCGCGGGCGGTCGAGGGTGAGGACGCGGCCCCTGAGCTCGAGCTTCACGGGACAATTATAGGGAGCCCGGCGCTATCCTGGAGATAAGGAGGATCAGGCCATGAAAGAGGGCATCCTCGCCGCCGTGGACCTTTCGAGCTCGAGCCAGAGCGTGATCCAAAGCGCGACCACGCTGTCCGAACGCCTCGGCTGGCCGGTGGCGGTGCTCCACGTGGTCGAGGACCGCTACTTACGAGGTGCGCCCCGGCGGTTTGCCGCGGTCTGGGAGGAGCGCTACCGCCCGCCCCTGGAGGAAGCGAGCCGGGTGCTCGAGGAGCTCGCCCGCCGGGCGCTTTCTGCCCTCGCACCCGAGGGAGTCGAGACCCTGATCCACCACGGCAACCCGGTCCGCGAGGTGGCCGGCGAGGCGATCCAGCGGCGGCTCGCGGTGCTCGCCTCCGAGGGCAGGAGCCCGCTTGAGCGGGTAGCTCGGGGCGGGGTCTCCCACTACCTGCTTCACCGGGGCGAGGTCCCGGTCCTGCTGGTGGACGAAAAGCGTCCGCTCACCCGGCTTGGCCGGATCGCGGCGGCGGTGGACGACTCCTCCGCCGGGCTCTCGGCCTGGAAGTACGCGAGCGCCCTGGCCGAGGCCACCGGCGCCGAGGTGATCGCCTTCCACCTCGTGAGCCTGATGCCCGGCTCCTGCTGCATCCCCACCTACCTTCCCCCGGAGCTGATGCAAGAGGCCGAGGTGGTGGGGCACGCCAAGAAGGCGCTCCTTGAAAAGCTCGGGATCCCTGAGGAGCGGCTGGTGCTCGAGCGCGGCGAGGAGAGCACCGGGCTTTTGGATCTCGCCGCCGAGCACGACGTGGATCTATTGGTCGTCGGCTCCCGGGCCAAGTCCAGCCAGCGCACCCGGCTCGGCCGGACCGTGGTCGAGCTCATGTACCAGGCCGAGCTCCCCTTGCTCGTAGTGCCCGAGGCCACCCCGCTATAATCGCGGGCAGTGCGCCCCTACACCGGCCGCTGGTTCTTCGTCCTCTCGATCTACTGGTTCGCCACCGCCTTCAAGTGGACACTGGTCCTCTTCGTCCTCTTGCCCGCGCGGGTCGCCGAGCTCGTCCCCGCCGCCGAGAAAGCGAGCCGGCTCGGGCTGCTCTTCGGGGTGGGGGCGGTGATGGCCACCCTGGGCCCGCCGCTTTTCGGCTACCTCTCCGACCGCCTACCGAGCCGCCGTGGCCGTCGGCTCCCCTATCTCGCGGTAGGAGCGGTCCTCACCGCCTTTGCCCTTTTGCTCATGGCCTACGCTCCGAGCTACGGGGTGCTCTCCCTTGGCTACCTGCTCCTGCAACTCGCCGACGATCTCGCCACCGGCCCCTACGCCGCCCTGATCCCCGACCTCGTCCCCCCAAACCACCGGGGAACCGCCTCCGGCTGGATGGGGGCGCTCCAGGCGAGCGCCCAGATCGCCGCCGGGCTTTTCGGCTTCCTGGCAAGCTCGCTCGCCCTTCTCTTTTGGGTTGCAGCCCTCCTCAACCTCGCCGCCGCCGGGATCACCTTGCGCTACGTCCGGGAACCCAGGGATCCTATGCCGCGCCGGGAGGGATTCCTTGAGAGCCTTCGCCTCCCCTGGCTGGATCCTGACTTCCGCTGGGTCTACTTCACGCGGTTTTTGGTCATGCTCGGCCAGTACCTGGTGCAGACCTACCTGCAGTACTACCTGGCCGACGTCGTCCGGGTCTTTGCCGCCTTCGGCCGGATCCTGGCCGAATACGCCTACCAGGCGGTAGGGCTCCTCGTGCTTTTGATCTCACTCGGGGGCGCGCTCGCTTCGGTGCCCGCCGGCCGCCTCTCCGACCGCTTCGGCCGCAAACCCCTGATCTACGCCTCGGGGGTGGGACTCGCCTTGCTCCTTTTCCCGATCCTACTCTTCCCCCGGTTTGACGTTTTGCTCGGGCTCGCCCTCTTCTTCGGCGTAGGCTACGGCATCTACGCCGCCGTGGACTGGGCCTTGGTCGCCGATGTCTTAAAGCGACCCGAGGCCCACGGCACTGAGATGGGCGTCTGGCAGACCTCGATCGTCCTGCCGCAAATCCTGGCCGGGCTCGCCGGGCGCGGGGTGGACGGGCTCAACCGGATCGCCTTTCCCCTCGGCTACGAGGCTGCCTTCGTGACGGCCGCCCTCGCCTTCCTCGCCGGCACCCTGCTCGTGGCCCGGGTACAGGGTGCCCGCTAGACCTGTTTTTTTATGCAGAAGCCCCCGGGTAGACGGGTGGGTTTTTGCGCTTTCGTTGACGCGGGACCCCCGTCCCGGTACGATTTGCTCGAATATTGCTTCGGGAGGAGCTATGCAAACGCTTTTGCGCCTGGCCCGGGGGATCGATGCCCTGAACGAGTGGGTGGGGAAGCTGGTTTCCTGGCTGACCCTTTTCATGGTCTTAATCGGCGTCTACAACGCGGTCACCCGGAAGCTTTCCCAAACCATCGGGGTAGACCTATCCTCCAACGCCTACATCGAGCTGCAGTGGTACATGTTCAGCCTGGTCTTCCTCTGGGGTGGGGCCTATACCTTTCTGCACGACGAGCACGTGCGGGTGGACGTGATCTACGCCCGGCTCTCGGAGAAGGCGCGGGCCTGGATTGACCTCCTCGGGATCCTTCTCTTCCTCATCCCCTTCTCGCTCCTGATGCTCTACGTCGCCTGGCCAATCGTGGTGGACTCCTGGAAGATCCACGAGATGTCCCCCGACCCCGGCGGCCTGCCCCGCTACCCGATCAAGGCCTCCCTGATCGTGGGCTTCGTCCTGGTACTGCTCCAGGGCGTTAGCGAGGCGATCAAGCGCATCGCCCACCTGAAGGGGCTCTACGACCTCGAGGCCGAGCACGCCGAGGAGCCCAAGGAGGCCGCGCTATGAACATCGAGGACCTGCTCGGCCCCTTGA
Source organism: uncultured bacterium (assembly GCA_964469895.1). Lineage (GTDB taxonomy): Bacteria > Deinococcota > Deinococci > Deinococcales > Marinithermaceae > WFXV01. The sequence continues at coordinate 711 of CAYYAB010000028.1, read as the reverse complement.
TGTTCGTGGGGGCCCTGATCTTCATCTTCACCGGCTTCCCGGTGGCGTTCTCCCTGGGCGGCACCGCCCTGGTCTTCACCCTGATCGGGATGCACTACGGGCTCTTCGACCTCCACCTGCTTTCGGCCATGCCCGAGCGCATCTTCGGGATCATGGAGAACTACACCCTTCTGGCGGTGCCGTTCTTCATCTTCATGGGCACCATGCTGGAACGCACCGGGCTGGCCGAGAACCTGCTCAAGACCATGGGCATGCTCTTCGGGCCCCTGCGCGGAGGGCTCGCGATCAGCGTGGTGGTGGTGGGGACGCTGCTCGCCGCCGCCACCGGGGTGGTGGGGGCCACGGTGGTGGCGATGGGGCTGATCAGCCTCCCCATCATGCTCAAGTACCGCTACTCCAAGGAGCTCGCCACCGGCGTGATCGCCGCCTCCGGCACATTGGGCCAAGTGATCCCGCCCTCGATCGTGCTGATCGTGCTCGCCGACCAGCTCGGGGTCTCGGTAGGCGACCTCTTCATCGGTTCGCTGATCCCGGGGCTGATCCTCTCCGGGATGTACATCCTTTACGTGGTGCTGGTGGCGATCTTCAAGCCCGAGGCGGCGCCCGCGCTGCCGCCGGAGGAGCGCACCCTTCGGGGCCTTGCACTCTTTAAGGAAGTCATGCTGGTGATGGTGCCGCCCCTGGCGCTGATCGTGGTGGTGCTGGGGAGCA
>CAYYAB010000027.1:0-17321 GCA_964469895.1 uncultured bacterium | reverse complement strand
CTCAGGCGTGGAAGCCCACGGATCTACCGTTTGGCAAGCGAGGAGGGCCCTCTCGAGATCGGGGTGCCGGTGCGGGCGATGGCGCTCTGGCTGCCTCAGCGGCCGTAGGGGTCGAAGAGCCGGGCGTACTCGTCAAGGGCAAAGCGGTCGGTCATTCCGGCGATATAGTCGCAGACCGCGCGGTAGAGCCCCTCGAGCTCGGCGGCCTCCTGCACGGTAGGAGGCAGCATCTCGGGCATCTCGACGTAGGCGGAAAAAAGCCGCTTTAGCACGTGGCGCGCCTTGCCCACCTGGCGCAGGATCCGCCAGTGGCGGTAGAGGTTTTGGTAGAGAAAGCGGCGGAGTTCGCCAACCTTCTCCGCCATCTCCCGGGAGTAGGTGGCGAGCGGCGCCGGAAAGCGGCGCACGTCCTCGACGCTTTGGATCCGGTTTCGCTCGAGGTTTTCGTGGGTCGCGAGGATGACGTCGGTGATCATCGCCCCGAGCAGCTCGCGCACCAGCACCCGCCGGGCGAACTCGTCGAGGGCGAAAAGCTCGATCCCCGCCGCGTCCGCCACCTCGACCAGGAGAGGCACCCGGGTTAGATGGGCGGGCGTAAGCAGCCCGCTCCGGAGCCCGTCGTCGAGGTCGTGGGCGTTGTAGGCGATCTCGTCGGCGAGGTTCACGATCTGGGCCTCGAGGGTCGGCCGCCCCTCCCCGAAACCGGCGTCGGGCACGTCGTAGGCGGTCTCGTGCTTGGCGATCCCCTCGCGAACCTCGTAGGTGAGGTTGAGGCCCCGGAAGCCCGGGTAGCGCTTTTCCAGATGGGTGACGATCCTGAGCGACTGGGCGTTGTGGTCGAAACCGCCGTGGTCGGCCATGAGCTCGGCGAGGACCCGCTCGCCCGCGTGGCCGAAGGGGGGGTGGCCGAGGTCGTGGGCCAGGGCCACGGTCTCGGCGAGGTCCTCGTTTAAGCCCAGCGCCCGGGCGAGGCTCCGGGCCACCTGGGCGACCTCGAGGGTGTGGGTGAGGCGGGTGCGGTAGTAGTCGCCCTCGTAGTTGACGAAGACCTGGGTCTTGTACTCGAGCCGGCGGAAGGCGGTGGTGTGGATCACCCGGTCGCGGTCTTTCTGGAAGGGGGTGCGAAAGGCCGACTCCTCCTCGGGGTGTTCCCGCCCCCGGGTCTCGCTCGCCCGCATCGCGTAGGGGGCGAGGGCCTCGTCCTCGAGGGCGAGGAGCCGATCGCGGGTGTAGAGCATAGGTCTAGTTTAGGGGGTAGGGAGTGGAGCGGGTAAACTCGTTTCCGTGAAGAACGCGGAGCTCTTCGAGAAGGCCAAGCGGCTGCTTCCGGGCGGGGTCTCAAGCCCGGTGCGGGCGTTTGGGGCGGTGGGCGGCGTGCCCCGGTTCCTGGTTCGGGGCGAGGGTCCCTATGTCTGGGACGCGGAGGGGATACGCTACGTGGATTACGTCCTCTCCTGGGGGCCGATGATCCTGGGCCACGCCCACCCCGAGGTGGTGGCGGCGGTGAAGGAGGCCGCCGAGAAGGGCCTTTCCTTCGGGGCCCCGCACCCCCTCGAGCTCGCCCTCGCCGAACTCATCCAAAGGGCCTACCCGGTGGCCGAGCGGGTCCGGTTCGTGAACTCGGGCACCGAGGCCACGATGAGCGCGATCCGGCTCGCCCGGGGGTACACGAACCGTCCCTACCTGGTGAAGTTCCGCGGCAACTACCACGGCCACGCCGACGGGCTCCTCGTCGAGGCGGGCTCGGGGGCGCTCACCTTCGGCCACCCCTCCTCCGCCGGCGTGCCCGAGGAGTACGCGAGGCTCACCCTGGTCGCCGAATACAACGACGTCGAGGGGCTACGGGCGCTCTTCGCCGAGCGGGGCGAGGAAATCGCGGCGGTGATCTTCGAGCCCGTAGTGGGCAATAGCGGCGTGATTCCACCGAGCGCGGAGTTTTTAAAAGCCCTCCGCGAGCTCACCCGAAAGGCCGGAGCCCTCCTCATCGTGGACGAGGTGATGACCGGCTTCCGCCTTGCTTTTGGCGGGGCGACCGAGCGCTTTGGCCTCGAGCCCGACCTCGTCACCCTGGGCAAGGTGATGGGCGGGGGGCTTCCCGCCGCCGCCTACGCCGGCCGGGCCGAGATCATGGAAAAGCTCGCCCCTCTGGGCCCGGTCTACCAAGCGGGGACGCTCTCCGGAAACCCGCTCGCGATGGCGGCGGGGAAGAAGACGCTCGAGCTCCTGGCGGAAAACCCCGGGTTCTACGACCGGCTCGAAAGCCTCGGGGCGGCCCTGGAGAAGGAGCTTTCCGAGGCGCTCACCGAGGCCGGCGTCCCCCATACGATCAACCGGGTGGGCTCGATGCTCACCGTCTTCTTCACCGAGGGCCCGGTCCGCTCCTTTGCCGAGGCGGAAAGAAGCGATCCCAAGCTCTTTAACCGCTTCTTCCACGGGCTGCTTTCGGGCGGCGTCTACTGGCCGGCGAGCCGGTTCGAGGCGGCCTTCCTCTCGGTGGCCCATAGCGAGGCGGAGATCGCCTGGACGCAGGAGGCAGTGAAGAAGACCTTCGGCTAGATGCAAAGCCTTTCGGACACGATCGCCGCGGTCGCCACGCCCCCGGGAAAAGGGGCAATCGGGGTGCTCCGGCTTTCCGGCCCCAAGGCGCTCGCGATCGGCGCCCGGGTCTGGGAGGGGAAGGACCCGAGAAAGCTCCCCGGCGGGCGGTTCACCCACGGGCGGCTCAAGGACCCCGAAACCGGGGAAGTGATCGACGAGGGGCTCCTCCTCGTCTTCCGGGCCCCCCGCTCCTATACCGGGGAGGACGCGCTCGAGTTCCAGCTCCACGGCTCGCCGGCGGTGATGCGGCGGGCCCTTGCCGCCCTCCTCAAGGCCGGGGCCCGGCTCGCCGAGCCCGGGGAGTTCACCTTGCGCGCCTACCTGAAGGGAAAGCTCGACCTCGCCCAGGCCGAGAGCGTGCTCGCGCTGGTCGAGGCGGAAAGCGAGACCGCCCGGCGCCAGGCGCTAAGGGGCCTCTCCCGCGAGCTGAGCGAGCGGATCCGGCGGATCGAGGCCCCCCTCCTCGACCTCCTCGCCCACATCCAGGCGACCCTCGACTACCCCGAGGAAGGGATCGAACCCCACCGGGCGGAGGAAGCGATCGCTACCGCCCTGGGGGAGATCGAGGCCCTGCTCCAGACCGCCCAGGCCGGCCGGATTGCCCGCGAGGGGGCCCGGCTCGTCCTCCTCGGGCCGCCGAACGCGGGGAAGTCCTCCCTCCTCAATGCCCTCCTCGGCTACGAGCGGGCGATCGTCGCCCCGGTGCCAGGGACCACCCGGGATTACCTGGAGGCGCCCTTTGAGCTCGAGGGGCTCCCCCTCAAGGCGGTGGATACCGCCGGGGTGCGGGAAACCGACGACCCGATCGAGGCCGCCGGGGTGGCGCGGGCGCTCGCCCTCGCCCGGGAAGCGGACCTCGTGCTTTGGGTAGCGGATCAAAGCGCGGTAAAAGCGCCCCCGCCGCCCGGACTTCCCGGGGACCGAATGCTCCTCGTCGCCAGCAAGGCCGACCTTCCCCCCGCCTGGAAGGACCCCGCCTACCTCCCGGTCTCGGCCCGGACCGGGGCCGGGCTCGACGCGCTCAAAGCCGCGATCAAGGAGCGCCTCCTTTCGGGGGCGAGCGAGGGCGAGGCCTGGCTCACCAGCGAGCGCCAGGCGGAGGCACTCCGCGAGGCGAAAGCCCGTCTCCAGGCCGCCCGGGGGGCGCCCGACGACCTCCTGGCGATGGAGCTCGAGGCCGCCCTCGAGGCCCTCGCCCGGATCACCGGGACCGAGGTGGTGGAGGAGGCGATCGGGAGGATCTTCAGGAATTTTTGTGTGGGGAAGTAAAAAGCCGGTGGCCCGTGGCATGTAGCTTGCAGTTGGTCCCTCGGCCCACGGGCCACGAGCTACAAGCTTCTTACCTGCCCCCCAGATGCATCTTGATCTGGTGGAGGAGCTCGGCGGGGTTTTGGATCGGGTAGTCGAGGCTCTGGACGATCTCCGTGGCCTCGAGGCCCTCGAGCTTGAGCCCCTCGAAACGCGGCAGGAGATCCTCCGGACGCTCGGCGGGGAAGTCGAAGCCCTTCACCGCCTTCAAGACCAGGTAGGCCCAGGGGATATCGAAGAGCTCGACGAAGCGCTCGAGGAAGTAGCGGAGCACCCGGGGCTCCTCCTCCCCCTGCCGTACCAGCCGGTAGGCGGCCTTGGCGAGACCCCCGGCGAGGTGCACCCGGATGTTCTCCCCCTCCCCGACCTCGGAAAGTTTCTTGAGCGCCGCCTCGGGGTCGGCCCGGAGGATGTTCTGCACGGTGGCCCGGGAGATCCCGAGCTCGGCGGCGATCTCGTCCGCCCCTTTTAGGGCCTCCTCGTGCAGAACGATCGCGTAGGAGGCCGCCATCAGCGAGTTCGCCCAGGTCAGGTGGCGGCGTTCGGCGAGCGCCTTGGGCCCCCCGACCAGGTCGATCGTCTTCAGGAAGACCCGGAGTACGGTCGCTTCCAGCTCGGTCTCGGGCTTTCTCGGCATCACCTCGATCACGTCTCCTCACCTCCTCCCACCGGCGGGCCCACCACGAGGAGCCCCTCCGGCGTGATCTCGAGGAAATGGGTACGGGCGTCGTGCCCCGACATGCGGGAGCCGTCGATGCGGAAAAACCGCACCAGCTCCCCGATCGGTTTCTTCCAGATCCGGGCCTGGGCGGTGGACATCACGAGCTTCTTGGCGAGCACCAGGGTCACGTCCATCACGTGGCTGACCACGAAGCCCCCGGCGGCCTCGGCGGAAAGCTCCTCGTGCCCGGAGCGCTTTTGCGAGGTGAAGACCGCGGTTAGCTCCCGGTCCTTGGTGTAAGCGTAGATCCGGCGCACGATCTGCCGGGCGGCGATCTCCTTGGCTTCATAGAGCCCGGTCAGCGAGTCCACCACCAGGTGCCGCGCCCCCACCTTGCCGAGGCCCACGTCCAGGGTGGAAAGCAGGGTGGGCAGGTCCTCGCGGAGCTCGGCGTGGCGGGCGGCGTCCACCAGCACGATCCGGTCGAGGGCGTCCTTCTCGATTCCCATCGCCTGACGCCGCTGCTCCAGCCCCACGCTGACGAAGGCCGAGGGCACCTCGACGGTGACAAAGATCACGCCCTCGCCCCGGGCGGCCTGGGCGAGGGCGAACTGCTCCGCGAGCAGGCTCTTGCCGGTGTCGGAAACGCCGGTGACGTGAACCGCGGCGTAGCGGGGAAAACCGGGGAGCGGGCGGACGCGGGGCCTGCCCCCTCGGAACTCGGTGACGAAAAAGAGCTCGTCAAGGCCTGGTACCCCGGTGGGCACGCCCTCAAGCTCAGGTGCCCGCTCGGCCGCCTCGCTAGCGAGGCTCAGCGCTTCCAGACGCGGCCCCGTACCAGCCATAAGAGCCCTCCTTTCAGCGCGGCCCGCGCCGCCGGCACCCGCGCGAGCACGAACCCAAGGGCGAAGGCGAGGGGCAGCGCGCGCCCCCAGTCGAGACCCCGAAGCCTGCGGTCGGCGGCCTCGGCGGCTTTGAAGAGGCGGGCGCGGGCGGCCTCTACTTCAGGCTCACGCGGGCGTACCATGCCACCCCTCCCGAAAGAACGAGCGCCACCAGCGCGACAAAGAGCGCGGCGAGGGCCGGGTCCAAGACCCGGAGAAGCGCGAGGTACAGGGCGAAAAGGGCAAACCCAAAGGCGGCGAGCAGGACCACCGCCGCCACGAGGAACAAGAGGGCGGCCCAAACGACCCGCCCCAGGGCCTCCCTCAGCGCCCGGCCCTCGGCCCGCAGGTAGTCGAAGAGGGCGGCGACGAACTCGGCGAGCTCCTTCAAGCGCTACCTCCGGTCCAGCACCTTGCCTACGAGAAAGCCAAGCCCGAACGCGGCCGCGAGCGCGAGGAGCGGCCGCTCCTCGACCTCCTCCTTGAGCTCCTCCGCCCGGGCCCGGAGTTTCTTCGCGGCCTCCTCGAGCTCAAGGAGAAGCTTCCTCCCCTCCTCCTCGAGCCGCGCCTTCACCCCCTCGACCTCGGCCCGGCCCGCTTCGGCCACCGCGCGCTTCAGCTCGGCGAGGTCGGCTTGCAGCTGCTTCAAATCCTCCCGCAGACGGCCCAGTTCGGCGTCCAGGTTCCGCTCCGCCATAGAGAACACCCCCTTCAAGGGATATGATAGCATCTTTATAAAGTTTGCGCCACCCGGCCCTTCAAGGGCGCCACTCGAGCCCCAGCTCGAACCGGTCCTCGGCAAGGCGCAGATAGGCGGCGAGGGCGTCGGTGAAGGCGTAGCCCAGCGAGAACTCGGGGCTCGGCTCCGGCGAGAGGTCGGTGGCAAAGGTGACCGAGAGCCCGTCCCGCTGGTAGCGGGCGTAGATCCTAGACCCCTCGGCGAAGTCGTAGCGGTAGGCGAGGAAGAACTCGGGGCTTACGTACTTGCCCAGGGTAAAGCGGGTGGACGCGATCCCCTCGCCCTCGAAGGCCCCTGTTTCGAAGCGGAAGAGGTCGAGGCCGAGGCTTTTCGCGAGCTCGCTTTCGAGCTGGCCGATCAGCAGGTTTTTCACCGCGAGCTCGAGCACCTGCTGGGCGAGCTCCCCCTCTCCAAGGCCCAAAAGCCTTGCCGCCGCCCCCTCCTGGGGCAGCAGCTTGCAGGCCTCGAGGGTTTCCACCGCGAGGTCCGAGAGGCAGGTCTCGAGCACGAGCTCCGCCCGCTCCCCCTTCCGTTCGAAATGCCCTTTTGCGAAGAGAAGAATCGGACCCTCGGGGGTCTCGGCCCGGGCCCTTAGGAAAAGCCGCGGGTAGATCCCAAGCTCGGGGGAAAACCGCGCCCAGCCCTCCTCCACCTCGAAGCGGTGGTTCAAGAGGAGGAAGCTGCCCCGAAGCGCCCGGACCTCGCCCACGAGGTAGGGATCGCCGGCGGTCCCCCCGAGGTAGACCTCGCCCCCAAGCTCGCCCTGGGCCAGGGGCTCGTTCAGGACCACGCCGCCGTCGGCGTGGATCCGCACCTGATCGAAGGCAAGGGGAAGCGTGCGCTTTCGCCTTTCCTCCACCACCGGGCGCTTCTTGGGAAGCGCGAGGAGCGCCCGCAAGATTCCGGCATCCCCCGAGAGGTGGTAGAGCCCGTCTTTCTCGAGGCGTAGCCTGAGCGCGACCTCGGCCTCCCCCGAGGTCAGGTAGTAGCGGGGGTAGGCGAGGGGAAGTCGGCCGGTGAGGGTGAGGTCGGTGGGCCAAACCCGGCCCGAAAGCCGCGCCGCACCCGCCTGGGCGGTGAGGGTCATCGCGGGGTAGGAAAAGCGCGCCTCGATTCCCGCGATGGGCGCGAGCAGAGGGGCGACGAGGTCGCCTTGGGCCGAGAGCGAAAACGCCCCGGGCCGGCCGCCGCCCTCCAGGCGGAAACGGCTCTCTACCGGCTTTTCCACCGCTCCCGAGAGGGCCAGGGAGAATGTGCCCGGACCGGCGTCGTAGTCAAGGGTGAGGTCCTCCACCCGTCCGGCTATTCCCGCGAGGGCGAAGGCCCCCTGGCCCCGGACCCGAAGCCGCTGGCCCTGGCCTTCCACCGCGAGGTCGCCGCGCCCGGTGGGTAGGTAGCGGGCAAGGCGGGGATCGAGCCGGAGAAGGGGGGTGAAGTCGGCGTTCTCGACGGTGAGCCAGAAATCGCCCCCGGTTCCAAAGGTCCAGCGACCGGCGCCGTGCATCCGCCCGTCCCCATCGAGGGCGAGGCGGAGGAGCTCGAGGGTGCCCTCCCGGTAGCGGAGGGCGAGCTCGCCCACCATCTGGCCCTTCCCGGCCAGCACCCGGACGCGCTCGAAGGCGAGCTCGAGCCAGGGCTCGGGGCCGCCGCCGGCGAAGCGCCCGGTCACGCGCACGCTTCCCTCGATGGGTCCCACGAGGAGGGCGGCCGGGAGCTCGAGGGGAAAGTCCCGGGCCTCGCCGGAAAACCGGAGCCGGTCCACCCACTCAAAACGGGCCCGGAGCCCGGCCCAAACGAGCTCCCCGGTGACCCCACGGCCGTGGCGCAGGGTGAGCGCGAAGGGGTAAGCCGCACCCTTGATCCCAAGCGCCGCCGAACCCACCTGCAAGAGTCCCTCCCCCCCCTGGTAGCGCCAGACCCCCCCCACCCGGCCGACCAGGTAGGGGAGCTTCGCTTTGAGGGCAGGCAGGGCGGCGAGGTCGAGGGCAAGCGCCCGAGCCCCGGCCTCGGCAAGGCGAAACCCGTCGAAACGGGCAAAGCCTTCCACCGTTCCGGACGGACTCTTTAGCACAAAGTCGAGCTCGGGACCCTGGAAGTCGAGATCGAGGGTAAAGCCGAAAAAGGGCAGGTCGCGAAGGGCGAGCGCGCCCGAAACCCCGCCCTCGAGCCTTACCTCGCCCCGCCCGTAGGGGCTCTCCCAGAAAAGCCGCCCGGCGAGCCCCCGCCCCTCGCCCTTAAGCCGAAAAGCCCCCGCCCGCCAGGCAAGCTCCCAGGCGCCGGCGAGGGTGAGACGCCCCTCAACCCGACCCGCGGGCAAGGGAAGGGCAGGGATCGCGGGGGTCGTACCCGAAAGCGAGACCTCCCGGCCCTTCCCCTCGAGCACCCGCCCATCGAGTGCGAGCCGACCTTCCACCCTTCCCTCCCGGTAAACGAGTGCCCCCTGCCCTCGGACGTGGGTGAGGACCAGGGTTCGCTCGTTCGGCCGCAAGCCGAGCCGGAAACCGAAGGCGTAAGCGGCGAGCGCCGCCCCCTCGCCCCGGAGCGTGACCCCGCCGATCCGCTCGGCACCGGAAAACCGCCAGGGGTAGGTGAGCAAAAGCCCCCCAAAGCGGACACGCTTCGCCTCGAGGTCGAGGGAAAAGGGTTTTTCAAGCAGGGTGCCCTCGGCCCGGAAGCGGGGCCGTAAGACAAGCCGCCCCCACCCCCCCGAAAGCGCCCCCGACCAGCCCCCGGGCCCCAAGCGAAGTGCCCCGGCTACGTCGCCGGAGAACTCCAGGGCCAGCGCGCCGTCGTAGCGGATCTGGGCCTCGCCCCCGGCCTTTCCGGCCCGCCAAGAAACCCTCCCGGAAAACGCCCGGGGAGCGCCGGAGAGGTCCCCTGAAAGGGAAAGGGGTCCGAGGACGAAGTCCCGGAGCTTAAGGGAAAGCTCCGAAGGGCCGAGCGCGAGCCTGAGCCCCTCACCCCGGGCGAGAAGGCGCGTCCCATCGCCCGCGAGGGCGAGCTCCTTCCCGGCGAAAAGAAGCCGCCCTTGAAGCCAGCGCCCGGGGAAGCGCCCCTTGGCCTCGAGCCTCGCCACCCCACCGGGAAGCGGCCCCCGGTACGCCCAGCGGAGGAGAGGAGCGGCGAGGTCGAGCGTCCCGCTAAGGGGAGAAAGCCCGTCCTCCCCACGGAGCGCGATCCGCGGCCCCTGGGCATCGAGGACGACGGTACCGGCGCCCCCCGCCCGGTACCAGAGCCTCCCCTCCGCTCGCCGCTCCCGGATCCAGAGGGTGAGCGTCCCCCCTGCCGCTCCCTCGCCCGCGAGCACGAGGCGGAGGTCCTCGCCAACAAGCCGACCCGAGAGCGCCCCACCGGGCAAGGGGAGCGTGAGGGCGAGGGCACCGCCGGTCCCCTCCCCTCGCCGCCAGGTCAGGGTGCCCTCGATCCGGGGCTTGGGAATCGCGAGCGTGAGCCGGGCCTCCTCGGGGTCCGCGGCGAGCGCTGCCCGCCCGCCGTAGACCGTCCCCGAAAGCGCGAGCCGGAAGCGGGCAGGGTCCAGGGTGCCCGCAAGGGAAAGCCCCGGCCCCGCAAGCCGAAGCGGAAGCGAAACCTCACCCAAAGCTCCCGCGCCCCGGGCGGAAAGCGTAAGGGGCAGGCCCAAAAAGGGCCCGAGGTTCAGGGCATCGAGTTCGGCCTCAAGAAACCGGCCCTCAAGCCGCACCGAAACCCCCGGACCCGAGATCCGGGCCCAAGCCCCCCGCCGGTAGCCAAAAACGAGCGCGAGCTCGGCCCCTCGGCCAAGAAGCCTCCCCTCGCCCTCGAGGCGGGGGTCGAAGAGGCTGCCGCCGAGCCGGTAGCGAAGCGAGAGGGTGCTTTGCAAAAGCCCCCTCTCAAGCACCCCCTGCCCGTGCAAGGAGAAATCCGGCTCCAAGCGGAGGCGAGCCCCGCCCCCGGGGTAGGAAAGCTCGGCAAAAAGCGCCCCGACACCCGAGAGCTTCCCCCGAAGGGGCCCGGCCTCGAGGGTCATCGCCCCGGAAAACCCCTTTTCCGGCCGGTAAAAAAGCCGTCCCAAAAGCCGCCCACCCCCGGCAAGCGCCCCTTCGCCCTCGAGGCTGAGCCGACCCGAGCGGTAGGCGACCCGTAGCGGCGCCTCCCAGACCGCCTCCACCCGGGCGCCCTCGCCGCTAAGCCGCACCGGGCCGGTCTGAAGGAGGAGGTAGCGGGTGGCGAGCCGGCCCTTTCCGCGGTAGCGGAGCCCCTTCCCCGAGAGCTCGAGCCGCCCCGAGGCGTAGGGCCCGTCCAAGCGGAACTGCCCCCGATAGGCGAGCCCCTCTCCGGCGACCGCGAGGGAATACCCATCCCCTTGGGCGGAAAGCCGCCAGCGCGGGGCCGCCGGGGAGCCGGCGAGCAAAAGCTCGGCCTGGACCGGGCGCTTGAGCCGTAGCCGTCCCAAAAGCCGCCCTTCCTTAAGCGCGATCCGACCCGAAAGGGCCCCGAGCCCCTCGAGTACCACCCCATCGCGGAACGAAAGCCAAAGCCCCGCCTCGAACCCGGGAAGCCAGACGAGCCCCCGCCCCCGGCGAAGGGAAAACCGCACCTCCTTGCCCCAAAGGCCGAGGGTGCCGACGACTCCGGTACCGTCCCCAAGCCTTCCCGCCACCCGGCCGGAGAGGGCGAGACCGAGGGCCTTACCGAGCGCCGCCAGGTCGAGCCCGGGCACCTCGATCCGCCCGGGGTGCGCCCGGACTTCCCCGCCGGGAAGCGCCAGGGTGACGGTATAGTCGTGCCCCGCAACCCGGGCCCGCACCCACGCCTCGCCCCGGGGTAGCGCGAGCTTGCCGGTGAGCCCCGCCCGGATGCCCTCACCCTCAAGGGCACCGGAAAACGCTCCGAGGAGGGTCTCAAGCGTAAAGCTCCCCCGGTAACGCGCCCCCTCGCCCTTGACCCGGAGCGCACCGTCCAGTTGCCAGCGGGTGCCCTCTAGAGTAAACCTCCAGGGCGCGGGCCGGGTGCCGGGCAAACGAAGCGTTCCCTCTCCCCTTCCCCAGAGCCCTTTGCTGCCGTAGCCAAGCCGGAGGGCGCCGGCAAGCCAGGGGTGGGCAAGCGAAAGCCGCACCTCCCCCGCCCGGGCGCCGAGCGTTCCCTTACCCGCGAGCCCTGGCCCCTCGAGAGCGAGTGTGACCTCGCCGTCCCCGGAAAGCCGCGCCCGGTAGTTCCCGAGGGCGAGCACGAGCTCGGCGAAGGGCGCCCCCCGGTAGCCGGCCTCCCCCGCAAGCCGAAGGGGTAGCCCAAAGGGCGCCAGGGAAAAGCCCTCCGCCCGCAGGTGGAAATCCCCCGGAACCGCGGAGAGCGCGAGCGCACCCCCGGAGACGAGCCTCCCCGAAAGGCGAAAGCGCCTGCCCTGGCCGCTAAGGGCGAGGGCCCCCTCAACCTTTTTGAAGCGGGCCTCGGCGCGGTAGGAAAGCGCGAAGGCGTCGAGCCGCCCGGTGAGCGAAAGGCCCAGGGGCTGGATCCCGCCCGTAAGGCGGAGCGCCCGCCAGGGACCGACCGCCTCGATCCGGGTCCCGGCCCCGGGGAAGACCAACGTGGCTTGCCCGGCCTCGAAGCTCCCCCGGGCAACCAGGCGCCCGGGCTCCCCCCAAAGCGAGAGGGGAAGATCGATGGCGAGCCGACGCGCTCCGAAGTCGAGCACGCTCACCCCGGCGCGGAACACCGACCCACGAAGGGAAACGGGGAGCTCCGGCACCCGAAGGGGGCCCGCCCGCATCCCGGCAAACCGCCCGACGAGCTCGGGGTCCGGCCAGAGCCTCCCGGATAAGCGAAGGAGCCCCTGGCTCCGAAGCCAAAGCGCCCCCTCCCGGGCGAAGACCCGGCCCTCCACCGTCCCTGTGCGAAAGGCCGCCTCCCCGTAAAAGCGACCGTCGTACGCAAGCGCGCCGTCGAGCACGAGAGGCCCGTAGCGGAGCTGACCCTGGTAATAAACCCGGCCCTCCCGGTAGCCGAGGGCAAAGCCCTCCCCCAAAAGCCAAAGCGCGCCGTCCTCGTACGCACCGGATAGGGGCAAAACCCCATAGGGCCCCCGGAGTTCGGCCCGGATCTCCGCCCGCCGGCCGGCGAGCGCGGCCCGGGCAAAAAGGTGCGGTGCGCGCGCCTCGAAGGCGCCGTCCCATCCCCCCTCGCGGTAGACCGCCCGGCCCGAGATCAGGGCAACCTCGCCGAGGCGGACCGGAAGCGAGGCGAGGGTCAGGGTGAAAACCCCGTCGGCGTAGCGCCCCTCGCCGTAAGGGGCGAGAAAACGCCAGCGCCCGCCCTCCTCCTCCACCTGGATAGGAAAGGAAGTGTAGGGCGAACGGTAATCGAGCCTTCCGGAAAAGCGCCCGCGGTAAGAAAGCTCGCCCCGAAGCGTGCCCACCGCCATGGGAAGGGGCATAAGGCGTAGCTGGAGGTCCGACCACCGGCCCGAAACCGAAACCGGCCCAAGCCGCCCCGTAACCCACTCCCCCTCGCCCTCTAGCGTTCCGGAGAGGGAAAAAGGCTTGAAGCCAAGAAGCCGCACCTCCCCCGCCTCGACCCGGGTGCGCCAGCGGTCGCCTTCGATCTCGGCCTCGACCCGAGCGCTACCTTGGAGAGGCTCGGGTAAGGGAAGGGCGCCCGCGCCACGGGCGCTCGGTCCCCGGCCCTCAAGGGTGAAGTTCCCGCCCTTTGCGTCCCGGTAGGAAAGCCGCCAGTCCTGGCCCACGAGCCCGAAACGAAGCGCTACCTCGCGGTCGTAAAACCGCCCCCGGCTTTCGGCCGAGAGGCGAAAGACCCCGTCGTAGCGGAGCTCGCCCCGGGTGGGGAGGGCGTAGCCGAGGAGGCGGGGGGTCCCGGAAAACTGCCCCGAAAGCTTTAGCGCTTCCCAACCCTCGCCGGCAAGCCTCAGCTCTCCCCGCCCTTCGAGGGGGAGCGCGGCCCCGAAGTGGCGGGCCAGTGCGCGCCAGGTGGGCTCAGCCTCGACGGAAAAGCGGTAGCGCTCCTCCTTCCAGCTCACCGTCGCCCGGGCGGTCACCGGGCCCTCGAGCCCCAGCCCCTTTAGGTCGGCCTCGAGGCGGTCGGCATAGAGCCGGAGCTTGCCCCCCACCCCGGAGATCGGAAAGCCGACGACCCGAAGCCGCCCCTCCCGCACCTCGCCCTCCCCCACCGCTCCTTCGGACCGGAAACGGACCCGGCCCCGGAGGGTTCCTCCCTCGATCTCCGGGTACCAGTAACGAAGCGCGGTGAGCGGGGCCTCGAAGCGGAGCTCGGGAACGCCCTCAAGGCGGAGCTCCCCAGCGACCTCGCCCCCCGGGAGGCGGGCTCGGATGCGGTAGGGCCCCCGGCCCGCGACCGTTGCCGAGAGCGCGGGAAGATGCCAGGTCGCCTCCTCCCCGAGCCGAACCCGGACGCGCTCGAGCTCAAGCCCGGTGAGCACCGGCCGCACCGGCGGCGCCGCCCCGCCCCCGCCCCCCTCGGGGAAGAGGGTGCGCCAGTCGAGGGCGAGCTCGGCGTCCGAAAGCGCGACCCTGAGGGGAAGCCTCCCCCCAAGGAGGCCGAGGAGCTGGTAGTCGAGCCGGAGCCGACCGGCCTTTAGGTCAAGGCCCGGCCCCTGGAGATGGAGGTCCCTGAGCTCGAGCCCAAAGAGCGCATACCCCCGGACCCGGCCCACCTCAAGGCGGAAACCCGCCCGCTCGGCCCCGTAAACGAGGCCCGCCCGGAGCAGCGGGGGAAGCCCGGGGAGGAGAAGCAAAACCAGAAACAAAAGGGGCCAGAGCCGGCGCACGACCTACCAGCCTACCCCCCGCCGCGGTGGGATAGATTAGGCGGTATGAAGCGCCGACTGGTGGCCCTGGTGAGCGGTCGGGTACAGGGCGTGGGCTACCGGGCCTTCGCCCAGCGAAAAGCCCGGGAACTCGGTCTTACCGGCTACGCCGAGAACCTCCCGGACGGCCGGGTCGAGGTGGTCGCCGAGGGCGAAGAGGACGACCTCAAGCGCTTTCTCGAGTTCTTGAAGCAAGGGCCCCGCCTCGCCGAGGTCACGTCGATCGACGTCACCTGGTCCGAGCCGGTGGGGATGCAGGGGTTTCATGTCTACTGAGGTTCCGGTCCTCGACCAAGGGTTCGTCCGGCTCGTCGAACAGATGGGCTCGGACGCGGCGATCGTGCGCGCCGCCCGGGTCTCCTACGGCGCGGGCACCAAGACGGTGCGCGAGGACGCCGCGCTCATCGACTACCTGATGCGCCACCAACACACGAGCCCCTTCGAGATGGTGGAGTTCACCTTCCACATCCGGGCCCCGATCTTCGTCGCCCGCCAGTGGTTCCGCCACCGCACCGCGAGCTATAACGAGATCTCTGGCCGCTACTCGGTTTTGCAGGAGCGCTTTTACCGCCCCGCCGCCTGGAGAAGCCAGGACGAAGTAAACCGACAGGGCTCAAAAGGGACCTTTAAAGACCCCGAGGCCGACCACCTTCTAGAAGAGACCTACAAAAAGGCCTACGAGGCCTACCAAAGGCTCCTGGAAAAGGGTATCGCCCGGGAGGAAGCCCGGATCGTGCTGCCGCTCGGGCTTTACACCGAGTTCTACTTCAAGCAAGACCTCCACAACCTCTTCCATTTCCTCAAGCTCCGCCTCGCCGAGGACGCCCAGTTCGAGATCCGGGAATATGCGAAAGCCATCGCCGAGATCGTGAAGGAACAAGTTCCCCTTGCCTGGACCGCCTTCGAGGAGCACGTGCTCCACGGCGCGCGCCTTTCCCGAAGCGAGCGCGCCGCCCTCGCCGAGCTCCTGGACCGGGAAGCCTACGCCGAGGCGCTTAAGGCCCGGGGCCTCAAAAAAAGCCGCGTTCGCGAAGCGCTCAAGAAGATCTGGGGCGACTAACACCCAAACCAAGCGCGAAGCAGCGAGCGACCCAGCGTCCGGGCGTAGAGGTAGCCCGCGAGGTATGAAAGGGGAGCGATCCAAGGAGGAAGGCCGCCGGGCCAAGCGACCACCAAAAGCATGGGGAATACGAGAGGTTTCAAAGGCCAGGTAAGGCGCCCGTAGCCGAAAACGGGGAAACAAGACCCCCCAACCGAACATCAGGATCCAGGCGATGATTTCGACCCCGGCGGGCCCAAGGAGGGTGCTTCCCAGCACCCCGAAGGGCATCCCCCGTTCGGCCACCAACTGCGCGCGCCGCCCTCGAACGCAGCCGGCTATTCGGTACTCACCTCCTGGTCCTCCTGGGCCCTTAGCGGCACCAACATCAAAAAGTGCCGCTCGGGCCGGGCGGCGAGCAGGGCGATCTGGTCGGCGCGCTCGTGGCGCTCGGCCTCCCTGAGCACCTCCTCGTAGCGGCCGAGGAGCTCGCGAACGTCGCGCGCCCCCTCCTCATCCAGGGGTAGAAGTTGCACCTTGGCCCCTTTGGCGAGCCGCCGGCGGTAGGCGGCCTCGTCAAGCCCCATCTCGGGCCAATAGCGGAGGTAGACCCTTCCGCCGGTCATCCCGCTCGCCATCCAGGGCCCGGGGTCCCCGAGCACGACCGCCCGCCCCCGGGTCATGTACTCGAAGGCGAATCCCTTGAGGTTGGCCCGGGCACCGAGGTTTCCGAGCTCGTCGGCGAGCGGGCGCTCGGGCTCGCCGGCGAGCACCACGTCGGCCCCGGAGAGCCGGATACAGCAACGGCTGTCGGCGTTGCCTTCGACAACGAAAAGCCCTCGGATGGCACCGTAAGCGAAGGATTTACCCACCGAACCGTCCACGTAGACGCCGTAGGGGTTCTTGCCTTTCATGACGAAGACCTCGCCACCAAAGGCACTCTTTCCTACCCCGTCCTGGGCCCCGCCCTCGACCACGATGCGGATGGGATCCAGGTTGAAAGCCCCAAGCCCGTTCCCAGCCACGCTCCCGGCGTCGAAGCGAAGCTCGATCTCGGCCCCGAACTTCTTGCCGGCGAGGCGGCGCCGGGCGAGCTCCCCGGCGAGGTGGGTGCCGAGCGCCCGGTCGGCCGAGCCCACCGGCCCCTCCTGGAAAACGAGCTCGCGCTCGCCTCGCTCGTAGGCGGCGAGCACCACCCGGGTGATCGAGCGGGTGAGTTCGTTGGTGGGCCGGCGGAGCACGCGGGCCCCGCGATCGGTACGCCACTCGGGCGGACCCACGGGTTCGAAGAGGTAGTCGAGATCGAGCAGCTCGTGCCCGGCGACCTGCTCGAGCAGCTCGCTCTTGCCCACGAGCTCGGAGAGGCTCCGGGCTCCGAGCCGGGCCACGTGCTTTCTAAGCTCCTCCCCCATCGCCCCGAAGAAGGTGACCAGGTGCTCGACCGCGGGGTCGAACCTCCGGGGCACGAAGCGCTTCAAGCCGAGCCGCCGTGCCTCCTCCTCGCTCTCGATCTGGGTCGCGATCCCCACGTGGCAGGTGTTGTACTGGCAACCGCGGCAGATGGTGCAGCCGATCGCCACCATGGCCATGGTGCCGAAGCCCACGCGATCGGCGCCCAGGAGCACCATGCGGAGCGCGTCGTAGGCGGTTCTAAGGCCTCCGTCGGCCCAGAGCTCGACCCGGTCGCGGAGACCGGCCCGAACGAGCGCCCGGTGAGCCCGGCGCACCCCGAGCTCGACCGGCAGCCCGGCGTACTTGAGCGCGTGCTCGCGGGCGGCGCCGGTGCCCCCCTCGAAGCCCGAGAGGTTGATGATGTCGGCCCCGGCCTTGGCGATCCCGATAGCGATGGTGCCGATGCCGGGGATCACCGGTACCTTGACCGAGATCTTGGCCTCGGGGTTTACGGTCTTGAGCTCTTCGACGAGCTGGGCGAGATCCTCGATCGAGTAGAGGTCGTGGTTGTTCGAGGGGCTGATCAGGTCCACCCCGGGGACCGCGTTGCGGGCGGCGGCCACCTTGGGGGTCACCTTCTTACCGGGGAGATGCCCTCCTTCGCCGGGCTTTGCGCCCTGACCGATCTTGATCTCGATCACCGCCGCCGAGTTCAGCATCAGCGCGTGCACCCCGAACCGGCCGGAGGCCACCTGCTGACCCCGCCAGCGGTTGTAGCGGCCGAGCAGGTCGGGGATCTCGCCGCCTTCGCCGTTCATCGCCAGCATGTTGAGCTCGCGGGCGGCCTCGACGTAGGCGCGGAAGGCGGTCTCCCCCTGGGAGCC
>CAYYAB010000026.1:0-18080 GCA_964469895.1 uncultured bacterium | reverse complement strand
TCGTAGGGGCCGCGCCCGCCGGTTCCTAGGGGGAGCCGTGGCGCGCTTCCTCGCCACCCAGCCCGAGCTGCCCCCGGGTGGCGGGGAGGGTCGCTGTGGCTACCGGCTCGAGCCCGGGCCCGCTCCGGCCCGCTTCCTCGCCCGGGGGCGGGCCCGGGTGCGGGTGCTCGAAGGACCCGCCGGGCTCGCGGTCGGCTACCTGACGCCCGGGCAAGGGGGCGAGCGCGTCGAGCTTCTCCGCCTCGCCGAACCGGTCGCCCCCTGCGCGCGGGGCCCCGGGGCCGCCTTCGCGCCCCCCGGCCCCTTCGGGATCTACGCCGGAAGCCGGAGGACGGGGGCCGGGCTTTGGGTCCTTCCCGCCCGCACCGCCGACGGAAAACGGGTTTTTCTGATCGAGGGCCCCGGCCTGCTCCTCGAGCTCACCGGCGCCGTCCCCGCCTCCAACTAGGGCTTTTCCTTTTCTTTTTCCTGAGAAATTTTTTATATTAGTCCTGGTTATATTTCCCGGCCCGCGACTCGTGGGCGTCCTAGGCTGGAACTGGAGGGGGAGATGGCGAGGAACCCGCGCCGCGAGGTCTTTGAGAATTTTTGGAGCGCTTATTACTGGTGGGTGATGCTCGGGGTTCTGGGGCTCGCCCTCGTCACCCAGTACCCCTGGCGCCACCGCGGCGATCTCTACACGGACGGGCTCTTTGCCCTTTGGTCCGGGGCCATGTATTTGGCCGCGAGGCGCTGGCCCTTTGGCGCCCGGCTCGTTCACGCCCTCGGGGTGCTCCCCATCCTCGCCTTTTACACCCGCCAACCGGACACCTGGCTACCCCGGGAATACCACGACGAGCTCTTTCTGCTCCTCGCGTTCTTCCCCATCTACGCGGCCACCGCCATGGTGGGGATCTGGGGGTTCGCGGCCGCCGCCCTGCTCGCGGGCGTTTTGGGGCTTCCGCTGCTTAACGACCCCGCGCTCTTGCCCGTAGCGATCTTCTACTGGACGCTCGGAGGCCTCCTTGGCCTTGGATACCACCGAATGGTGGAACGGCTGCGGACGTTTCACGAAAACCTTCTGAGCCAAGCGCTCACCGACCCCCTCACCGGGCTCCGCAACCGGCGGGCGCTCGAGGAGGATTACGCAAGGCTGCAAGCGCTCGCGAAGCGCGAGAAAAAGCGCCTGATCTTCACCCTTTGGGACGTCAACGACCTAAAGACGATCAACGACCTCTACGGCCACGCCGCTGGCGACAAGGTCCTGAAAAAGTTCGCCCGAATCCTAAGGGAGACGATCCGCCAGGCGGACGCGGTCTACCGCATCGGGGGCGACGAGTTCGCCGGGCTGCACCTCGGGATCGAGGAACCCGAGGCCCTGCTCGAGCGCGTGCGGCGCCAGTTTCCCTGGGCCTCCTCCGGCTGGGTGGACGCGACCGATCTCGACTTCAAAACCGCCTACCGAATGGTGGACGAGCGGATGTACCGGGACAAGGCCCACAAACCCGAGGAGCTCGCCAAGTTCACCCGGGAGGAACCGATCGGTTAGAGCACCTCAAAGCCCCGTTTCCGGGCCACCGCGGCGAGCCGCGGCTCGGGGTCGACCGCGGTGGGGTGACGGGCGGAAAGGAGGAGCGGGAGGTCGGCCAGGGTGTCCCCGTAGGCGAACTCGGGCGGTCCCCCGAGCAGAGCCCGCACCCGCTCGGCCTTGACCCGCCCCACATTGACGGGGCCGGCGAGCCGGCCGGTGGCGCGGCCTTGTCGGAGCTCGAGCGGAGTCCCCAGGGCCTCGACCCCCGGCCCGAGCTTTCTTGCGAAGGCCTCGAGCACCGGCTGGTACGTCCCCGAGGCCAGCACCACCCGGTGCCCCCGGTCGAGGTGGTCGAAAAGCCGCCCGAGCGTCCGCTCCTTGCGGGCAGGCCAAAGCGCTTCCTCCACCACCCACTCGGCCATCGCTCGAAGCTCGCCCTCGTCCATCCCCCGAAGCAAAGCGGCGAGGTCCCGCATCCAGACGTTTTGGTACCAGCGCCTCGGCAAAAGCCCCGCCTTGGCGAGAAGTGCCCCCGGCAGATGGAGGGCGAAAAAGCGATCGTAGGCGGCCTTTTTGCCGTGGGCCCCCAGGTAGCGGGCGAGCCCCTTCCAGGTCTCGCCCGCGGTGAGGGTGCCCTCGAGGTCGAAGACCGCGGTCAAAGCGCCTCCGGGTGGTGCTTTTGCCAGTAGCGGACGAGGCCGTAGACCGAGTAGGCGCTGGGGTTTGCCGCCTCGTAGCGGGCAACGGCCTCCTCGTCGAGCCCGGCGGCGGCGAGCTCCGCTCGCACCTTGGCCTCGAAAAGGGGCACCATCGCCTCGGGGGAAAGCCCTTCCCGAAGGCGCGCGCGCACCCACGCGCCCCAGTCCGAAAGCCGCGCCTCAAGCGCGTCGAGCATCCGCTCCTTATCCCGGTAGGCGCCGAAGTGGGTGAGGTAGAGGGTCTTGGCGGGGAGCGCCCTTAGTTTCTCGATCGAGGCCCGCCAGTCCTCGAGTTGGATGTCGGGCGGGGGGCAGGGGGGAAGCACCGGGCCCCCAGAAAGCCGCACCCCGGCGACGTCGCCGGTAAAGAGGGCGTCCTCGAGGGCCCAGACGTGGTGGTGCACCGCGTGCCCGGGAGTGGCGTGGGCGGTGAAGACCCGCCCGCCGACCGCGATCCGCGCGCCGTCCTCGGCGACTTTAAGGCGCTCCTTCGGGATCGGCCGGAGTTCGCCCCAGAGCTCCTCCATCCGGTCGCCGTAGATCCGCCGGGCGCTCTCGACGAGCCGGGTGGGGTCGGCGAGGTGCCGCGCCCCCCGGGGATGCACGTGAACCCGGGCCCCGGCCTCGGCGAACCGCCAGGCGGCCCCGGCGTGGTCCAGGTGGATGTGGGTGAGGAAGACGTCGGTGACGTCGTCAAGGGCGTAGCCGAGGGCCCCGAGCCCGGCCACCACCCCGCCGAACGCCGACTCCGGCCCGCTCTCGACGAGCGCCACCCCCGCGTCGTGGGGGACGGCGAAGACCGCGATCACCCCCTCGCGTCCCTGCCAGCGGGTATCGAGGACGTGGATCAAGACGCCCTCCCCACCGGGTTTTTGAGCGTGCCCACGCCCTCCACCGAGACCTCCACCACGTCCCCCACCGAAAGGGGGCCCACCCCCTCCGGGGTGCCGGTGAGCACCACGTCGCCGGGGTAGAGGGTCATGAAGCGGGAGATGTAGGCAAGCACCCGCGGCACCGGGAAGATCAGGTCGGCGGTGTTTCCCTCCTGGCGGAGCTCGCCGTTTACGTAGGTGCGCAACGCGACGCTCCCGGGGTCGAGCTCGGTCTCGATCCAAGGCCCGAGCGGCAAGAACCCGTCCGCGGACTTGGCCCGCACCCACTGCAGGTCACTCCGCTGCTTGTCCCGGGCGGTGACGTCGTTGGCGGCGGTGTAGCCGAGCACGTAGCGAAGGGCCTCCTCCTCGGGGACGTTTTTCATCGTTCGCCCGATCACCACCGCGAGCTCCCCCTCGTAGTGGAGCTCGTTCGTCCAGTCGGGGTAGGGGATCGTGCCGCCGTGGGGCAAGAGGGCGTTCGGGGCGATGAGGAAAAGCCCGGGCTCACGAGGAGGCGCCTCGCCCCCCATCTCGCGCACGTGGCCGAGGTAGTTCTTGCCCACGGCGACGATCTTGGTGGGCTCGGCGGGGACGAGGAGCTCGAGCGAGGCGAGCTGGTAGCGTTCGCCGGTCCGCTTGCCGAGGGGTCCCTCGGTGGCGTAGACCCAGGGGCCCTCGAGCACGCCGTACTGCCCGTTCCCGAAGCGGAGGATCTTCATGCACCCAGTTTATCGGCCCCGGAGGAGCATCTGGAGGGCCCGAGCCCCCATGACGAGCCCGGCAAAAAGCGCCGCCTTCAGCCCCGCCGGGTCGTCCCGCAGAAGGTAGAGGAGGAAGGGCACGGCGGGGATGGCGCCGAAGGGTATCGGGTAGATCCCCCGCCGCGTCCGCCGCCAGTAGAGGAGGTGGTAGACCGCCGCCACCGAAAGGCCGAAGGCGAGCGCGGCGAGCACCGGACCCGGGGCGTAGACCAGGAAAAAGCCCGCCGTGGGCGCGATCCCCCCGCCCCCCCGGAAGCCGAAGAAGACCGGCCAGCAATGCCCCGCCACCACCGCCCCCGCCATGTAGGGAAGGAGCTCGGGGCGGGGCAGGGCAAGGTAGGCGACGAGCGCCCCTTTGGCGGCGTCCAGCACCGCCACCACCACCCCCCAAAGGGGCCCGAGCCGGCGAAACGAGCCCGAGCCCCCGGGAAGGTCCTCCCGGCGGATGTCGTAGCCCTTCAGGAGGTAGCCGAGCACCACCCCGAAGAGCACCGAGCCGACGAGGTAGCTAAGGAGAACCCAGACCACCCGTATCCCCCAAGAACGGCCCCAAAGCCAGCCGGGCCGCGGCGGCGAGCGCCTCCTCCCGGGTCATCGCGCCTCCGGAGAAGACCCAGACCGCCCCCTTCCTCGCCGCCTCGGCACCAAAGCGCTCCCGGAGGTAGGGCCCGAGCTCGGCGCCCCGGCGGAGGGCGGCGAGCACCTCCTCGGGAAGCGGCACCGAGGGACCCCGGCCGAGGGCAAGCCGCTCGCCGTCGGTGGCGGCGGCGTACATGGTGAGCCACCCGGAATCCAGGTCCACCCCGCCCTCAAGCCCCACCCCGAGTTCGGCGTGGCCGTGCTTTTTCGCGTACCAGGCGCGAAAGGCGGCCCCCTCCTCGGTGGCGGCCTCGGAAAGGGGCTGGGCCGGGGCCCCGGGCACCGGCAAGGCGACCAGCTCGGCCCGCGCCCCGAGCGCCGAGAGCGCCCGGAGAAGCGCCCTTCTCTTGACCTCGCTCTCGCTCCCCAGCGCGACGCGCACCGGGCCCAGTCTACCCGGAGGGCCGCCCGGAGCGGCCCCCGTGGACTCCAAGACCAGGTCGGTGAGGGGCCCATCGCGGTAGAACAAGCGGCAGGCGATCCAAGGCGGGCTCCGAAAGGGTCCGCACTGGCCACAACCTTCCGAATCCACCCTAGACCTCGATCCCGAGCGGGTCCTATCGCGGATGCTTTATGATAAAATGTGAGCAAGGGGATATAAAGAAGGAGGGGACCGATGGCCGAGGCCACGTTGCCAACCCCGAAGCTCCGCGAGTGCGATCTCTACCGTCCCCTGCCCCGGGGGTGGGTGCAGTGCACCGCCTGCCACCACTGGTGCGCCGTGCCCCCTGGGGAGGCGGGCAAGTGCGGCGTCCGCCGGAACTACGGCGGCAGGCTTTACCTCGTCACCTACGGCAAAGCGGCCGCGGTCCACGTCGACCCGGTGGAGAAAAAACCCCTCTTTCACTTCCACCCGGGGGAGCCGATCCTCTCGATCGGGACCGTGGGCTGCAACCTCTTCTGCCAGTTTTGCCAAAACTGGCAGATCAGCCAGTTCCGCGCGTTCAAGGTGGACCCGACGACCGGAGAGCCCGACCGCCCGATCGGGGAGGACTGGCCCCCGGAGCGGGTGGTGGAGACCGCGAAAAGGGCGGGGATCCGGCTCATCGCTTACACCTACAACGAGCCGGTGGTCTGGATCGAGTACGCCCGGGACATCGCCCGCCTCGCCCGCGCCGAGGGAATGAAGAACGTCTTCGTCTCCTCGGGATTTGAGACCCACCCCGCCTGGGAATACATGGAGCCCTATCTCGACGCCATCAACATCGACTTAAAGGGCTTTAGCGAGGAGTTTTACCGGAAGCTCACCGGCGCCCGGCTAAAGCCGGTGCTCGAGAACATCCGCTTCGTGGGCACCGAGCTCAAGGGCAAGGTCTGGCTCGAGGTCACCACGTTGCTCCTTTCCGGCTACAACGACTCGGACGAGGAGATTCGGGGGATGGCCGAGTTCCTCTACTCGGTGAACCCCGAGATCCCCTGGCACCTCTCCGCCGCCCACCCCGCTTACCGGATGCCCGAGCTCAAGCGCACCCCCCACGAGACCCTGCTCCGGGCCTACCGGATCGCCAAGGAGGTGGGACTCAAGTTCGTCTACCTGGGCAACGTTCTCGACCCCGAGCACGAGTCCACCTACTGCCCCGAGTGCGGCGCCCCTCTCATTCACCGCGAGGGCTACCGCGTGCGCACCCTTTGGAAGGAGCCTGGGGTCTGCCCCCGCTGCGGGGCCAAGATCCCCGGGGTCTGGAGCTGGGAGGAGGATCATGCTTCGTGAACCGGCGGTGGCGGGAGCCTTTTACCCCGCCGATCCCGAGGACCTAAGACGCCTCGTTACAAGGCTTCTCGCCGAGGTGCCCGAGGAGCGCGCCCTCCCCCCTCGGGCGGTGGTCGCACCCCACGCGGGCTACGTCTACTCCGGCCCGGTCGCCGCCTACGCCTTTAAGGCCCTTGCCCCCTATGCCGGCGCCCGCCCGGTGGTCTGGCTCCTCGGCCCGGCCCACTATGTGGCCTTCGAGGGCGTCTCCACCGGCCCCTTCACCGCCTGGGCCACCCCGCTCGGGGAGGTGCCGGTGGCCGCCGACCGGGTGGCGCGGCTTTTGGCAATGGGGCCGCCCTTCGTCGAGCTCGCCGAGCCGCACCTGCCGGAACACAGCCTCGAGGTGGAGCTCCCCTTCCTTCAGATGGTGCTCGGGGCGTTCTCGCTGGTTCCGCTGCTCTTTGGCATCACCGACCCGATCGCGGCCGCGCCCAGGATTCGGGAGGCGCTCGAGCCCGGCGACCTGATCGTCGTCTCCACCGACCTCTCCCACTACCACCCCGACGAGGTCGCCCGGCGGATCGACGCCGAGACCCTGGACCGGGCCCTGCACCTGGACGCAGAAGGAGTCCTGGATTCCGAGGCCTGTGGCCGCCACCCCTGGGCGGCGCTCACGGCGATCGCCCGGGAGCTCGGCTGGCGCCCGAGGCTTCTCGCCTACGCGACGAGCGGCGACACCTCCGGCGACCGCCGCCGGGTGGTGGGCTACGCCGCGCTCCGCTACGACGCGCCATGAAGCTCGGAAAGAAAGAGAAGAAAACGCTTTTGGAGACCGCACGGCAGGCAATCGAGGACGTCTTCGCCGGACAGGTGGCACCGCCCGATCCGAGGCTCTACGCCCCGCCGCTTTCCGAGGTGGGAGCGAGCTTCGTCACCCTGAGAAAGGACGGAGCGCTTCGGGGCTGTATCGGCACCGTCGAGCCCCACCAGCCGCTCGTGCTCGACGTCTACAAAAACGCCATCGCCGCCGCCTTCAAAGACCCCCGCTTTCCCCCGCTTTCCCGCGGGGAGTGGCCGGGGGTGGAGCTCGAGGTCAGCGTGCTCTCGCCCAAAGTGCCCTTTCCCTTCGAGGGGTACGCCGACCTGCTCGCGCGGCTCCCCGAGGGGGTGGGGGTGGTGCTCGAGCACCCCTTGGGCCGGGCCACCTACCTCCCCGAGGTCTGGAGGGACCTGCCGGACAAAAGGCGCTTCCTCGCGACGCTCGCCCGGAAGGCGGGGCTCGACGAGGGGATCTACGACGATCCCCGGACCCGGGTCTACACCTACACCGCCGAGGCCTTTACCGAAGAAGACCTGAAAGGGGAATAACCCTGCACGACAAACCCCAGGGACAAGCGGAGGGGTTCCGCCGCCCGGCTAGACTGAACCCGGTGGAGCTCGAAGAAGTCACCCTGCCCCCGGCTCAAGCGGGCCCCTACCTCGGCCTGCTCGCCGCCGGGCTCTTTGGCATGGCTGGGCAGTACCCGATCGCCCTTCCCCTGCTCGCCGTCTTCGGGGCGAAGATCGCTTTTTCCCATGCTTTCGCCCTCGAGCTCGACCCCCTCGGCTTCTCCTACCGCCCGCTCCTTTACCGCCACCGCTACGCCTGGCGCGAGGTCCGGGGCTTCCGGGTGCGCACCTTCCGGCTTCTCGGCATTACCTTCGCCAAGGCGGTGGTCTTCGAGACCACCCGGGGCGAGCTCCGGGCTTTGCCCGAGAGCTTCCGCATGGAACCGGAAGCGCTCGCCGCCTTTTTGAACCGCTACCGGGCCAGTGCCCTCGCCGAAGGGCCGAACTAGCCCGGGCCATCCCGAAAACACGTGCGCCCAACGCGCCGCCCCCTTCGACCGCGCGTCCCGAACTGTGGACCCGCGCCTCAAAACCCCGCGTAGGCTCGCGTACACTGAAAGCGTGACCTTCGCCGTCCGCGACCTCGGCTTCATGCCTTACAAGGAGGCCTGGGAGCTGCAAAAAAAGCTCCACGCAGAGATCGCCCGGGGCCTCCGCCCGCCGACCCTCCTGCTCGTCGAGCACCCCCGGGTGATCACCCTGGGAAGAAAGGCCACCGGGGAGCACCTCAAGTACCCCGAGTCCTGGTACCGGGCGAACGGGCTCGAGGTCTACTGGGTCGAGCGCGGCGGCGACGTCACCTACCACGGTCCCGGCCAGCTCGTCGCCTACCCGCTCTTCCCGGTGGAGCGCAGGGTCCGGGACTTTCTAAGGAAGCTCGAGGCCGCGGTGATCCAGGTCGCCAAAAGCTACGGCATCGAGGCCTACGCCACCCCGGGCTACGCCGGGGTCTGGGTGGGCGAGGAAAAGCTCGCCGCCTTCGGGGTGGCGGTCAAGGAGGGGGTGGCGCTCCACGGCCTCGCCTTAAACGTCAACACCAACCTGAAGGACTTCGATCTCATCGTTCCCTGCGGCATCCGCGACAAGGGGGTAACGAGCCTCGAAAAACTTCTAGGTCGCCCCCTGCCCATGGAAGAGGTCAAGGCCCGGCTCGTCCGGGCGATGGAGGAGGTCTTTGGTGAAACGGGTGGAACGGGGCATCCGGCGGAAGAACCCGCCGCCCGCCGAGGGTAAGAAGCCGCCCTGGCTCAAGGTGGGCCTTCCCACCGGGCCCAAGGTCGCCGAGCTCCGCGCACTGGTCGAGAACCTGGGCCTGCACACCGTCTGCCAGGAGGCGCTTTGCCCCAACCTCGGCGAGTGCTGGGGCCACGGCACGATGACGATCATGATCCTGGGCGAGGTCTGCACCCGGGCCTGCAAGTTCTGCGCCGTCCACACCGGGAACCCCCGCGGCTGGGTGGACCCCCTCGAGCCCCTGCGCGTGGCCGAGGCGGTGAAAAGGCTTCGCCTGGGCTACGTCGTCCTCACCAGCGTGGACCGGGACGACCTCGCCGACGGCGGCGCCTCCCAGTTCGCCGCCACCGTCCGGGCGATCAAGGAGGCCTGGCCCAAGGCCCGGGTCGAGGCCCTCACCCCCGACTTCCAGGGCGACCTCGCGGCGGTCCAGACGGTGCTCGACTCCGGCCTCGACGTCTACGCCCACAACCTTGAGACCGTCCGCCGCCTCACCCCGAGGGTTCGCGATCCCCGGGCGACCTACGACCAAAGCCTCAAGGTCCTCCGCTTCGCCCGCGAGTACCGCGAGAAAAACGGCCTTTCCTACCTCACCAAGTCGAGCCTGATGGTGGGGCTCGGCGAGACCGACGAGGAGATCCAGGAGGCGATGCAGGACCTCCGGGACGCCGGGGTCGAGGTGCTCACCCTCGGCCAGTACCTGAGGCCCACCCGCCACCACCTTCCGGTAGCCCGCTACGCCACCCCCGAGGACTTCGCCCGCTACCGGGAATGGGGCCTTGAGATGGGGTTTTTGGAGGTCTTCTCCGGTCCCCTGGTCCGCTCCTCCTACCGGGCCGAGCGGGTCTTTTTGGAGGCGGGAGGATGAGCCGGCCCCTCGCCGATCTCCTCGCCCTTCTCGCCTTCGCCGCCACCGGGGTCTACGCCCACCACAAGGCGCTCGCCCTCGCCGAGGTCTTCCGCGCCGCCTGGCCCTTCCTCCTCGCCTGGTTCCTGGTCGCCCCCTTCACCGGTACCTGGCGGGACCCGCGCCTTCCCCCCCTGGTCGTCACCTGGGCGATCGCCGTGCCCACCGGCTGGCTGGTGCGGCTCCTCGCCTACGCCGAACCGCTGGACGGCACGCGGCTTCTCTTCCTCGCCACCAGCCTCGGCTTCAGCCTGCCCTTTTTGCTCCTCTTCCGGCTGATGGCCGGAGGGTTTCGTCGAAAGGAGGCGGCATGAGGGTCGGATGGATCGGGCTCGGAGCCATGGGCTACCCCATGGCGAAAAACCTGAAAGCGGCGGGACACGAGGTCTGGGTCTATAACCGAACGCCGGCCAAAGCGAAGGCCCACGCCGAGGCCTACGGCACCCGCGCGGCGGAACGGCTCGAGGAGCTGGCCGGGGCCGAGGCGATCTTTACCTGCCTCCCCACCTCGAACGAGGTCGCGGAGGTGGCGGGGAAGCTGCTTCCCCACCTCAAGCCGGGCACCCTCTGGATCGACTGCACCTCCGGCGAGCCAGAGAAAAGCCGGGAGATCGCCGCCCGGCTCGCCGAGGCCGGGGTGCGCTTCCTCGACGCCCCGGTCTCCGGGGGTACCGCCGGGGCCGAGGCGGGGACGCTCGCGATCATGGTCGGGGGCGAGGCGGCCGACTTCGAGCGGGCACGGCCGCTCTTCGAGGCCCTCGGCAGGAAGATCGTGCACCTCGGCCCCGTGGGCGCCGGCCACGCTACCAAGGCGGTGAACAACACCCTGCTCGCCGCCGCCCTGCTCGCCGCCGCCGAGGGGCTGCTCGCCCTCAAGAAGGCGGGGGTGAAGCCGGAAAAGGCGCTCGAGGTCATCAACCAGAGCTCGGGCCGGAGCTTCGCCACCGAAGTGCTCTTCCCTGAGCGCGTCCTCGACCGGAGCTTCCCCCTCACCTTCAAGCTCGGTCTCCTGGCCAAGGACGTCCGGATCGGCAGCAAGGTCACCGAGGGCGCTGGGGTCCCGAGCCCCCTCTTCCACCTCACCCGTGAGCTCTTCCAGGCCGCGGCCAAGGCGATCGGCGAAGACGCCGACCACACCGAGGCGGTGAAGCTCGTCGAGGCCTGGGCCGGGGAGGAGATCCGATGAGGGTGCTGGTCACCGGCGCAAGCGGCGGGGTGGCCCCGGCCTTTATCGAGGCCTTCCAGGGAGCCGGGGCCGAGGTCGTGCTGGTCGGCCGAGACCAAGAGGCCCTGATGGCCCGCGCGGAAAGGTACGGCCTTCCCTACCAGGTCGCCGACCTCGCCGACCCCCAGGCGGCCCGGGCCCTCGCCGAGGCCGAGCCCGAGGTGGACGGGGTGGTGCACCTGGCCGGCGGCTTCGCCGCCGCGCCGCTCAGGGAAAGCCGGCCGGAGTTGCTCGAGCGGATGCTCGGGGCCAACCTGAAGACCCTCTACCACACCGCCCGCGCCTTCCTCCCGACACTCGTTCGCCGCCGGGGCTTTCTCGTGGGGGTCTCGGCCGCCGCCGGGTACCGGTGCGGGGGCAAAAACCTCGCCGCCTACGCCGCCGCCAAGGCCGGGGTGCTGGCCCTGCTCCGCTCCCTCGCCGAGGAGGAGCCCGAGCTCCGCGTCCTCGCCCTCGTCCCCATGGCGGCGATCGATACCCCGGGAAACCGCCGGGCGATGCCGGATGCCGACCCTACGCGCTGGATCCAGCCCCGGGCCCTGGCCGAGGCCACGCTCGCCGCCCTCCGCCTTTCGGGCGGCCGTCTCCTCGAGCTCCCCATCTACCCCGAACGCCGCTAGCCTCCCGAACCCCTCATCCAACCCCCTAAGATGGAGGCAGGAGGCGACCAAGGTATGTTGCGAGTCCTGGCCTATACCATCCACAAGGACCTCGAGCGCGGCGGCCCCAACGAAGAGCTCCACATGACCCTCGACCACCTGGGCGGCGACAAGAAGAAGGTGGTGGACTTTCTGATCGAGACCGACCTCGAGGCCCGCCCGGTGAAAAAGGAGCTTCTCAAGCGGATGGAGCGCGGCGAGGGGAACGTCCTCGCCCTGGGCCACCTGCACCACCTCTTCGACTCCCTCGCCGAGCTCAAGGAGGTCTACTACCAGATCATGCGGCCCCACGGGATCGCGCTCGTCTCCTGGGGCGCGGGGATCGACACCCGAAACCCCCGCGGGGTGGGCTCCGAACGCACGCTGGAAGAGTTCCTGGCGCTCGCCAAGCTGATGAAGCCCGTCGACTAGTCCCGCCAGACCCCAAAGCCCAAGGCGGGAAGCACCGGCCCCTCGCCGAAAAGCGGGGGGCCTTTGGCGTCCACCCGCACCGGCTCGCGGCCGAAGTTCACGAAGAAGCGGTACCCCCCGCGCTCGGCAGCGAAGACCGCGGGGGGCGCCTCGAGCAAGCGGGCGGGGGCCTTGGGGTGGGGGCGCACCCTGGAGAATAGCGCGTGCATCCCCGAAAAGACCCGGGAATACCGGTGGTTGGGGTCGGCGAGGGCGGCTTCGAGCTCGGACCAGGCGAACTTGCGGCGGTTGAGCCGGCGCTTGATCCCGCTTTCCTGGTAGCCTTCGTGCCAGGAGGGAACGCCCAGGAAAGACGGGAAGTAGACCGCGGGAAGCCCCTCGAGCGCGAGCATCACGAGGTGCGAACCCAAGTGCCGGCGAAGCCCCAGCGCCTCGTCCTCCCCCGGCGGGTTCAGGGCATCCCACCAGGTGAGGTTGAGCTCGTAGGGTACCGCCCCCCGGGGCCCGGCCCGCTCGCTCACCGCACCGCCGTGGGCCCGCGCCCGGTCCACCAAAAGGGCCACCTCGGCCTCGGGAAGGATCCCCTCCACCGGCCGGAGGCCGATGCCGTCGTGGGAGGCGAGGAAGTTCAAAAAAGTAGCGCGGGGGCCGGGCGTCCAAAGCCCCGCCGCCCATTCCTTGAGCACCCGGGCGTCCTCGCGGGCGTAGGCGTGGAGCACCAAGGGCGGTAGGGCGAAGTTGTAGACGAGCTGGGCCTCGTCGTCGCCCTCGCCGAAATAGGCGACGTTCTCGGCGTGGGGAACGTTGGTCTCGGTGACCAGCTTGACCGCGGGGGCCACCAGGTCCAGCGCCGCCCGAAAGGCCTTGATCAGGGCGTGGGTCTCGGGTTCGTGAATCGAGGGCCGGCCCGGAGCCTTCCACAGGAACCCGACCGCGTCCAGGCGAATCAGGTCCGCCCCCTGTTCGACGTAGAAAAGCAGCACCCGCAAGACCTCGAGGAAGACCCGGGGCTCGCGGTAGTTGAGGTCAACCTGGTCGGGGCCGAAGGTGGTCCAGACCCTTCGCCCGGCGATCTCGGTAAAAAGCGGGGTGGTGCGGGGGCGGACGACCCGGGAAGTGTCCCAGCCCAAATCGGTGAGAAAGGCGTGCTCCCACCCCGCCTCCCGGCGCAAAAACCGGCGGAACCAGACGCTTTGGCTGGAGGCGTGGTTGAGCACCGCGTCCAGCATCAACCGCCGCTTGCGGGCGAGGGCCCGGACGTCTTCCCAGCCGCCGAGCTCGGGGCGCACGGCGTAGTAGTCGATGACCGCGAAGCCGTCGTCGGAGGAATAGGGGTAGATGGGCAGAAGATGCACGCCAAACCCCTTGGGCAGGCGCCTGAGGAAGCGCTCGAGCACCTTTAGCGCCGGCTCCCCGGGCTCCGTGACGTGGTCCCCGTAGGCGATGAGGAGCGCATCCCCCGCGGCCAGGTCCAGCCGGTCCGCGGGGCCGGGCCGGGGGGAGGTCGCACGGGCGAGGGCCTCGGCCACTCGGGCCAGGTCCTCCGCTTGCGCGCCGTAGACCAGACGCAGGTTTTCAAGCAGTCGTTCTTTCGCCGGCTTCACGCAGGGCCTCCCGTAGCGTCGCGGTAAGTCGGCGGTAACCGAAGTGCCGGGCGGCCAGGCGGTAGTTGTGCACAAGGTCCGGGCGCACCCGCTCGGGATCGGCGAGCACCGCCTCGACGCGTTCGTAGGGGTCTTCCACCTCGAGGAAGCGAAAGCCGAGGGGCTTGATCTCCTCCAGGTACACGGGGTAGCGCCCCACCCAGAGCGGGCGCTGGGTGTATACCGCCTCCAAAAGCGCGTTGCCAAACCCCTCGTAAGCGCTCGGGTAGGTGACGAGGTCGGCGTTTTGGTAGACGTCCCAAAGCGCGTAGATCCCCCTTTCGGGATCGCGGCGCGGCCCCACCCGGGCGCCGATCTCGTAAAGCGGCACTCCGAGCGCCTCCGCCCGCGCGCGGATCCGCGCCGGGTAATCCGGGCCCTCGTCGGCCCCCGGGTGGCTGATCACCAGGGCGGCGTCCCACCCCCGCCGCCGGAGCCAGGAGGCGAGCGCGAGGCTCCGCTCGATTCGCTTTCTGGGCACGATCCGGGTGGGCTGCAAGAGGAGCGTCTTGCCCTCGAGCCCAAACGCCCGGCGAAAGCTCCGCGCATAGGCATCGGGCGGGGGGAGGGGGCGTTCGAAGGGCATGACGTTGGGAAGGTAGCGGCTTTTAAGCCCGCGCCGGGCAAACAGCGCGCGGATCGCCCGGTGGCTCAGGGAAAGCTGCACCGGACCCTTCGGGGGAAAGTAGCGCTTGAGCACCCGGGGGATGCGGTGCTTTAAAAACCGCGGTCGTTCCCAGTAGTAATCGTGGTTGTGGGAAAGGGCCAAGAGGCCCCGCTCCCGCCAGAGGCGAACAAGCGCCACCGCCAGCGGAAGCTGCATCGGGATCGCCCAGGCGTTCTCCACCACCATCGCGTCGAAGGCCCAGCCGGAAAGCGCGTCCGCGATCTTTTGATAAAGCCGCTCCCCCGCGGCCTCGATCCGGGCCTCGAGGGCGGGGTCTTCGCCCTCGCCGGCGAAGGCCTCGGCCGCAAGCGCCTTCGCCTCGGGGTCGAAAAGCCCCATCTCGCGGACGACCGCGCCCCGGTGCCAGGGCTCGAGCGCCCCCGCCAGCCAGAAGACCTCGTGCCCGAGCGCACCGAGGCCCTCCGCGACCTTCTCGGCCTCGAGGCTCACCCCGTCCAGGCCCTGAAAGCGGGCCCCGGCGATGAGCACGCGCATCAGCCCTTGACGCCCCCCGCGGTGAGCCCGCCGACCAGGTAGCGCTCGAACCAGAAGAAGAGTAGCATCACCGGCACGGTGACGATCACTGCCCCGGCCATCAGGTACTGGTAGGGCACCTCCTGGCTGTTCAGAGCGACCATGCCCCGGGAGAGGGTGAAGATCTCCGGGGAGTCGAGGAACATGAAGGCGAAAAGAAACTCGTTCCAGGCGATCATGAAGACGTAAAGCCCCACCGAGGCCAAGGCCGGAAGCGAAAGCGGCAGGGTGATCCGCCAGATCACCTCGAAGCGGCTGCAGCCGTCGATCATCCCCGCCTCCTCCAAACTCGCGGGAATGGTCTCGAAGTAGCTGCGCAGCATGTAGAGCGCCACCGGAAGGGTCTGGGCGAGGTAGACGACGATCAGCCCCGAGAGGGTGTTGCGCAGCCCGATCAGGGTGAAGATCGCGTAAAGCGGGATCGCGAGCACGATCGCCGGGAACATGTAGGTGAGCAGCACCGCCCGCTCCATCCAGCGCCGACCGGGGAAGTCGAGCCGCGCCACCGCGTAGGCCCCGAGCACCGAAAGGGCCAGGGTCAAGAGCATCGTGGTGATCGAAACGTAGGCGGTGTTGGCGATGTAGCGGAGAAAGTGATAGTCAATAAGCACCGCCCGGTAGCCCTCCAGGAGCTGAGCGAGGGGCCGATCGAGGGGCAAGGCGAGGCTCGCCGGGTTCGCCAAAAACTCCGCCCGCGGCTTCAAGGAGGCGGCGAACATCGCCCAAAAGGGGAAGACCACCGCGAAGACGAAGACCAAAAAGCCCACCGCCCGCAGGAAGCGAAGCCCGAGCACCTCGTAGACCTCGCCGGTCTCCCAGGGAAGTTCGCGCAGGGCGTAGACCGCAAGGGCCCCGCTTACGGCCCCGAGCGCCGCCGACCAAAGCGCCCCGAGCCCGACCAGATCCAGCGGCGAGGCCAGGACCGCCCCGAGCAGGGCGAGACCCAGGTAGGCACCGATCCGGGGCCGGGCGGCCACGAACAGCGCAAGTTCACCCAAGAGGGCGCCAAGCAAGAGCGCCCGGCCCAGGTGCGGGGCGCTGTCCAGACCGAAGAAGAGTGCCAGCGAGAAAGCCGCGGCGAACACCGCCATTAGAGCGCCGACCGCGCCGGTGACCAGCCCAATCAACCCCCGCATCCTAGACCTCCCCCTTCGGCGCGTAGCGGAAGTAGAGGGTGAGGAAGATCGCCAGGATCAAAAAGAGCACCACCGCGAGCGCCGCCCCCTGTCCCAGGTCGGCGCGGGCGAAGGCGTAGTCGTAGACCTTGATGGTGATCGTCTCGGTGCCCGCGGCCCCTCCGGTGAGGAGAAAGATGTCGTCGAACTTGTTGAAGGTCCAGATGAACCGGAGCAGAAAGAGGGTGGCCAGGATCCCGGCGAGCTGGGGCAGGGTGACGAAGCGGAAGGTGGCCCAGATCCCGGCCCCGTCCACCTTCGCCGCCTCGTAGAGCTCGCGCGGGATCGCCTGCAGACGGGCCAGGATGAAGAGGAAGGCGAAAGGAAAGTAGCGCCAGCCCTCAAAGAGGATGACCATGGTCAGCGCGAGCGGCAGCTTCAGGGTAAGGCCGAAGAAGTGGACCGGCCAGTACCGCTGGGAGAGGAAGGGGATCGGCTCGGCGACGAGGCCGTACTTGAGCAAAAGGGCGTTCAACGTGCCGGAAAACGGGTCCAGAAGGAAGACCCAGACGAAGGCCACCGCGATCACCGGGGCCACGTAGGGGAAGAGGAAGAGGCCGCGCAGCAGGTTGCGCCCCGAAAAGCGCACCGCGAGCAGCTGGGCGGCGAAGAGCCCGAGCAGGATCGAAAGCCCGGTGCCGAAGAGGGTGTAGGCCAGGGTGACCTTGAGCATCGGCCAGAAATCCGGATCCCGGAAGACGCGCACGAAGTTGTCGAGGACGAAGGGCTTGGCGACGAGCGGGTTGGGGGCCACGCTCTCGACCTCGGGCCGGGTCGCGCGCGGGTCCGGCCGGCCGGCGGCGAAGTAGGCCGCCTCGGCGCGAAAAGTGACCGCGAGCTCGACGCGCTCGCCCGGCTCCAGGCCGCCGAGCACGCAGGTAAGGGCCCCGGCCTCGACCTTGCAGGCCTCGGGGAGCTCGAGGGGGACGAGCCCCGGGGGCAGGGGGTCGGTAAACCGGGCCTGGGTGATCGGGTTCTTGGTGCGGTTTTGCACCCGGTAGCGGACGACGAGCGCGTCCCCCGGGGCACGAGGGCGAGCTCGGACCCGCTCGAGGACCACCGGCCTCGGAACCCGCAGATCGCCCAGCTTGACCGGTTTAAACGCGATCCAGAAATCGGCGAGGACGGGGAAGATCACGATCAAAAGCACGATGGCGAAGGTGGGAAAGAGCATGAAGAACGCGAGCCTCGCCTCGCGTGCCTTCAGACCCCCGCGTCGCATCCCGTGCCCCCAAAACGAAAGGGCGGGGGGGCGCGTGCCCCCCCGCACCGGCTAGCGCATCAGGGCCTCGACCGCCCGCTGCATCTCGGCGGCGGCCGCTTCGGCGGTGAGCTCGCCGTCCAAGTAGCGGCGGACGATCTTGGGAATCACCTTCTCGCCGTAGAGCTTCGCCACCAACGCGCCGTAGCCCGCCTTGAAGCCCCAGCGGTCGGCGACCTCAAGGCCGGCCAGGATCTTTTGCACGACCTCCGGCGGGTAGATCTCCGAGATCGGCCGCTTGCGGTCCACCCCGATGGGGAGCTTCGACCAGCCCTCGACAAACCGGTTGGGCGCGTCCATCGTGCCCTTCCGCACCGGGAACTTGCCCTCTGGCGCCATCGAAAGCCAGTCCAGATAGGCGTCGGTCATCAGGAACTCGACGAACTTTTTCGCCGCCTCGGTGTCGGCGTCGGTGGTGATGCCCATGTAGCTGATCTGGGCGTAGGAAGCACCCTTTGGGTTATTGGGCCCGATCAACCGCGCGACAAAGCCGGTGCGCTTGGCGAGGGCGTCGGTCGTGGGGTCGTCGAACGCGGTGACCGGCACCGAGTTCCGAAGCCCGGCGAGCTCGTCGAGGATGAAGGGCGACCAGATGATCTGGGCCGCCTTGCCCGCCATGTAGAGCTCGCGGGACTGCTTCCAGTAAAGGTTGCCCGGGGGGCTGGCCTCGGCCAGACGCTTATAGAACTTCAGGGTCTCGATCATCTCGGGGGTGTTGAGCGCGACCTTGCCGTCCTTGATCAGGCGCACCCCGTTGGCCAGGGCGATGTGCTCGAAGACCTGCTGGAAGTAGACCTGGC
>CAYYAB010000025.1:0-18679 GCA_964469895.1 uncultured bacterium | reverse complement strand
ACCGCCCCTTTCACAACATCCTGCTCAAGGACGACAAACACTACCCCTTCCTCAAGCTCACGAACGAACCCTACCCCATCCTCCAGATCGTCCGCCGGGTCAAGGAGGACGGCGCCAAGTACTGGGGCCCCTTCCCGAGCGCCGGCGCGGTCCGCCGGATCAAGGCCTTCATCGACCGCACCTTCCCCCTGCGCAAGAACTCGGGCAGCCCGATGCGGCGCCGCAAAACCCCCTGCCTCAACTACGCGATGGGCCGCTGCCTCGCGCCCTGCGCCGGCCTCGCCGACCCCGCGGAATACGCCAAGGTCGTGGCCCAGGTGGAAAAGGTCCTCTCCGGCGAGGTGGACGCGCTCCTTGGGGAACTAAGGGCCGAAATGGCCCGAGCCGCCGAAGCGCTCAACTTCGAGCGTGCCGCCGAGATCCGGGACACGATCCGCGCGCTCGAGGCCTTCTTCGCGACCCGCCAGCAGGCGGTTTTGGGAAAGCAGGAAACCCTGGACTTCGTCGGCCTCGCCCGGGCGGGCGGCTACGTCGCGGTGCAGCTTTTCCAGTTGAGGAGCGGCCGCATCCTGGGGCGGGTGGCCCGCTTCCTGGAAGGAGCCGAAGAAGAGGGAGAGGCCGAGATCCTCGCCGCCTTCCTCCGCGACTACTACCTCGAGGCGAGCCCCCTTCCGCCCCTCATCCTGCTCCCCTTTCCGGTCCCCGACCAGGAGCTCCTGGCCGAAGCCCTCTCCCGCCGCGCGGGACGCAAGGTAAAGCTTCGGGTGCCCAGGCGCGGGGAGAAGAAAAAGCTTCTCGAGCTCGCCGAGAAAAACGCCCGTGCCGCGCTCGAGACCGAGATGGCCCGGCTCGAGCGCAAGGGCGACCACCCCGCCCTCGTAAGCCTCGCCGAGGCCCTCGGCCTCTCCGCCCGTCCCTGGCGGATCGAGGGGGTGGACGTCTCCACCCTCTTCGGCGAGGCCACGGTGGCGGCGATCGTGGTCTTCGAAGGGGGCAAGCCCAAAAAGGCCGAGTACCGCCGCATGCGGATCCGCTCCACCCCGGGCCACGCCGACGACTACGCCGCCATCGAGGAGGCGGTCTACCGCCGCTTTACCGGCCGGCTTGCGCACCTCCCGGTCCCCGACCTCCTCCTCGTCGACGGCGGCCTCGGCCAGGTCCGCGCGGCCCAAAAGGCGCTCGAGCGCGCCGGGCTCCGGGTGCCGCTCGTGGGGCTTGAAAAGCGGGAGGAGACGCTCGTCACCCCCGAGGGCAGGCGGCTTCACCTTCCCCTCGACCACCCCGGGCTGAGGCTATTAATCCACGTCCGCGACGAGGCCCACCGCTTCGGGGTACGCTACAACCGCGAGCAGCGGGGTAAGAAGATCCTAAAAAGCCTCTTCGAAGGGATCCCCGGGATCGGGGAACGGCGTCGGGCGGCGCTGGCCGAGCGCTACCCCAGCCTCGAGGCCCTCCGCGAAGCCAGCGTCGAGGAGCTCGCCCGCGTGCCCGGCATGACCCGGTCCGCCGCCCAAACCCTCAAGCAGGCCCTGGAGGAACGCCTTGCGGGCCGCGGTTAGCGCCCTTTGGGTCCTCGGGTTCTATCTTGCCGGCGAGGGGCTTGCCCGCGCCCTGGGCCTGCTCCCGGGCTCGCTTTGGGGAATGCTCCTTCTCTTTCTAGCCCTAAGGCTCGGCCTGCCCGAGGATTGGGTCGCCCCCGCGGCAAAGGTGCTACTTCGCTGGATGCCGCTTTTCTTCGTCCCGGTGGGGGTGGGCGTTCTCGCCTACCGCGAGCTGCTTCTTGCCCACTGGGCGGCGGTGGCGCTCGCCCTCGCCCTCGGGACCCTCCTCACCCTGGCGGTACCCGCCCTGCTCTTGGAGCGACGATGAGCCTCTTGCTCCTTACCCTCCTCGCCTACCTCGCCGCCCTCAGCCTTTACCGGCGCGTTCCCCGCCCCTGGCTGAACCCGGTGCTCATGGCCGGGGTCCTGGTCGCCGCCTACCTGCTCTTCGCTAAGGTGCCCCTTTCCCGCTACCAGGAGGCCACCGGGCCACTCGTTTGGCTCTTGAAGCCGGCGGTGGTGGCGCTCGGCTACGCCATGCACCGGGAGTGGCGGGCGATCCGGGAAAACGCCGCTCGCTTCCTTCTCGGGGTGGCCGCCGGGGCCGCGGTGAGTTTGACCCTGACGCCCCTCATCGCCCGTGCCCTCGGGGCCCCGGAGGTGCTCGAGCGGGCGCTTGCCCTCAAATCGGTTACCTCGGGAATCGCGGTGGACCTCGCCCCCCTTTACGGCGCCGACCCCGCGCTCACCGTCCCCCTCGTGATCCTGACCGGCATCCTGGGGGCGGTGCTCGGGCCAACCCTTTTCCGCCTCCTCGGGGTTCGCCGGCCCTTTGCCCGGGGCACCGCGCTCGGCACCGCGAGCCACGGAATCGGCACCGCCCGCGCCGCCGAGGAGGGGAGCGAGGCGCTCGCCGCCGCCGGGCTGGCCATGGCCTTAGCCGGGCTTTTCACCGGCTTCTTGGCGCCCTTTTTGCTCCCCCTACTCGGCCTCGGGTAGGATAGGCGCTTGATGCGCGACGTCAAGGCCGAAATCCGTGCCGCTCTGAAAAGCGCCCTGGAAAAGCTCGGGGTCGAACCCCCAGAGTTCATCCCGGTCGAGCTCGCCCCCAACGACAAACCCGGCGATTACGGCACCCCCCTCCCCTTCCAGCTCGCCCGGGCCCTGAGGAAACCCCCTCCCCAGATCGCCGAAGCGCTCGCCACCCTACTCCCCCCCGTCCCCGGGGTGCGGGAGGTCGTTCCGGTGGGCGGGTTTTTGAACTTCGCCTACGAGCCCGCTTACCTGGCGGCCGCCGCGAGCATCCCTCCAAAGCCCTTTCCCAAGCGGCCGGGCAAGGTCGCGGTCGAGCACACCTCGGTGAACCCCAACAAGGAGCTCCATATCGGCCACCTAAGGAACGTCGCCCTCGGCGACGCGGTCGCCCGCATCCTGGACTACGCCGGCTTCGAGGTCGAGGTGGAGAACTACATCGACGACACCGGCCGCCAGGCGGCCGAGAGCCTTTTTGCCATCGCCCGCTACGGGGAACCCCCGAAAGAGGGGGAAAAGTACGACCACTACGCCGGCCGGCTCTACGTGCGGCTACACCAGGAGCTCGGCGAAGCAGGAAAGAAGGAGGAGCTCGAGCCCGAGATCCGCAAGGTCCTGCGTCGCCTCGAGGCCGGCGAGCTCCGCGGCGAGATCGAAAAAATCCTCCGCGCCCAGCTTGCCACCATGTGGCGGCTCGGGGCCGAGTACGACGTGCTGCTCTGGGAATCCGACATCGTGCGGGAAGGCCTCCTCGAAAAGGCCCTCGCCCTCCTCAAAGAGACCCCTTACGTCTTCGAGCCCCAAGAGGGCAAGTACAAAGGCGCTTTGGTCTTCGACACCTCGAAGTTCATCCCGGGGCTCGAGGACCCCTACCTGGTCCTGGTCCGCTCCGACGGCACCGCCACCTACACCGCCAAGGACATCGCCCTGCAGTTTTGGAAGATGGGCCTGCTTGCGGGCCTCAAGTTTAAGCCCTACGACACCCAGCCGAGCGGTAGGGCGCTCTATACCAGCCACCCCGAGGGCAAGCCCATGCCCTTTGGCAAGGCGAGCGCCACCATCAACGTCATCGACGTGCGGCAAAGCTACCCCCAGCAGGTCCTGAAGGCCGCCCTTTCCGCCCTCGGCCGCGAGGACCTAGCCGAGGCCCACGTGCACCTCGCCTATGAAACCGTCCTCCTCGAAGGCAAGCCGCTTTCCGGCCGCAAGGGCCACGTGGTCAGCGTGGACGCGCTCATTCAGGAGGCAGTGGCCCGGGCCCGGGCGATCGTCGCCGAGAAAAACCCCGACCACCCCGACCCCGAGCTCGCCGCCGAGCAGGTCGGAATCGGCGCCATCCGCTTCGCCATGGTGAAGACCGAACCCCGGCGCCAGATCGACTTCCGCTGGGACCAGGCCCTCTCCTTCGAAGGCGACGCCGGCCCCTACCTGCAGTACGCCCACGCCCGGGCAGCCTCGATCCTTAGAAAAGCCCGTGAAAAGGGCTTCGATCCCGAAGCCCCCTTGCCCGAAGGAGCGGAAGAAACCGCCACGCCTTACGAAGCCGAGCTCGCAAAGGCCCTACTCGGCTTTCCCGAAGCGGTGGAAAAAAGCGCCGCCGAGCCCACCCCCCACCTGCTCGCGGCCTACCTCCTCGATCTCGCCGCCGCCTGGAACGCCTACTACAACGCGAAGCAAGGCGGTCAGCCCGCCACCCCGGTGCTCACCGCCCCCGGGGGGCTCCGGGAACTCCGCCTAAGGCTCGTCTTCGTGGTCAAGGAGACGCTCCGACAGGGCCTATCCCTTCTCGGGGTGCCGGCGCCGGAAGTGATGTAAGGAAAGGGGCGTTTGCACGGCCCACCCACCTTTCCAAAGCCACCCCACCCCAGCACCGTATACTTTGGAAAGATGCGGAGACTGTTCCTCGCCGCCCTCCTCTTCCTCCCCGCCCTCGCCCAGGGCACCGACTACGCCGAGATCGCCCGGGTACGGGTGGTGCAAGCGGCCCTACCCGCGGTGGTCCGGGTACAAGGGCAGGCGAGCTATAGCGAGGGGGGCGAACCGGTTTGGGGCTCCGGGTTTTTCTACGCCCCCCACCGCATCCTCACCAACTACCACGTTGTCGAGGGGCTAGAAAAACTCACCGTGGCTACCGCGAGCGGCGAGGCCCACCCCGCCCGGGTCTTCGCCGTGGACAAGGGGCTCGACCTCGCCATCCTGGAGATCGAAGGGAGCGCCCCGGCCACGCTCCGCTTCAGCGAAGACCCGCCCGTACCGGGCCAGACCGCGATCCTGATCTCTTCCCCCTACGGACGGCTGAACCTGGTCTCCCTGGGGGTGGTGGCCGGCGTCGGCCCCTTTGAGGACGCGGCACAACTCAGCGGCGAGATTGGAATCGAGGTCTACCAGGTAATCTACACCGACGCCCACGTCGCCCCCGGGAGCTCGGGGGGACCCCTGTTGAACTCCGCCGGAAGGGTCATCGGGGTGGTGGATGCCGTCCTCGGCGGGCCGAGCGGGCTTGCCGGAATCGGCATGGCAATCCCCGCGAGCCTCGCCAAGCAAAGCATCGAGGACCTGGAGAAATACGGCCTGCCCCAGCGGGGCTGGCTCGGGGTCACCCTGGTGGACCTCACGCAACTGGATCCCTTGCTTCTTAAGACCCTTGGCCTGGTCGGCGTGACCGGAGCCATGGTCGAACGGGTCGAGCCCGACTCGCCCGCCGCTCGCGCGGGGCTTAAGGGCGCCGAGCGCGACCAGTTTGGCAAGCTCCTGGCCCTGGGCGACGTGATCCTCGCGGTCAACGGCAAACCGGTGAAAAACCGCTTCGAGGTCATTCAGGAGATCGCCCGCTACCGCCCCGGCGACCGCGTCAAGCTCACCCTCTGGCGGGACGGCAAGCGGGTCGAGGTCGAGGTCACCCTCACCGTGCGCCGCTAGCATGGACCTCGCAAAGCTCCTTGCTCCCCTCGGCCAAGCAGCCCCGCCGATACCGGTGGCGGGCGTCACCCACGATTCCCGCAAGGTCCAGCCGGGCTTTGTCTACGTCGCCCTCAAGGGCCAGCGCCACGACGGCCACGCCTTTATCAAAGACGCCCTCCGGCAGGGTGCGGTAGCGGTGGTAGGAGAGGCGCCCCTCGACCTCCCCGTTCCCTACGTCCGGGTGGAAAACGCCCGACGGGCGCTCTCCGCCCTCGCCGCCGCCTTTTACGGCCATCCCTCCAGAAACCTCAAGGTCATCGGGGTCACCGGAACCGACGGCAAAACCACCACGAGCCACCTCATCCACTACCTCTTGGGCGTCCTCGGAACCCCGGCGGGGCTCGTCAGCTCGGTGGGCTACGCGTTTGGAGAAGAGTGGCGCTTTCCCGAAGGCCACTTTACCACCCCGGAGGCCCCCGAGCTCCAACGCGTGCTCGCCGAGATGCGGGACCGGGGCCTGACCCACGCGGTGGTGGAGACCAGCTCCCACGCCCTGGCCCAGCTCCGGGTCGCCGACGTGGAGTACGACCTCGCGGTCTGGACCCACCTCGCCCCCGAACACCTCGATTTCCACGGCAGCATGGAAGCCTACTTCGAAGCCAAGGCATCGCTCGTCCGGCGCACCCCCTTTAGCGTCCTGAACGCCGGCTGCCCCTACGCCCGCCGCCTTTTCGAGAGACCCCACCTGGCTTACGGCGAGGGCGGCGCGATTTTCGCGAAGAACGTTGAGGAAACCCCCGAAGGCCTCCGCTTTCTCCTGGTGTACGAGGGACGAGAGGTCCCGGTCCTTCTCCCCATGATCGGCGCCTACAATCTAGAAAACGCTCTGGCGGCGCTTGCCACCCTGAAAGCGCTCGGTCATCCCTTACCCGAGGCCGCTGAAGCCCTTTCCCGTTTTCCCGGCGTTCCGGGCAGGATGCAGATCCTCGCCACCCGGCCGGTGCGGCTGGTGGTGGACTTCGCCCACACCCCCGGAGCCCTTGAAAAAGCCCTCAACGCCCTGCGCCCCACCACCGAGGGGAGGCTTCTCGTGGTCGTGGGGGCCGCCGGGGAACGGGACCCGGGTAAGCGCCGCCCCCTCGGCGAAATCGCTGGGAGGCTTGCCGACCTCGTCATTTTTACCGAGGAGGACAGCCGGAGCGAGGACCCCGAGGCGATCCTTTCCGAGCTCGCGGCCGGGGCCCGGGGGGGCAGGGCCGTGGTCCACCTCGAGCCCGACCGCCGGGAGGCGATCCGCCATGCGGCCCGGCTCGCCCGCCCCGGGGACACCGTACTCTTTGCCGGTAAGGGGCACGAGCGCACCCTCGAACGGGCGGATGAGGTCCTTCCCTGGGACGAGGCCGCCGAGGTCCTCCGGGCCTTCGGGATAGAA
Organism: uncultured bacterium; assembly: GCA_964469895.1. Taxonomy (GTDB): domain Bacteria; phylum Deinococcota; class Deinococci; order Deinococcales; family Marinithermaceae; genus WFXV01. Next base: position 11,773 of record CAYYAB010000025.1, on the reverse strand, counting down.
TCGGCCTAGGCCATGCGGGAGCGGCTTTACCGAACCCTGGAGCGGCTTGAGGCCGCGATCTACCTCTCGGCCGGGCTGCTGCTTGCCGTCGCCGCCGGCTTGATCCTGGTCTTCGCCGCTTGGGAGGGCCTTTCGGCGGTAGCCCACGGAGATTACCCCGCGGGAATCATCCACCTCCTCGACCGGGTGCTCCTCGCCCTGATGCTCGCCGAGGTGATCTACACCGTGGTCCGTTTCGCCCGGGAGGGCACGATCGAGGCCGAGCCCTTCTTGATCATCGGCATCATCGCGAGCGTGCGCCGGCTGCTCGTGATCACCGCCGAAGGGGTGGCGGAGTTTGACCTCACGAGCCCCAAGTTCCTTGCCCTCTTAGCCGAGCTTGGGCTGCTTGCGGTGGCGGTGCTGCTATTCGCCCTGGCGATCTTCTTCATCCGCCGGGCCCCCACCCGCGTAGACTAGGCGAGATGAACCGCGACGAACTGGTCCGCTGGCTGGACGCCTACCTCAAAATCGACGAGATCCCGGACGCGAGCCTGAACGGGCTGCAGGTCGAGGGCAAACCCGAGGTAGGGAAGATCGGGGCCGCGGTGGACGCGAGTCTCAAGACCTTCGAGGACGCCGCGGGGGAGGGCGTGGACTTCCTCATCGTCCATCACGGCCTTTTCTGGGGACAGGTCGAGCCGGTGACCGGTCCCCTAAAAAGGCGGCTTTCGCGCCTTTTTGAGGCGGGAATCAACCTCTACGCCGCCCACTTGCCGCTCGACGTCCACCCCGAGGTGGGCAACAACGCGGTGCTCGCCCAGGCGCTCAATCTCACCGACCTCTCCCCCTTCGGCCGCTATCATGGGGTTCCCATCGGGCTGAAAGGGAGCTTCCCCACCGCCCAGCGGCTCCACGACGTCGCCGACCTCCTGGGCCGCCTCACCGGGATGCAGGCCCTCGTCCATCAAGGGGGCTCCGACCTGATCAAGACCGCGGCGGTGGTCACCGGATCGGGCTCCTCCTTCATCAAGGACGCCGCCCGCGAGGGGCTCGACCTCCTCATCACCGGCGAGCCCAAGCACGCCGCCTTCCACGAACCCTTTGAGTGGGGGGTCAACGTGATCTATGCCGGGCACTACGACACCGAAACCTTCGGGGTAAAGGCGCTCGCGGAAAAGCTCGAGGCCGAGTTCGGCCTCCCCTGGGTCTTCCTCGATCACCCGACCGGCCTATGAAGAAAGGATTTTTCCTCAGCCTGGAAGGTCCCGAAGGGGCCGGAAAGACCACCCTGGCCGCGCGCCTCGCCGCCTGGTTCGAGGAGAAAGGGGCCGAGGTGCTCCAGACCCGGGAACCCGGGGGGACCGAGCTCGGCGGTGCCATCCGCGCGCTCTTGCTCAACCAGCCCATGGGGGCGAAGGCGGAGTTTCTCCTCTACCTCGCCGACCGGGCGGAGCACGTGGAGCGGGTGATCCGGCCCGCGCTCCTTGCGGGCAAGGTGGTCATCGCCGACCGCTACGCCGACTCCTCCTACGCCTACCAGGGCTACGGCCGGGGGCTTCCGCTCGGTTGGATGAGGGCCGCCACCGAAGGGGCGACCGGCGGCCTCGTTCCCGACCTCACGATCCTCCTCGACCTCGACCCTGAAGCAGGCCTACGGAGAAGCGGGCGCACCGACCGGCTGGAAAGGGAGGACCTGGCTTTTCACCGGCGGGTCCGGGAAGGGTATCTGGCGCTCGCCGAAGCGGAGCCCGAGCGTTTTCGCGTGATCGACGCGAGCCGGCCCCTCGAGCGCGTCTGGCGCTCGGTGGAAAGGGCGGTGGAAAAGGCGTGGTCCGGGTAGCGGCCTTTCTGCTCGCCGTTGCGCTGGTTGTGGCGGCCCTCGGCCACGTGCTGCTCGGCCAGCGCGTGCGGGAAACCCAATCCCCGCGTCTATATGAGCTGGTCATCGAAACCGCGCGCGGACCCGTGGTATTGAAGGTGGAGATCGCCTCCACCCCCGAGGCCTGGCAGCGGGGGCTCATGTTCCGCGAGTCCCTGCCCGAGGACCAGGGCATGCTCTTCCTCTTCCCGCAGGCCACGGGCTCGCCGTTTTGGATGAAGAACACGCGGATCCCCCTCTCCATCGCCTTTGCCGACCAGAACGGGAAAATCCTCCGCATGCTCGACATGGAGCCCTGCAAGGCCGATCCCTGTCCGAGCTACTACCCGGGGGTCGCCTACCGGCAGGCGCTCGAGGTCAACCGGGGATGGTTTCAAAGGCACGGCGTCAAGGAGGGCGACCGGTGGAGGCTAAAGTAGGCTTCGTTCCCCCGCACGGTTACGAAAATCACCCCTTCCGCTTTGACCCCGAGAACCCGCCCGAGTTCAAGCCCCTGGAAGCCTACGGTTTGATCGGCGACAACCGAACGGCGGTGCTCGTGGGGGCCGACGGCCAGATCGACTGGGCCTGCCTCCCCGACTTCGACTCCGAGGCGGTCTTCGCCGCGATCCTCGACCCCGGCGCCGGCACCTTCGCAGTTCGGCCGGCGGACCCCTTCCGTTCCCGCCAGTACTACGAGCGGGGCACGAACATCCTGGTCACCGAGTTCGTCACCGCCTCGGGGATCGCCCGGGTGCGGGACTTCATGCCCTACGTCCCCGGGCGCAAGGTCCCCACCGCCGAGATCCACCGCCTGGTCGAGGGGGTGGCGGGCCGGGTGAGGATGGAGATCGTTTTCGAACCCCGCTTCCACTACGGCCTCTCCGCCGCCGTCTTCCAACCCACCCCCTACGGCGTCCACGCCAGCCACCCCCGGGGCGGGCAGATCGCCCTCGCCACCGAGGTGCCGATGCGGATCGAGGGCACCCGCGCCCGCGGCATTTTGACCCTCGACGCCGGGGACGAGACCTGGCTGGTCGCCGACTGGGGGGCGGGCCAGGTCCACCCGGTCCGCTCCTACCAGCCCTCGCGCCAGCTCTGGCTGACCCGGGAGTTTTGGCGGAGCTGGATCGACCAGCTCAAGTACCAGGGGCGCTACCGCGAGTGGGTGGAGCGAAGCCTGCTCACCCTGAAGCTCCTCATCTACGAGCCCACCGGCGCGATCGTCGCCGCGCCTACCACCAGCCTCCCGGAGTGGCCCGGGGGGAGCCGGAACTGGGACTACCGCTACACCTGGGTGCGGGACTCCGCCTTCGTCCTCCGGGTGCTCTTCCAGGCCGGGTACACCGAGGAGGGCACCGCCTACTTCGACTGGCTTCTGCAGCAGGTACTGGAGCACGGGGGCGACCTCCAGGTCCTCTACGGCATCCACGGGGAACGGGAGATCCCCGAGCGGGAGCTCCCCCTCAGGGGCTGGCGCGATTCCCGCCCGGTTCGGATAGGCAACGCCGCCGCCGACCAGTTCCAGCTCGATATCTACGGCAGCCTCCTCGACGCCGCCCTGCGCTACGACCGCTACGGCGGCGTGCTCACCGTCACCGAGTGGGAAAAGCTCGCCGAGCTGGTGGAGGTGGTGCGCGCGCGCTGGCGGGAACCCGACTACGGGATCTGGGAGGCCCGCACCGAGCCCCGGCACTACACCTACTCCAAGGTCTGGGCCTGGGTCGCCTTCGACCGCGCCACCCAGCTCGCCCTGAAGCTCGGGGTCAACGCCCCGCTCGAGGACTGGGCGGAGGAGATCGCCCGGATCCACGCGGAGGTGCTCGAGCGGGCCTGGAACCCTGAGCTCGAGGCCTTCACCCAGTCTTACGGAAGCCAGGTGCTCGACGCCTCCCTCCTCGTCATGCCCGAGGTGGGATTCCTCCCCGCCACCGATCCCCGCTTCGAGAAGACCCGGGCGAGGATCGTCGAACACCTCACCGCCGGGAGGTACCCCTTCCTCTACCGCTACCCCCCGCGCGAGGACGGGATCGAAGACCCGGAAGGCGCGTTCCTGCTCGTGTCCTTCTGGCTCGTGGACGCGCTCACCCTGGCCGGGCGGCTCAAGGAGGCGAGGGCCGCGCTGGAATCCCTCCTGCAAGCGGCAAGCCCCTTGCGCCTTTTTTCGGAGGAAGTCCATCCCGAAACCCTAGAGCTCCTCGGAAACTTCCCTCAGGGCTTTTCCCACCTGGGTCTTTTGAACGCGGTATTTCGCCTAGACGCCGCCCGCAGGCGGCGGGAAGGCTGGGAGCCCGGGGTTTAAGACCGCATTAAGGCCCGCCCCCGCAGGATCATGCCTGGGGGTCAAAGATGAAAAAGGGCCTTTTCCTTATCTCCCTGGTCCTCGCTTTGATTTCCTGCAATGGAAGCCCCGAAGGGCAAACCCCGGCCGCGAACCTCAACTGGCGCCCGCTCTACGACGCCGCCGAAAAAGGACAAGACGCCTTCACCCTCGAGGCCCAAGGCCTTGAGGGCGCCACACTCGAACTCCGCTACCGTCCCCCTGGGGAGGACTGGGGCCCGTGGAAGCGCGCCGGCACCTTCGAGGGAAGCAAGGTCCAAGCGAGCCTGGAATGGCCCCAAGGTGTGGACCGGGCCGGAACCGAGGTCCAAGGCCGGGTAGTCCAGGGCACACGCGTCCTTGCCACCTCCGAATCCCACATGATCTACCGATTTGCTCCGATCTGGAAGGTGGAAGCCAACTCCAACGCCTACCGGATCCTCGCCGCCGGATCGGACCGGGTCTGCACCGCCGGGCTAGTGGATAACCGAATTCGCGTCGAATGCCGGTCCGCCGAAGACGGCGCCTTGCTCTGGTCCTTCGACGATACCGGGGGCCTTTACAGTCCAAGGGTCCGCGCTCTGGCAGTAGCCCCCGACGGCACCCTCTACCTCGGGCTATCGAGCGCCCAAAACCTCCTCGTCTTCGGCCCAAACGGCGAAGGCCCTACCGCCCACACCATCGCCCAGGGCATCCCCACCGCCCTCGCTGCCGACGAGGAATACCTATACGTGGGCACGGCAATCCGCACCAAGATCAACGACAAAGGCGTCTGCGACGGAACCAAGCGCTACCGCTACGGTCTTTTCGTGCTCGACCGCGAAAACCTCACCGAGGTTGCAAGCCACATCACAAATGGCGCGGACGTCTGGGAAAACCTGACCTGGTGCGAGTGGAACAACTCCTCGATCCCCGCCCTAAAAGCCGAGGCCGGTGTGATCTACGCCGCCATCGCCTACCGGGTCTCCTACCGCTCAGGGGGCGACACGCCGATTTTCGGCTGCCTCGGCGTCGCCCGGTTCCACCTCGAGGGCAAAAACCTCCGCCAGGACTGGATCACCCGGCCCGATTGGGACAAAGCTTGCACCCAACCGGACCAAACCGGCACCGGCGACTGGCTCCCCGGGGGCGCAATCGCGTACGTATCCGACGAGGATGGCTGCGCAAACGGCTGCCGCGGCTACGTCTACCGCCTCACCTATCTCGACGCAAGCAGCACCTACTTAAAGGCTGCTTACACCGGGCTCAACGAGGAAAACGCCTACGTGCGAAAAGCGGACGGTACAAAGGTCTCCTGGAACGAAGCGAGCGGCGGGGACCCCAAGGGCCCAGCCGCAAAGCTGAACGTCCACCTGAACCCCGGCCCGGACCTTCTCGCCTTCGAAACCGCACCCCCCTACGACGAAGCGGGGCGCCTGGAGTTCGCCCGCCGAGACACCCCCGGGTACCGCGCGTTTTTCTGGCCGCTTTCCCAGAGCACCAACGCCTTGCAATACGTGCGAGACGACGAAGGCAGGGTCTTCACCCTGCTCTGCCTGGAGACCGGCTGCCCCCGGGTTCTGCTCGCCCGGCTCCGGTAGCCGGCGTACAATGAGGCCGCCATGGAACGCACATTCTGCATGATCAAGCCCGACGGCGTCCGCCGCGGACTGGTGGGCGAAATCCTCGCCCGTTTCGAGAAAAAGGGCTTCAAGATCGTCGCCATGAAGCTCATGCGGGTCTCCTTCGACCTCGCCGAGGAGCACTACGCCGAGCACCGGGAAAAGCCCTTCTTTAAGCCCCTGGTCGAGTACATCACCTCGGGGCCGGTGGTGGCGATGGTGCTCGAGGGCGACGGCGTCATCAAGGAGCTCCGCAAGATGATGGGGGCCACCGACCCCAAAGACGCCCTCCCCGGCACGATTCGCGGCGACTTCGCCACCTCGATTGACGAAAACGTCATCCACGGCTCGGCCTCGGCCGAGGACGCCGCCCGCGAGATCGCCCTCTTCTTCAAGGAAGAGGAGATCCTCGGTTAAAACGGGCGGGGGCCTTTCCCCCGCCCAAGTCCGCCGCCCCACCCGGGGCGGCCTTTAACGAATACGGACCCGGTAGCAAACGAGCCCTCCCCGGCCCGCAAGGAGCTCGGCCTCGGCCCGCACCTCAACAACTCCCGCCGCGATCGCCCCGGCATCGTCCCCTCCATCGGCGGTCAGGTATTGCTCATCTCCGCTCGCGTCCTTCCAGTAAATCGCCTTGCCGATGCCGTACGCGTCGCTTAACGCATCCGAGAAGAAGGGCACCGGGTCGCGAATCACCACCTCCCGAACCGAATCGCTGCCAATGTTCTGGTAATCTATGCAGTACTCCAACACGTCCCCCGGCTTTCCGCTCACGCTCGAGCCGTAGTCCTCCGGGAACCGCGCGGGCTGGCTGTCGGCATCGGGATCGACCACGATCCTTCCGAGCTTCAATAGCCTGAGCGTACCCAAGATCCGGACCGTGGTGGTCTCCGTAAGCCTGCGGGCATCCCGCACGCCGCCGTTTTCCGCCCAACCCAGCGCCGCGACGATCTGGGCGATGTCCAAGGCCCCCTCAGGTTCCCCGTCAGGCACCAACACCCGCACCTCAACCCCGCAGGCTCGGAAGGAGCCATCCGGGTTCCTGGGCCAGCCGTCGTCCACGTCGAAGGTAGGGTTCTCGCTTGGGGAAACCGCTTGCCAAGCCTCGCCCGAATCCTCAAAATCCCCGTCACAGTTTTGGTCTACGCGCACCTGATAGCGGTAGTCCCCTCCCTCGCGCGAGAGCTCCACCGTGCCCTGGGTCCCGGGCTGATACGTGTGCGCATAGGTGACGGCGCCCGGGCTGGTGGCGCTGCCCGACTGGTCGGGGCGGAACACCGAGGCAAACACCACCCCAAAGTTGTAGCCAGCGAGGTCCTGCCCTGCCAGACCCGAGGCACTCGCCAGGTTGAAGCGGGCGGCGCTGGAATCAGGGGCGGTCGCCTCCTGCCAGCTCGCCGCCTGATAAACGCTGGAACCGTTCACGTTCCGGCCGCTCGCCGGGCGCAGAGCGTGCGAAAGGGTCACGCTACCCCAGTCGACGGGAATGTAGATCGTGTAATGCCCTCCCACTCCGGTCCGCACGGTGCGCGCATTCGCCCCGTCGCTGGCGGTCACGCTTATCCCGGCGACTCCGGGCTCTTCTCCGTTTTGCACCGCGTCGTTGGGCGTCCCCGCGCCGTCCCCGGTATCGCGGAAGACCGTACCCGAAATCCTGGCGCCGTGGAAGAGGCCAAAATCCACCCCAGAAACGTCGGCCGTCCCCACCGTCACCGCACGGCTCCCGTCCGGAGGATTCACAAAGAGCCAGCCCGCCGGCGCGCTCGGCGAAACATCGCCGGTATCGTTGTTGTCATCCACCACCAGGGTGTAATCTCCGGGCTCCACCGCGGTAAAGGCGTAGGCGCCATCGCTACCCGCCGCCACCACCTGCAGCACCGTGCCATCCCGTACGAGCTTCACATACACGGCGGGCCCATCCGACCAGCTTTCACCGCCGCCGCGCGTTCCGTCGGGCTCCAAATCGTGGTACACATAACCGCTAACGGTAACCCCAACCAACCCGTTGTTGTTCGCGCCCACGCTCGTAACCCGGCTACCGTAGTCGTCGCTGTCCACGGTAGGCAGGTAGCCACTACAGCGCCCATCGGCATCGCCGCTCGTCGTTTTCTCCCAGCAGGCGCTGGTGTCGCCGTCCACGCCGTTTGGGGTCAGACTGATGCTCTGGCCTCTCTCCACCCCAGCCAAACTCGTCTGGTACGTAGCATCCCAGAAACCTTCAACAGGCGGGGGATCCACCTTGTCACCGGTCCCGTACGCCACATAGTCCACGGCATTTCCATCCGCATCAAATAGCTGCACATCATCGCCACGGTTATTGAGTTTCGGACGCTTCCCGAGCCAATCTTGGAACGCGGCTCCCGAAGCCTCTTGCCGGTCACCGTGCTTCCCAATCCAAATAACCGCGTATTCACCAGGCTCGAGCTGCGTATTCTCCGGGAACGTGTACGTGAAACCCTCAGCCGTGCCCAAAAGCACGTTGCCGTCGCCAAGCCTCCAACCGGAGAGGTCTACCGTAACATCACTCGCATTGTAAAGCTCGATAAACTCATCGTTCGTGTTCCTCGTGTTTCCCGTTCCCCGATAGAGCACCTCGTTGATGACGACCTCGCCCGCGTACAAAGACTTCTCCACCACAAAGACGCGCTTATTCGCCCCGAACTCCGACGTGTTCCCATCCCCGTCGGTCGCAGTTCCCGTGATCGCGTCGCCCGGACCGGGAAGCGCATCCCCCGACAGCGAGGACAGGTCCACGAGACAATCAAAGCTCCCGTCCGATTCGGTAGTGCAGCTCCCCAGGTACCACCGCCCCTCGCCGTGGGGCACGCTCAGACCATCGCCCTCCTCGACTTCGCCGTTGTTATTCCCGTCGTCATCGGCTTTGTAAACCTCAATCGTAAAGGTGCCGGATAGGCGGCTACTATCGGTGCCCACGTAACCCTGCACCCGCAGCTGGCTTCCGCTCACCACGGCGCTCGTAAAAATGGGGTAATCCATCCCATTGTTCTGCTGAGAACTTGACGTGGCCCCATCGTTCGGGGTCACCCCGTCGCCGTTGGGATTGCCCGATCCATCCCCTTGATCAAGGTCAATCGAAAGACCTCCGTTATCGTACGTGCTGTTCTGCGTAATGGTGTTCTGTAAAGAAGGCGTATCAGAGTACACCGGCACCACCACGATGGCATGCCCCGGGACCCCGTACACCACATTTCTTTCCACCGAGCTGCCGGTCCCAAAAATGCGGATGCCGCCGCGTTCGGTGGTGTTGATGTCGCCGGAGGTACCCCCGCAGTAGTTGCCCTCACGGTCGCCCTTTCCGGTATCGGTGATGGTGTTTTCGTATATGTAATATGCCCCCGGCGCGCGCCACGACTCCACACCGTACGCCGCGATGTCGTGAATGTAGTTGTATTGCACCTTCACATCGTTTCGGCTTCTCCCGGGTCCCCCCTCAAACGAAACTCCGTCGCCGCAATAGCTCACCATCCCAATGTGCTCGATCAGGTTCTCTTCCACCACGCCCGTTCCCTGAAGCTCAACGCCGGTGTTGTAAAGGTGGGCGATGTAGTTGTGACGGACGTCCATCTGCCCGTCCGGCTCCACGGTCACCCCGGCCCGGGCCCGATCATCGCCTTGAGGATCGCTGCCGTCCGCACGCGCACCAAGGAAGCTATCGTGAACTTCGTTGCCGCTCCCCGACGTCACCAGAATGAGGGCTGCGCTGGAATCAGCCTTGCTATTGTAAAGCGCCAAGCGGGCGATTTCAGTATTGCTCGCGGCAACCGTCAGCCCAACGCCCGAGTCGTTGACGTTCACCTCCAACTCCGGTTTGGCGTAGTCGTCGAGCGTGGTCTGCGATACCCCAACAGGGCCCGGAGCAGAGATGCTACCCGCGTTCCTGTCACGGATCGAAGTGCCGTCAGTATAGTCATAAGCCGCACCGTCGATGGTGGTGGCGTCGTCGGTGATCGCCGGAAGCCCGCCCAAGTCGTTCTTGTTGACCGTGATTTGCCACCAACTACCTCCACCCAAGCTCTCATTGGTCGGCACCGCCGGCACGAACCGCATGACATTTGCGCCGCTGATGGCGTTCGCATTCTGAATAAACTGCCGCAAGCACCCCTGACAGGTGCGCGCGTTGTCGGGGTCGTCGTCTTGGTCGTTGACATTGGTGACCACGTTGAAGGAAAAACCAAAGTCTACGCCGGAGACGTCCTCGCTGCCCACCACCACCTTGGCCACGTGCTCAGCACCAGTAAGTGATGAGGCGTCGTCCGAGCGGTTGCCGTAGCGCCCTCCAAAGCAAGGGCCGGAGGTTGTAAGCTCTTCGGGGTCAGTGTCTGGAACCCCATCGGCATCGCAGAGCACACCGCCCCAATCCCCGGCGGAGCCGTAGGTCTGCTCGGCCCAGACATCCTCCTGTTCGAACCCATCGTTAAAGCCCGCACTGGGGGGAATGCTTCTGGAATCTACGACCACCCAATACGTCCCTTCATCCAAACCTGAAAACCGATAACTTCCATCATCGCGGGTAGTGGTCGTTTGTTCCAAGGAATCCTCGGAATCAGGAGTACCATCACCATCGTCACGGTAAAGTTTCACCGTTACACCCGAAACAGCTTGCCGATCATCCAGAGAGCCATCGCCATTCACGTCCTCGTAAACGTGTCCCGAAATTGCAGAACTGCGCCGCACCCAAAAGGCGTAATCCTCCACCTCCCCTTCCACTGAATCGCTAGGGTTGGGAGAATCCACGGACGAACTGCTGTACATGACACGCATGTAGGTTTTACCTTGGATGGCGTCATCTGGTACCGAAAGCGTTAGGTTTTGCGTATGCCGCCCTGGGTTTGAAACTTCTTGATTGTTAACCACGTGCTCGTTCGCATCGGCAAAATCACCATCCTGATTCCAATCCACCCAAACATTTAGATAGCCTGTCTGGCCATTTTCGTTGTAGGTTGCCACTTGCAATGTGTACGCCTGACCCGGTTCAAGATGCTGACCTTGGAAATCTGCCCCGTTTAGTGTGACCGCGTTCTCATCATCAAAATAGCGGGGCCCTTCCTCCGAATCCGTGTCATCGGCGTCCGCGTTTACACCTGCTGTACCCGTAGCGTTTGGATCCGGAGGCAACCCCTCCCCGAGCAACACCCTGCTGGTCGCGCCCAATCGGGCCTCGCCGTAGCTCGAGGGCGCATCCCCGCTGTCCTCGTAATCAAGCGTGGTCTCAAGGTCATCGACCTTCAAGCTGATCGTCACAAGCCTGTAAAGACCCCCATATTCGCCTCTTGGATAAGGTGGATACGTGTTCGGATCCGCCTCTCCGTATGCATTGTCGTTTTGAACGCGGAAATACACTTCACCCTGGTTTAAATAGACGACTGAGGCAAAGCACTCGGGATCCTCTTGCTCGCACTGGCTTGTATCGCCGCTATACCACCCGTCGAGCTTAAGGTCATAGCCGCTAATGCTCGAATCGGCCAAAGTGACCCGTGTAGATCCACTCAGGTAGGGCGCGTACTTCGTTCCAGTCACCTTTAAGTAGACGTCGTCAGAATCCGTTCTTAAAGTGGAATCGCTGGAGTCTGTATAACTATCTAAGTCTAAGAAAGTAAGCTGCAGCCGTTGCGGGGTAACAACGTCATTTGTCCCCCGTCGCACTAACTGCAGCTTGAAGGCAACCCAGGCAGCATTGTCACCATCGTGTTGATCCGCGTCCCGCAAGTTTACTGCAATACGCCCAGTAAACTCAGAATTGCTCCTCTCAGCATACACGCAGCCGCCCCTCCAATCGTTATCCTCACCAAGCACCGTAAGAAGTATGTCTACCGGCTCGCCGTTTACCTCGGCGTTTGTTTGAAAACGGTACGTGGGCAAATTACTATCGCTGCAGTCCTCGCCGGAAACGACAGTAGGATTGCCCGTAACGGAAACATCCACGGCCAAAACAGTCCAGGACACCGCCCAAATGGCATAGCCTAAGAGGATAAGTATCCGGGGCGTGAATCT
>CAYYAB010000024.1:12769-19083 GCA_964469895.1 uncultured bacterium | reverse complement strand
ACCCGGTAGACGCTTAGGGGCTTGAGCACCTCTCCGTCGGCGTGGACCGGCGTCGGCCGGTCGAAGCGGAGCTCGAAGGCGGGGGCGGAAAAGTGGCGCACCTCGGGGTGGGAAAGGTGGCGGCCCCGCATGAGCCGGGGCAGGACCCCGAGCACCCCGAGCCGGGAAAACCGGCCCGCCACCACCGCCTCGAGCCTCCCGTCGGCGGGATCGGCCATGGGAGCGATGGGGAAGCCCCCGCCGTAGGTGGGGCCGTTCATCACCGCGGCGAGGAGGGCGGGGCCCTGGTAGAGCCGCTCGCCCCCGGCGATGAGCTCGAGCTCGGGCAGCACCAAGTTTTTGAGCTCGGCGAAGATGCCGTAGAGGTAGCGGGGCATCCCCACCAAGAACCGGGGGGCCGAAAGCGCCCGCCGGGCCACCCCGGCGTCAAAGCCGAGCCCCAGGGAAGCGGCGAAGGGCTCGCCGTTCACAAGCCCGAGGTCCACCCGGCGGATGGGGGAAGCGAGCGCCCGCGCTAGCGCCTCGGCGGGGGAAAGCCGGTGCAGCCCGAGCATGCGGGCAAAGTCGTTCCCGCTCCCCACCGGCACCACCCCAAGGGCCTGGTCCGGCCGGAGCCCCTTCAGGACCTCGTGCACGGTGCCGTCGCCCCCCACCGCCACCACCCGCGTCTCGGGTGCCTCGCGGACGAGGCGAGGGGCGTGGCCCGGGCCCTCGGTGTAGACCACCCGGACCCCTTCGGGAAGGAGCTTTAGCAGGTTCGGGGCGATCCGCCCCACCCGGCCGCGGCCGGCGGCCGGGTTCACGACCACGAGCGGCATCGGCGGTATTGTACCGGGGTGGGCATGCTCGGCCGCTTTCTCGCGGGGGCCCCGCCCCCCTCCCGGCTCCTTCTCACCCGGGCGGGGCCGGTGGAAAACCCCGGGGTGCTCTACAGCCACCCGGGCTTCTCCCTCTCGGGGGAAGGAAGGCAAGCGGTCCTCGCACTCATCCCGGCCCTCAGGGAAGCCGGGGTGCGGGCGGTCTACGCCGCCGACTCCCGGGCCGAGGCGGAAGCCGGCGCCCTCCTCGCCGAGGGGCTCGGGGTACCCTTCGAGGCCCTCCCCGCCCTCCGGGAACGGAGCTGGGGCGCCTGGGAAGGCCTTTCCTTCGAGGAGATACGGCGGCGCTGGCCCGAGGAGGTGTTCCGCTGGACCCAGGACGAGGCCGGCTTCGCCCCGCCCGGCGGGGAGAGCGTGCGGGCGGTCTTCGCCCGGAGCCAGCCGGTCTTGCGCGCGCTCCTTTCCCGACACCGGGGGGAGGCGTTCCTGGTGGTGGGCAACTGCACGGTGAACCGCGCCGCCCTCGCCCTCGCGCTTCCCTTTTTGCCCCCGGAGGAGGGGCTCAGGCTCGAGCAGGACTACGCGCGCTTGAGCGAGCTCCGCTTCTACGGCGAGGACGGGGTGGTCGGCTACCTGAACCGCTAGGGCGCGTACAATGGGGTCGATGGCGAGAACCCGCCCCCTCGACCCCGGCGACCTGCCGGCCCTGGCCCGGCTCCTCCTCTGGATGGACGAGGACCCCGCCCAGCGGGTGCTCGCCCCGGAGGGGCGGAGCCCGGAGGAGCTCGCCTTCGAGGTCGAGGAGGGCTGGGTGCTCGAGGACGAGGGGGAGCTCCTCGGTTTCGTGGGCCTCTTCCCCTTCTGGCGGGGGGTGGCGCTTGAGGGGCCGGTGGCCCGGGTGCACCCCGCCCCCCTGATCGAGGCCGCGCTCCGGGCCGCCCGGACCAAGGGGGCCACCACCGTCTACGCCTTTCCCACCGAGGAGAACGAGGCGCTCAGGGCGGCGCTCGAGGCCGCCGGGTTCGGCCCGGTGCACACCACCCACTTCTACGAGACCGAGCCGGTGGAGCTCGGCTTTCTGCCCCCCGAGGGGGTGCGGATCGAGGAGGTGGAGGCCCTCGACCCCGAGGTCTACCGGAGGCTCTACCGGGCCGCCGACGAGGGCTGGAGTCTCCGGCTATCCTGGAGCGACCTCGAGCTCCTCGAGCACTTCGCCGCCCCGGAAAACCGCCTCTTCTTCGCCTACGAAGGGGAGGAGCCGGTGGGGATGGTGGAGCTCGAGCTCACCCCCGAAGGGGCCGAGGTCGCCTACCTCGGGGTGATCCCCGAGGCCCGGGGCCGGGGGATCGGCCAGGCCCTGCTCAGCACGGCGCTCTCCGAGGCCCGCTCGGCCGGGGCCCCGGTGGTCCGGGTGCGGGCCCACGACCACGAAAAGGAGGCCCGCCGCCTTTACGAGCGGCTCGGGTTCACCCCGCTCGAGGCCGTCGTAACCTACGCCAAAGAACTAAGCCAATGAGTAGGGCGAGCACCGCCGCCCGCTCGGGGTACCAGAGCCGGTAGACGAGCTCGATCTCGAAGGGATCCCCGAGCCTCCCCTCCCAGACCTGGATGCGGCCCCGGTTTTCCGAGGCGTTGCTCCTCACCGGCAAAAAGGGGGCCTCGACCACGAAGCGAAAGGGAGCGGCGGCGAGGAAGGGGGGAAGCCCGGCGGCCTCGAGCGGCACGAACCGGCCCGAGAGGCGGTAGTCCTCGAAGAGGAGGTAGCTCGTCCGGCTGAGCGTCACCCCGCTTGGGTCCCGGTAGGCGAAGCGCCCCGGGAGCCAGCCCGAGACCCGGTCCCAGCCCGGGGCCTTGAGCGGTCGCTCGGCGCGGACCCCGGAGCGGTCTTGCCGCACCGAAAACCCCTGGGCGGCGAGCCGGGGGGCGATCCCCTCGAGCACCGCCGCCTCGCCGGAGAGGCGGAGCTCGAGCACCATCGCGCCGTCCGGCCGCCAGACCAGCCGGGCCTCGCTCTCCACGCAGCCCGAAAGCAGCAAGGTAAGGAGCCCGAAGAGGAAAAGGCGCCGCACCATGCCAAGCCTACCGGGTAGGCTGGATGCCGTGCGCAGCTTGGAGGCCCTGGCCGCCTGGCAGGCGGCGATCCCCGGGCCCGAGGGGCTTTGGTACGCGCTCACCGAGGCGGGAAGCGGGCTCCTATACTTCCTCCTCGCCCTCTACCTCGCCCTCGCCCGGGGCCGGCCCGCGCTCGGGTTCGCGCTGGCGGCGGGCTGGGGAGCGGTGCGCCTGTTGAAGGCCGCCTTCGATCTCCCCCGGCCCTTCGCCTTCGCCCCCGAGCTCGCCTATCCCCCCGCCCTCGCCGGGGCCACCGACCCGAGCTTCCCGAGCGGCCACGCCACCCTGGCGGCACTCGTTGGCCTTTACCTCGCCCGCGGCGGCCCCGCCTGGGGCTACCTGCTGGGGGCGCTCTGGGCGCTATTCGTGGGGCTTTCCCGGGTCGAGCTCGGGGTCCACTTCCCGGGGGATGTGCTCGCCGGGTGGGCGCTTGGGGCTTTGCTCGCTTTCCTCTTGCCCCGCCGGGCGCCCGCCCTTTGGCTCTGGACCCCGGCGCTCGCCCTCGGGCTTGCCTTTCCCCACCTGGGGGGACCGATGGGGACGGCGGCGGGGTTTCTCTTTCTGCGAAAGCCCCTCGGCCCCTGGCGTGCCCTCGCCGGGGTCGCGCTCCTCCTTCTCCTCCTCGCCCTCCTCCCCCGGGAGGGCCCGGGGGCGGCCCTCGTCGCGCTCTTCGCCCTCACCGCCTCCGGCGCCGTCGTAGGATGGGGGCGATGGAAGCCCTCCCCGACCTCGACCACCTAGAGACCTACAAGGCCGATCAAAGCCGGCTGGGGCGGGCGCTCGAGCACCTCGCGGGGGACTTCCCAAGGCCCGAGGGCCCCTTTCCCCCGCCCTACGGGGTGGTGGGGCTCGGCGAGGGCTGGTGGCCGGCAGAGCTTTTAAGGAGCCGCTTCCCCGACGCGCTCGCCCGGGGCACCACCTTCGTGCTCGCCGGGGGGTACGGCCTCGGCCGGCTCGAGGGACTGCTCGCCGCCGCCCGGGAGGAGAGCGAGCGCGTGGTGGTCCTCGGCTTCGGCCCCGAGGCCGAGGTCTTCGTACCCTCCTCCCCGCTCTCCCCCTACCGCTACCTGCGCTACGTGCTCGAGGCCACCGGCGAGGGCGAGCTCGGCGCCCAGGTGGACGCGGCCCTGGCCGCCGAGGCCGAGCGGCTCGTCCCCTACGTCGAGAGCCCCCAAAACCCCGCCAAGCTCCTGGCCTGGGGGCTGATCGAGCGCATCCCCCTCTGGGTCGCCTCCGAGCGCTACCCGATGCTGGCCCAGGCCCTGCAGCAGCTCTTCGCCCGGGTCGCGAAGAGCCTCTCGATCGCCCCGCCACCGGCGGCGCTCGAGTTCTTCATCACCGCCCTCGAGGCCCGGCACGAGCAGGGGGACCCGCTGGTGGCGGTGGTCCTCGGCGACGACGAGGAGACCCGGCTTGCGAAGGAGGTGCTCACCACCCGGGTGGACTACCTGGAGGAGCTCGAGCCCCCGAAGGCAAAGGGCCCCCTCCCCGAGGCCCTCGCCTACTGGTACCGCCTGGCCTGGACCGGCTACTACCTCGCGCTCCTTTACCGGAAGGACCCGGGGGACCACGAGGTGCTCGAGCGCCTGCGGGAGGCGGCCGGCTAGATGCGTCCCTTCCCGCGGCCCGCGAGCCTCGAGGAGGCCCGGGCGCTGCAAAACGCGCTAAGAAGCCGGGTCCGGCTTGCGGGCGATCCCCGGCGGGTCCGCCGGGTCGCCGCCCTGGACGCGAGCGCCAAGCGTGGGGAGGGGCTTTTCGCGGTGGCGGTGCTCTGGGACCGGGCGCGCCAGCAACCCCTCGCCGCCGCCAGCGCCCACGTGCCCGAAAAAGAGCTCTTCCCCTACGTCCCCGGCTACCTCTCCTTCCGCGAGGCCGAGGCCTACCTGCGGGCGATCGCGGCGCTTCCCGAATCCCCTGAGGCCTTACTCGTGGACGGCCAGGGCATCGCCCATCCCCGGGGGCTCGGGATCGCCGCCCACCTCGGGGTGCACCTCGACCTGCCCGCGGTGGGGGTGGCAAAAAGGCGACTCTTCGGTGAGCCCGCGGGGGAACTCCCCGAGGAAGAAGACGCCGCCCTTCCCCTCTGCGCCCCCGAGGGCGCCCTCGGGGTGGCCAATGAGGCCTGCCCCGGGGTCCAGGTGGGCTGGGTCTGGCGCTCCCGCCGGCGCACGAACCCCCTCTTCGTCTCCCCCGGGCACCGGGTGGGGATGAGCGAGGCCCTTGCCTTCGTCCGGTCCTTTCCTCGGAAGACCAAGCTCCCCGAACCCCTTGCCCTCGCCCACCGGCTCGCCGGTCGGGCACGGAAAACCGCCCGCTTGGGGCCGCTTCCGCTAGAGTAAAAAGCGGTGCCGAGGGAGAACCCCGTCTACAAAACCGCCCGGGTGCTCGCCGCCCTTACGATCAAGCCCCTCTTTCGCCTCCGGATCGAGGGCGCCGAGCACGTCCCCAAGGAAGGGCCGGTGCTCATCGCCGCGAACCACCTCTCCACCCTGGACCCGATCGTCCTCGCCTACGGGGTGCCCCGGCCGGTGGCCTTCGTGGCCAAGGCCGAGCTCTTCAAAATGCCGGTCCTCTCCTGGCTGATCCCCCGGCTCTACGCCATCCCCTTGGAGCGCGGCGCCGGCGATCTCTCGGCGGTCAAGGCGGCGATCCGGGCGCTCAAAGCGGGCCTCGCCTTCGGCATCTTTCCCGAGGGCACCCGCTCCCGTACCGGCAAGCTCCAGCCCTTCAAGACCGGGGCGGCGGCGATCGCCGCCCGCACCGGGGCGCGGGTCGTGCCCGCGGCGGTCATCGGGAGCGACAAGGCCTGGCCGGTGGGGAAAGGGCCCCGCCCCTTCACCCCGGTGACCGTGCGCTACGGACCGCCCCTCGATTTCTCCGACCTCAAGCTCGACAAAAAAAGCCTCCAGGAAGCGACCCACGCGCTCGAGGAAGCGGTCGCCCGGCTGCTTCCGCCCGAGTACCTTCCCGAGGAATCCTTCGCTCCCCCCAAGCAGCCCGAAGGGAAGTAAAGAAAACGGGCATTTTGCTTGCAGGTGGAGGGTGGGGTGTGTTATAGTCCCAGTCGTAAGGGAAATATTAGGGAGGTGGTAGAACTATGGCGAAAAAGACGGTAACCAAAGCGGAACTGGTAAGCCACGTCGCCGACGTCACCGGCATGAAGAAGAAAGACGTCAAAGCGGTCATCGACGCGTTCCTGAACGAGATCGCCGAGATGCTAGACCGCGACTACAAGGTCCAGCTCACCGGCTTCGGCACCTTCGAGGTCCGGAAGCGCAAGGCCCGCGTGGGCGTGAAGCCGGGCACCACCGAGAAGATCAAGATTCCCGCCAGCAAGTACCCGGCCTTCAAGCCCGGCAAGGCCCTCAAGGAAAAGGTCAAGCG
>CAYYAB010000024.1:0-12669 GCA_964469895.1 uncultured bacterium | reverse complement strand
CCAGCAAGTACCCGGCCTTCAAGCCCGGCAAGGCCCTCAAGGAAAAGGTCAAGCGCTAAGCGAAAACCCTTACCGAAGGGCGGGGGCCTAGGCCCCCGCCCTTCGTCTTAGGCCCCGCCGAGACCGGGCTTGATCTTGGGGATCACCCGCCGCCTGGGCTTTGCCTCTTCGGTATCCGAGTCCGCCTCGGGCTCCGGCGCCACGGGGTCGAGCCCGGCCACCACCCGCTCGAACATCTCGGCGGTGAGGGTCTCGTGCTCGAGGAGCGCCTCGGCCACCCGCTCGAGCACCTCCCGCTTCTCGGTGAGGAGGGTCTTCACCCGCTCGTACTGCTCCCGGATCAGCTCCTTCACCGCCTCGTCGATGCGGCGGGCGGTGGCCTCGGAGTAGCGCCGGGTTTCGTAGCCGCCGAGGTAGCTCTCCTCGCGCTCGGCGTAGGCCACGGTGCCGAACTCGGGGTGCATCCCCCACTCGGTGATCATCCGGCGGGCGAGCTCGGTGGCCTGGCGGAAGTCGTTTTCCGCCCCGGTGGTGACGTCGTCGAAGACGAGCTCCTCGGCCGCCCGGCCAGCCAGCGCCACCGCGATCTGGTCGAGGAGGCGCTTTTTGGTCCAGTGAAGGAGCTCCTCCCTCGCCGGCATCATGAAGCCGAGCGCCCGCGCCCGGGGAACGATCGTCACCTTGTGCACCCCCTCGGCGTGCTCCAGGAAGTGGGCGGCGAGGGCGTGCCCGGCCTCGTGGAAGGCGGTGATCCGCTTGTCCCGTTCGGAGAGGACCATGCTCTTTTTCGCCGGGCCCATCATCACCCGGTCGGCGGCCTCCTCGAGGTCGGCCATGGTGATCTTCCGCCGGCCCTCGCGGGCGGCGAGGAGGGCGGCCTCGTTTAAGAGGTTCTCGAGGTCCGCCCCCACGAACCCGGGGGTGCGCCGGGCCACCACCGCGAGGTCCACGTCCTCGGCGAGGGGCTTGCCCCGGGCGTGGATCCGGAGGATCGCCTCCCGGCCCTTGACGTCCGGTGCCCCGATCTCGATCTGGCGGTCGAAGCGGCCGGGGCGAAGGAGGGCAGGGTCGAGGACGTCGGGGCGGTTCGTCGCCGCCATCACGATGATGTTGGTCTCCTTGGTGAAGCCGTCGAGCTCGACGAGGAGTTGGTTTAGGGTCTGCTCCCGCTCGTCGTTGCCGCCGCCGACGGAAAGCCCGCGCTTACGGCCCACCGCGTCGATCTCGTCGATGAAGACGATGCAGGGGGCGTGGCGGCGGGCGGTCTCGAAGAGGTCGCGGACCCGCGCGGCGCCCACGCCCACGAACATCTCCACGAAGTCGGAACCGCTCGCGGCGATAAAGGGCACCCGCGCCTC
This sequence comes from uncultured bacterium, assembly GCA_964469895.1. GTDB lineage: Bacteria > Deinococcota > Deinococci > Deinococcales > Marinithermaceae > WFXV01. Next base: position 11,311 of record CAYYAB010000024.1, on the reverse strand, counting down.
TCCAGCCACCGCCCGGGCGATGTGGGTTTTGCCCGAGCCCGGAGGCCCGACGAGGAGCACCCCCTTGGGGATGCGCGCGCCCATCTGGTGGAAGCGCTCGGGGTGCTTTAGGAACTCGACGATCTCCTTAAGCTCCTCCTTGGCCTCCTCGGCCCCGGCGACGTCCTTGAAGGTGACCTTGGGCGCCTCGGTCAGCACCTTGGCGCGGCTTTTGGTAAACCCAAAGGCCCCGCCCGCGTCCCCGCCGCCCCGGGGCGCGCGGGAGAAGTACCAAAACCCAAGGAGCAAAAGCCCCACCGCGAACAGGGGAACCAAAAGGCCGGGCCAGGGCGAGGCCCCGCCCGGGGGCGCCACCCGGACCTCGATCCCCCGCTCGGACCAGGCCCGGACCGCCTGGGTCTCGGGGGGCGCGGGGGCGTAGGTGACAAAGGGCGAGCCGTCGGCAAGCCGGCCCTCGATCCGGCTGCCGCGGATCGTGACCGACTGCACCCGCCCCGCCTCCACCTCGGAGAGGAAGGTCGAATAGGGCAGGGTTCCGCTCACCCGCTGGGGGCTCCCCAGGCTCACCGCCCAGGCCACCAGGATGGCCACCAGGATCAAGAGCCAGAGGTTCAAGGGACGTCGAAGCATCGGCAACCTCAGTATAAGCGGGGGAAGGTGAGGAACCCGAGCGCTTGCCTTATAAAGGCTCACTCAAGTCTGTTGACTGGACCAATGGCCGCGAGTATGCTATTAGCAGAGAAGGGGAGGTAGCTGCCATGAGCAAAGCAGTCGGCATTGACCTGGGCACCACCAACAGCGTGGTGGCGACGATCGAGGGAGGTAAGCCCGTTGTGCTCGAGAACGCCGAGGGCGAGCGGGTCACCCCCTCGGTGGTGGCGTTCAAGGACGGGGAGATCCTGGTGGGCCGCATGGCCAAGCGCCAGGCGGTCTTGAACCCGGAGGGCACGATCTTCGAGGTCAAGCGCTTCATCGGGCGCCGCTGGGAAGAGGTCCAGGAGGAGGCGAAGCGCGTCCCCTACCGGGTCGAGAAGGGTCCCGACGGGGGCGTGCGCATCCGGGTAGGCGATAAGCTCTACACCCCCGAGGAGATCAGCGCCTTCATCCTGAAAAAGCTTGTAAACGACGCCGCCGCCAAGCTCGGCACCGAGGTGAAGAAGGCGGTCATCACCGTGCCCGCCTACTTCAACAACAGCCAGCGCGAGGCCACCGCCAACGCCGGGCGGATCGCCGGGCTCGAGGTCATGCGCATCATCAACGAGCCCACCGCCGCCGCGCTGGCCTACGGCCTCGACAAGAAGGGGAACGAGACCGTGCTCGTCTTCGACCTGGGCGGCGGCACCTTCGACGTCACCATCCTGGAGATCGGCGAGGGCGTCTTCGAGGTCAAGTCCACCTCCGGCGACACCCACCTCGGCGGCTCCGACATGGACCACGCCATCGTCAACTGGCTGGCCGAGGAGTTCAAGAAGGAGCACGGGGTGGACCTCAAAGCCGACCGGCAGGCCCTCCAGCGGCTGATCGAGGCGGCCGAGAAGGCCAAGATCGAGCTTTCCTCCACCACCGAGACCACGATCAGCCTGCCCTTTATCGCCCTCGACCCGGTCAGCAAGACCCCCTTGCACCTCGAAAAGAAGCTCACCCGGGCCAAGTTCGAGGAGCTGATCCAGCCCTTGCTCGCCCGGCTCCGCCCGCCCGTCGAGCAGGCGCTCAAGGACGCCGGGCTCAGCGCCAACCAGATCGACGAGGTGATCCTGGTGGGCGGCGCCACCCGGGTGCCGGCGGTGCAGCGGGTGGTCAAGGAGATGCTCGGCAAGGAGCCGAACAAGAGCGTGAACCCCGACGAGGCGGTGGCCCTTGGCGCGGCCATCCAGGCCGGCGTGCTCACCGGCGAGGTGGGCGAGGTGGTGTTGCTCGACGTCACCCCGCTCTCCCTGGGCGTCGAGACCAAGGGCGGCGTGATGACCGTGCTCATCCCGCGGAACACCACCATCCCCACCCGCAAGTGCGAGATGTTCACCACCGCCGAGCACAACCAGACCGCGGTCGAGGTGCACGTGCTCCAGGGCGAGCGGCCGCTCGCCAAGGACAACAAGTCGCTCGGCCGCTTCCGGCTCGAGGGCATCCCGCCGATGCCCGCCGGCGTGCCTCAGATCGAGGTCTGCTTCGACATTGACAGCAACGGCATCCTCCACGTAAGCGCGAAGGAGCTCTCCACCGGCAAGGAGGCCTCGATCAAGATCGAGAACACCACCACCCTCTCCGAGGAGGAGATCCAACGGATGATCGAGGAGGCCAAGCGCTACGAGGAGGAGGACAAGAAGAAGAAGGCCCACATCGAGCTCAAGAACAACCTCGACACCGCCCGCATCCAGGCCGAGCGGCTGATGCAGGAGAAGGAGGCCCCGGCCGAGGTCAAGGCGCGGCTTGAGGAGCTCGTCAAGAAGGCCAAGGAGCTGGTGGAGAAGGACGCCCCCGACGAGGAGCTCAAACCCGCGCTCGACGAGCTCTTGAAGGCGATCCAGGAGTACGAGACCGCGGCCGGCGGCGCCCAGACCGCCTCCACCGGCCCGGGCGCGGAGGCGAAGTCCGGCGACGACGTGATCGACACCGACTACAAGCCCGCCGAGTAAGGCCCCATCGCCCCGGGGGCTTCCCCCGGGGCCCCGAACGAGGGGGGATGGCCGTGGCCGAGAACGAGAAGCTCGACGAGAAGATCCTCCAGGAGGAGGCCGAGGTCATCGAGGAGGCGGCCAAGCTCGAGGCCGAGCTCGAGGCCGCGAAGAAGGAGCTCGAGGGCTTCAAGGAGAAATACCTCCGCCTCCTCGCCGACTTCGACAACTACCGCAAGCGGACCGCGGCGGAGCTCGAGGCGGCCAAGCGCGAGGGGAGGCTCGAGGTCCTAAGGGCGGTGCTCCCGGTGCTCGACGACCTCGAGCGCGCGCTCGAGCACGCCGAAGCCGACCCGGGGGCGATCCTCGAAGGGGTCAAGAAGATCAAGGACGCCTTCCTCCGCATCCTCGCCGGGCTCGGGGTCGAGGAGGTCCCGGGCAAGGGCGAGACCTTCGACCCCGCCCTCCACGAGGCGATCGGCGTGGTCGAGGGCGAGGAGGAGGGCAAGATCGCCGAGGTCTACCAAAAGGGCTACAAGGTCGGCGAGTTCCTGGTCCGCCCGGCGCGGGTGGCGGTGACGAAGAAGAAGGAGGGTGCGTAGCTCCTAGGGCGTAGCGCGCGGTCAAAACCGCGCGCCCCCTACCACGCGCGAACCATGGAATACAAAGACTACTACGCCATCCTCGGGGTTCCGAGAAACGCCTCCCAGGAGGAGATCAAGCGGGCGTACAAGAAGCTCGCCCGCAAGTACCATCCTGACGTCAACAAGGAACCGGGGGCGGAGGAGAAGTTCAAGGAGATCAACGAGGCCTACGCCGTGCTCTCCGACCCGGAAAAGCGCAAGATCTACGACCAGTACGGCACCGCCAAGGCCCCACCGCCCCCGCCCCCCGGAGGGTTTCGCTGGGAGGGGGTCGAGGGGTTTGGCCCCGAGGACTTCTCTGACTTCTTCAAGACCCTCTTCGGCTTCGGGGGCATGGGGTTTGAGGACCTCTTCGGCGCCGGGACGGTGCGCCGGGGGCCCCGCCGCGGCCGGGACTACGAGGCCGAGATCCAGATCCCCCTCGAGCTCGCCTACCGGGGCGGCAAGCAGGTCCTCGACCTCGGCGGCGAGCGGGTCGAGGTGACGATCCCGCCCGGGATCCGCGAGGGGCAAAGGCTTCGCCTCGCGGGAAAGGGCGGACCCGGGCAGCCGCCGGGCGATCTTTACCTCACCGTGCGCCTGCTGCCCTCTCCCACCTTCCGACTCGAGGGCTACGACGTCTACACCACCGTGGACGTGCCCGCGCCGATCGCGGTGGTGGGGGGCAAGGTGCGGGTGCCCACGCTGGACGGACCGGTGGAGGTCACGATCCCGCCCCGCACCCAGTCGGGCAAGAAGCTCCGCCTCCGGGGCAAGGGCTGGCCGAAGCCCGGCGGGGGCCGCGGCGACCAGTACGCCGAGGTGCGGATCACCATCCCCGAGCACCCCACGCCGGAGGAGGAACGGCTTTATAGGGAGCTCGCCAAGCTGCTCCGGGAGCGGGGGGTGGTGGCCTGATGCTCACGCTTCCCGAGCGCTATCCGCTCAGCTACCTCGCCCGCGAGGGAATCTCGCCGGCGGCGGTGGAGGCCTACCTCGAGATCGGCTTCGTCGAGGCCGAGGAGATCGGGGGCGAGCTCTACCTCCGCCGCCAGGCGGTGGAGCGGATCTTCCGGGCCGAGCGGATCCGCCGCGAGCTCGGCGCCAACTTGATCGGGGCCGCGCTGGTGGTCGAGGTGCTCGAGTCCCTCGGCCGCTAGCCGGGCGGTTTTCTCATTCCCCGTCCCTATAATCCGGGGCGTGCTCAAGCGCTACCTCCTGCGCGAGGTGAGCCTGCCCTATCTGCTCGGAGTCCTGCTTTTTATCGGGCTCATCACCACCGACCTGCTCTCCTCCCTCTCGGGCGCGCTGCTCGCCCGGGGCACGCCGATCTCCGACGTGCTCCTGCTCGTGCTCTACCGCCTGCCCTACACCCTCGGGGTGGCGCTTCCCCTGGGGCTCGTCTTCGCCATTTTGGTGGGGCTTGCCCGACTCATCCGGGACTCCGAGCTAAAAGCCGCCTACGCCGGCGGGGTGGCGCCGCTTTCGTTTTTGCCCCCGATCCTCGCCCTCGCCCTCCTGGTGGCCGGGATCGTCTTCGCGAACGCCGCCTGGATCAAGCCCAAGGCCCAGGACCTCTTCGAAAAAAAGCTCTACCAGGTCTATTACGGCACCGAGCCCACGGGCGTGCTCTATAAGCAGGGCTACGCGCCCCCGGGGCTCGGGGTCTACTACGCCGAGCGGGTCTATCCGAGCGCCGAGGGCGGGGCGGTGCTCGAGGGGGTGCGGGTGGTCGAGCCCTCGGGGGTGATCTGGAGCGCCGAGCGGGGGCGCTGGGTGGGAAAGAACTGGGTGCTTAAGCGGCCCTGGCGAATCGAGGGAAGCTCGGTCGAACCCTGGGAGCGGGTCGCCCTTCCCTTCCCCGCCCGCTACCTGCCCCGCGCGGCCCGGGGCTACGAGGGGCTCTCGCTCTCTGAGCTCAAGGAGCTCGCCCGGGTCGACCCCAGGGCCCGCTTCCCCCTGGCCCGCCGCTACGCCGACGCCGCCGGGGTGGTGGTGCTCGCCTGGCTTGCCCTGGTGGTGGGGCTCTCGCTCCGGGAGGCGGCCTGGGCCTTCGCCCTCGTCGTGCTCCTCATCTTCGGCTACTACGTGCTCTGGGTCGCGGCCGCGCGGCTCGCCGGGGTGGCGGCGGTGGGGCCGGCGGCGGCCTGGCTTCCGAACCTGGTCTACGGAACCCTGGCGGCGTTCGGGACGGTGAGGCTTCGGTGACCACCTTCGACCGCTACCTCCTCCGGGAAGCCCTCGCCTACCTCACGGGGGGGCTTTTGGTGGCGGTGCTCTTGCTCCTGGGGGGAGTGCTCTTCGAGGTACTGGCGCCGCTCGTGACCAAGGGGGTGGCGCCCCTGGCGCTCGCCCAGTACCTCGCCTACCGGGTGCCGGAGGCGATCTACCGGGGGCTTCCCATCGCCTACCTCTTCGCCCTCTTGCTCCTCTTTTCCCGCATGGCCGAGGACTCCGAGCTCAAAGCCCTGCTCGCCGCCGGAATCCCCCGGGAGCGGGTGATCTTCACCCTGGTTTGGTTCGGGGGGGTGCTCGCCCTTTTCGGCTTCGTGCTCGGGGCCGAGACCGTCCCCCGGGCCAACCAAAAGGCCCGGGCGGTGCTCCAGCGGGCGATCCTCGAGCGCCCCCGGGCGCTGCTCGAGCCCGGCACCTTCTTCACCGACGCCTACGGCCGGCTCGTCTACGTCGGGCGGGTGGACGAGGAGGGGATCGGCGAGGTCCGGCTGCTCTCCCGGGACGAGGTGCTCGCCGCCGAACGCGGCCGGTTCGAAAAGGGGGTGCTCGAGCTCGGGAAAGGCACCCGGGTCACCTTCGAGCAAAGCCGCCCCCGCACCGTCGCCCTCTTTGCCCGCGCCCGGCTCCCCTTGAAGGAGATCGCCGCCCTGCCCCGGAGCCCCGCCTCGGACCTCACCCTGGGTGAGCTCCGGGACCGCATCCGGCGGGCAGCGAAAAGGGGCATTCCCCACCCCGCCGAGGCCACCGCGTTCTACCGCAAGTTCGCCGAGCCGCTCGCCAGCGTGGTCTTCGCCCTCTTCGCCGGGGGGATCGCGTTTTGGATGCTGGCCGGGAGCCGGAGCCTGGGGCTGGTGGGCGTGGTGACGATCACCTTCTTCTACTACGCCACCTGGTCGGTCTTCCGCATCATGGGCGAGCAGGGGGCGATTCCCCCCTGGCTCGGGGGGTTCGGGCCCGACCTCCTCTACCTCGCCCTCGCCCTGCTCTTTCTGGGGGTGGGGCGGCGGTGAGGCGGGCGCTCGCGCTCATCTTCCTCCTCGGCGTGGCGCTTGCCGCCGAGGTCAAGATCGAGGCGGCCGAGCGGCTCTTCCTCACCGGGGACGGGGAGGCGGTGGTGCTCGAGGGCAACCCGGTCGTCCTCGTCTACAAGGAGCGCCGGATCGAGGCCCGCCGGGTCACCTACTTCCGCAAGGCGAGAAGGCTCCTCCTCGAGGGCGGGGTCCGCTACACCGACCCCGAGGGCCGGACGATCACCGCCCGGACCCTTACCCTCCTGCTCGAGGACGAGGCGCTCGTCGCCCTCGAGACCACCCTGGAGGACGACCGGATCGTCTTCCGGGCCCCGGAGGCCTGCCGGAGTCAGGGCCAGATCCTCCTCTCCCAAGGGCTTTTCAGCCCCTGCCTCGCCTGCGGCCAGGACCCTCCGGACTACGCCTTCTCCGCCCGCAAGGTGGTGATCTACCCCGGCGACCGGATCGTGGCCCGCGACGTCTGGGTCGAGCTCGGGGGCGAGCGGGCCTTTTACCTGCCCCTCTTCGTCTTCCACACCGGGCCCCGGCGGCCCCGGCTCGCCCTCGGCTACTCCGAGACCGACGGCTTTTCCCTCGAGGCCGACCTCCCCTACGTCACCGCCGGCGGCCTCGGCTTCACCCTGCTTCGCTACTTCGAGCGCAGAGGGTGGGGGCTTGGCTTCGACCACTGGGGCGCGGGAGCGGCGCGGGAGCACTACCGCTTCCTCTACCTCCCCCCGCCCGTAGGAGAGACCGAGGGAACGATCGAGCTCCTCGCCGAGTGGGCGCTCGAGGCGGAGGGCTGGAAGCGGAGTTTCACGCTAAAGCGGGACGACCGGAAGGTGCGGGGCCGGTTTTCCCTCACCGCGAGCGCCGAAAAGACCGAGAAGGCCGACCCCTACGTCCGCTTCACCCTGGAGCGGGTGTTCGACACCGCGCCGGATGCCCCCGCCCCCACCGGGCGCTTCAAGAACCCCGAGGTGGAACTCGCCTGGCGGAAGGGGGTGCGCTGGGGACCGCTTTTCGTCACCGGGCGGGCGGTGGCGGGCGGTTATGAAGCCGCCACCAACCGGCAAAACCGCTCCGCCCGGGCGGCCGGGCCCCGGATCGGTGCCGGCCGGGTCCTCCTCGAGCACCGCGAGCGCCTCCGCCCCCGGCTCCCGAAGGGCTTTTTCCTCACCGGCGAGAACGCCTTTTCCGGCTACTACTACAGCACCGCCGAGATCCAGGTGAACTGGAAGAGCAGCCTGAAGGCGGGCTACCGATCCGGGGGCCTGGAGGCGGGGGTGGACCTCCTGCGCTGGGTGCAGGAGGGCGAGACCCCCTTCGCCTTCGACCGCCTGCCCACCCGGCGGAAAGCCCACCTCGCCCCCTACCTGAAGCTCCGGCCCAACCCCCTCGGCTTTTCGATCTCCGGAGGGTACGAGTTCTTCGAAAAGGCCCTCCTCCCCCTCGAGGCCGAGGGCCTATTCAAGGCGGGGGCGCTTTCCGCCAAGCTCCGCTACCGGCGGGACCTCGAGGCCGGCCGCCCCCTCGAGCTCCGGGGCGAGGCCCGCTATAGCCCCCGCCCCTTCAGCCTCTCGGCGAGCGTGGGTTACCGCTTCGACGAGGACCGCTACGACCCCCTCCTCCTCCGGGCCGCCTACGCCCTGCCCGGGGGCTCGGCCGCCCTCTCGACCCGCTACGACCCAAAAGCGGGCCGCTTTCTTCTCACCCAGGGGAGCCTCGCCTTCCGTCAAGGGGAAAAGAGCGCGAGCCTCCGGGCGAGCTACGACCACCGCCGGGAGATCCTCGCCGCCTCCGGCGGGCTCGGGCTCGGCCCCTGGCGGCTTTCAGCGAGCCTCCGCTACCCCCGCCCCGACGGCGTCCCCGAGCCCGAGGACGGGGAGGAGGGCACGCTTACCGGCCGCATAGGCCTCGCCTTCCGCACCCACCGGCTCACGCTCGAAGGCCGTCTAAACGGCGAGGGGATCGAGCGGGCGGGGCTCACCCTGGCGACGAGCGGCAACACCCGGAAGGGCCGCTGGGACGCCCGCGCCCGGTTCCACCTCCCCGACCGCGCGGACCCCGGGGTCTACCTCGCCGAGCTCGCGCTTAAGGGCGGGGTCGAGCTCTCTCCGAACCTCGCGGTGCAGGGCGGGCTTGGCTACCGCCGAAGCGACGCCCGGGAGACCCTCGCCTTCCAGAACTTCGGGCTCACCCTGGCGCTTTCCCGGGGAAGCAGCACCCGGGTCTACCTCTCTACCTTCCTCAACCAGAGCTTCGACCTGCGAAGCGGGGAAGCCGCGCTACTAAAGCCCCGCTTCGTCTTCACCTACGACCGCTGTTGCTGGGCGCTCCGCTACACCATCGACCCCCAAAAGGAGGAAGTGCGCCTGAGCCTCGTCTACGGGGGCCAGAGCGCCGACCTCGCGCTGGATGACGAGGGCGTCCTGCTCCCCGGGGGGGTGCGCCTGCCGTGAAAAAACTCCTTGGCCTTTTGCTGCTCGTTTTGGTCCTCGCTTCCTGCGAGGGGACGCGGGAGCCCGAGCTCCCGCTGGTGTTGGTGGCGGCCGACGGCGGGGGCCTTAGCTTTTACCGGACCGCCGCCCTCCGGGAGGGCGACGCCACCCCGATCGGGCGCTGGACGGTTCCCGGGGTGGTGGACCTGGCCGGCGGGGAAAAACTCTGGGTGCTCACCGGGACCGAGCTCCGCCGCTACGCCACCGACGGCTTCACCCCGGACGCCGCCCCCGGCGAGGGGGACGCGCTTGAAGCGGCCTGGACGATCCCGGGTGGATGCGCCGGCGGCCACCTCGCTTTGGGCGAGGCCGATCTCCTCGTTTTCTGCGCCCCCGATCGGGTCTACCGCCTGGCGAAGGGCGCGGCCGCGGGGGACCCCCTCACCCCGGTGGACACCGCCGCCTTCCAGAGCTTCACCCCCCTCGACCTCGCCCTCTTTCCCGGAGACGCCGGGGACCGCCTCGCCCTCGCCTACGCCCGGGCAAGCGGCTGGCACCTTGAACTCCTGGAGGGGAGCCCTCCCTTTTCCCGGGACCTGCCGACGCCCGTGGACCCCGATCCCTTAAGGCTCTACCTCGCCCCCGCCGACGGCGTGCTCTGGGCCCTTGCCGGGAATGAACTCTGGCGCTTCGACGGATCCGAGATCGCGCGAAAGAGCACCGCCCAAAACGCCCGCCCCGCCCGCCTCACCGGCGACCTCGGGCTTGTCGTCGCCTACGGCGAGGGCTACCTGGCCTGGAACGGGTCCCGGACCGAAGAGGTCACCTACCCCGTGTTCAACGCCGGCTGGCTCGACCCCGACCTCTACCTCTACCTCGCCACCGACGAGGGCCTGACCCTCTACGACGCCGCCGGGCTCCCCCTCACCCCGCTCCGCACCCTCTCGCTTTCCGGGATCCGGGCCCTATCCGGCTTCGTTCTGCGCTAGGCTTACTTGCATGAAGGTCGCGATCGCGCTCGCCAAGGACGGCGTGGGGATCTACCCCGGTCCCTTCGGCCACGCCCCCGCCTACGCGGTCTACGAGGTGGAAGGGGGGGCGTGCCGGGAGCTCGAGCGGGTGGAAAACCCCTACGCCCGCGAGGAAGGCGGCAACAAACCGGAAAAGCTCAAGAACCTGCTCACTGGCACCGCGCTCTGGGTGGGCCGGCGCTTTGGCCACGACGACCCCCACCATTCCCACCACCCGGCCCCGCCGGTCCCCCACCGGAAGACCGCGGCCAAAACCTTAGAAGAGGCCCTAAAGGAGCTCGGATGCGCCTCCACCACGTAGGCATCGCGGTGCGCGACCTGGAAGCCGCCCGCGCCCGCTACGCCCTCCTCGGCTACCGGCTCAGCCAAAAGGGAGAAGTCCCCGAGCAGGGGGTACGGGTCTACTGGCTCGAGCCCGAGGAAGGTGGACCCGCGCTCGAGCTCCTCGCCCCCACCGGCCCCGAGACCCCGGTGGGGCGGTTTTTGGCGAAAAGGGGCGAGGGGGTCCACCACCTGGCCTTTGCCACCCCTGCGCTCGAGGCCGCCCTCGCCCGACTCAAGGCCGAGGGTCTTCCCCTGGTGGACGAGCACCCCCGCGTGGGCTTTGGCGGCCACCGGGTCGCCTTCCTCCACCCCAAGGCCTTTTTCGGCGTCCTCGTGGAGCTCGTCGAGGAATGAACCGGGCCTACTTAGCCGTTGCCTTTTTCTACATGGCAGCGATCTTCGCCCTCTCCTCGCTTCCCGGAAACGAGGTGGGCCTCCCATCCCCCTGGGACAAGCTCGCCCACCTCGTGGAGTACGCGCTCCTCGGCTTCCTGCTCGGGCGGGGCACCGGGAGAGCCGCCCTCGCCTTCGCCGTGGCCGCCCTCTACGGCGCCACCGACGAACTCCACCAGACCTTCGTCCCCGGCCGGGAGGCGAGTCTTTTCGACTGGTTCGCGGACGCCCTCGGCGCGGCCTTCGGGGCTAGATTAGGTCGTCGTCTTTAGGGCGCATCTCCCACTCGTCCTCGACGGGATCGTAGGTGGGCTCGTAGTCCGGGCCCCCGGTCTCGAACCGGCCCTCCACCGGGTTATAGACCGCCCCCGCCCCCGGCAGCTGAAGGTCAAAGCGATCGGCCGCCGGGTTATACACCGGCACCGCCCCCGGCGGGGCGTACTGGAAGCGGTCCTCGACCGGGTTGTACTGCAGTTCCCAGTCCTCGGGCACCACCTCCCAGGTGTCCTCGGGGGGATTGTACTTGGGGACTTTCATGCCCTGAGCATACGCCGGATCGGAAAAATCTCTCAAAACCGCCCTACACCGAAAACGCCCAGCGGCCCCCTTTCAAAAGGGCGGTCTCGCGCCCTTCCGCATCCA
>CAYYAB010000023.1:16000-19384 GCA_964469895.1 uncultured bacterium | reverse complement strand
CCACGTCCCCGGTTCGTACCCGTCCCCGGCGTCCTGGTAGAGCCGGCCCTCTGCCTGTTCTCCAAAGACCCGGAAGGCAAGGCCCTCCTCCGCGAGGGGCACGGCGAACCCCTCCCGGAGGAAGAGGGGGATCCGCCCGTGGTCCCGGGCCACCTGGTAGCGGCCGCCCTCGAAGACCTCCCCCGTCCACCAGTCCTGCCACCTTCCCGGAGGCAGCCAGACCGCCCGCGCTTCCTCGCCCGGCCGGACGATGGGGGCGACGAGGAGCGCCGGACCCAGGAGGAACTGGTCGTTCACCCGGTAGGCCTCGGCCTCGGCGGGAAAGTGCCAGAACATCGGGCGCATGAGGGGGGCGCCGGTGGCGGCGGCCTCGGCGGCGAGGGTGTAGAGGTAGGGGAGCAGGCGGTAGCGAAAGCGAATCGCCTCGGCGATCCGGCCGGTCCAGGGCTCGCCGAAGGCGTAGGGTTCCTGGCGCCGGCTGGTCTTCGCCGAGTGGTTGCGCATGAAGGGGTAAAACGCGCCGAGCCAGCTCCAGCGCCAAAGCAGCTCGGCGGTTGCGTCCTCGGCGAAGCCGCCGATATCGGCTCCGGCGAAGGCGACGCCGGAGAGCCCGAGGTTTAAGAGCATCGGGATGCTCATCAAAAGGTGCTCCCAGCGGCTTTGGTTGTCCCCGGTCCAGACCCAGGCGTAGCGCTGGATTCCGAGGAAGCCCGACCGGGAGAGCACGAAGGGCCGGCGCTCGGGGGCGAGGCGGGAAAGCCCCTCGAAGGTCGCCCGGCTCATGCACTGGCCGTAGAGGTTGTGGACCTCGAGGTGGGTCTTTTCCCCGTGGCGGGCGGAAAGGGGAAGGGTCTTCCCCCAGGCGGGGTCGGACGCCGCGTTTTTGAGCGCGAAGGCCGAGGGCTCGTTCATGTCGTTCCAGATCCCGGCGATCCCGGCCTCAAGCAGGCTCCGGTGGAGATTGCCCCACCACTCGCGTACCTCGGACCGGGTGAAGTCGGGCCAGACCGCGGGGTCGGGCCAGACCTCGCCGACGAGCTCCTCGCCCCGGGCGGTACGCACGAAGTAGCCCCGGGCGTGCCCTTCTTCGTAGACCGGGTAGCCCGCCTCCTTCTTCACCCCGGGATCCACGATCGCCACCAGGTGGATTCCCCGCCGTCCGAGCTCCTTTGCGAGCGCTTTGGGATCGGGGAAGCGGTAGCGGTCGAAGGTGAAGACCCGGTAGCCGTCCATGTAATCGATGTCGAGCCAGAGGGCGCTCAAGGGGATGCCGTGGGCGGCGAAGGCCTCGGCCACCGCCCGGACCTCCTCCTGGCTTTGGTAGCCGTAGCGGGACTGGTGGTAGCCGAGCGCCCAGCGCGGGGGGAGCGGGGGCCGGCCAAAGAGCGCGGTGAGCCGGGCGACCACCTCGGCGGGGGTGGGGCCGGGGAGGAGGTAGAGGTCGAGGGTGGGGCCGGGGGTTTGGATCCGCGAGCGCCCGGGGTGGGAAAACGCGAGGTCGAAGACCAGGGGAAAGCTCTCATCCAGCGCGATCCCAAGCGCCTCCTTTCCCTCGCTTATGAGCAGGAAGGGCTGGCTTTGGTAGAGGCGGTCGGTGGCCTCGGTGTGTTTGGTTTCGTCGGTGTTCCAGAAGGTGTAGCGCTTTCCCTTCTTGTCGAGGAAGCCGGTGCGCTCGCCGAGCCCGTAGTAGCGGCGATGGGGGGACTCTTCCAAGGTGAAGCCGAGCCCGCCGGAATAGGGGTGCCCCTCGGCGGGGGGCAGGGCCGCTTCGAGCCCGGGGAAGCCCTGCCAGGGCGCCCGGGGCAGGGCGAAAAAGCGCAACGGGGTGAGGAATCCGAAGGTAAGGGCGAAGGGCTCGAGCGTCAGGCCGAGCGGCCCAAGCCCTTCGGCGCGCACCCGGCCGTGCTCAAACTTCAGGCGCCGGGGCGGACCCGGTTCGGCGGCCGGGCCCCGCTTTGCCGCGTCCTCGGGGCGGAGGTAGACGAGGACGCGCCAGCCCGCTTCGTGGGCGGTGATCCGTGCGTGGGCGTAGGGGCTTTCGAAAAGGAGCGCGCGCTCGGTTTGGCGAACGCGCTCGAAGGCCAGGGGGACCATATTCCTACTATGCCCTCTCGCCGTTGGGGTTGCGAGAAAGAAAAGGCCGCCCCAAGGGGGGCGGCCTTTGGTTTCACAGGGCGGACTGCGGTTGCAACCCTGCCGGCCTTAGCTCGTTTTGCACGGCTCGCCCCATTACGAAATCGGATGGGGCTCGAGCACCAGCGTCTTCAAGTAAAGCGTCTCCGGCACCTGGGCGATCCAGGGGTGGTCTTCGGGCTGGTGGGTGATCCGTACCACCCGAAACCGCGTGGCCGTGTCGGCGCCGGCCCGCCGGGCCGCTTCGAGCAGGTCCGCCTCCTTGACGTAGTAGCTGCAGGAGGAGACCCAGACCCGGCCCCCGGGGGCGAGGAGGCGGAAGGCGTGGGCGAGAAGCTCGGTGAAGATCCGCTTGGCCCGGGGAAGATCCCGGGGGGACTTGGCGAGCGCGGGGGGGTCGAGCACGATCCGGTCGAACCGGCGCCCCTCGGCGACGAGGGCGGCGAGCACCCGAGGAGCATCCCCCGAGCGAACGTCCACCCAAACCCCGAGTGCTCGCGCCGCCCGGTCCAGCACCCCGAGCGCGGCGAGGTCCTTGTCCACCGCCAGCGCCCGGGCGCCCTTCCGCGCCGCCCTGAGGGCGAAGCCGCCCACGTGGCTGTAGACGTCGAGCACCGCCATTCCCGGCTGGACCTCGGCCTCAAAGAGCCTCCGGTTCTCCCTTTGGTCGAGGTAGAAGCCCTTGGTCTGGGCGAGCTCGAGGGGTAGTTCAAAGGAAAGCCCGTCTTCCTCGTAAGCGAGCGTTTCGGGCGGCGTGCCCCAGAGGGCGCGTTTTTCCAGGGAAAGCCCCGCCTTTTTGCCGTACTCGGTGGGCACGAGCACCGCCGCGCGGGCGCCGGTCACGTGCTCGAGCGCCGGAATCCAGCGGTCCTTGAGCGCCCAGGCGCCCTGGGTACGCACCTGGACCAAGAGCACCTCGCTGAAACGGTCCACCACCAATCCGGGAAGCCCGTCGGCCTCGGCGTGAACGAGCCGGTGGTAGGGGCCAAGGCTTTCCCGGCGCCTGGCCGCCTCCCGGAAGCGGGCCTCGAAAAAGGCGGCATCGAGCGGCCCCTCGTCGAAGCGGTAGAGCCGGAGGGCGGCCCGGGAGCCGGGCTCAAAGTAGCCGGTGCCGAGGGGCTCGCCCCCCGCCGCGTAGAGCCGGGCGATGCCGGGGGCCTTCGGGGCCTCGGCGAGCTCGTCGGCGTAGACCGTGGGATAGAAGTTCTTGACCTTCTTCTCCTTGCCCGGTTTGAGGACCGCCCGCTGCAC
>CAYYAB010000023.1:0-15900 GCA_964469895.1 uncultured bacterium | reverse complement strand
GATAGAAGTTCTTGACCTTCTTCTCCTTGCCCGGTTTGAGGACCGCCCGCTGCACTCCCCCAGAATGCCATGGGGGCCCAAGGCTTGGGTTGCTAAGGGCGTAAACTTTAGGCCGTGAAACTCTTTCTGGTCACCAACGAGCTTGCTGCCGAAGGCCCGGGGCGGGTGGAGGCGGTCTACCTGGTCGCCGCCGAGAGCGAGGAGGAAGCCTTGCAAAAGGCCCGCGCCCGGGGAGGCGCGGCGGTGCTCCGCCAGCGGGTCCGGCCGCTCCGCTTCGAGCCCGACGGCACCACCCTGGTCTGGATGGGCCTCCTCTCCGGTGAGGTGGAGCGGGCCGAGGGCAAGACCAAACGAAGCAGCGGGATGCGCATCGAAAGGTGAGCTGGGAGGGGGCGAATGGCCCCCTCCCTCTCCTTAAGATGGGTGAGGACTTTGGGAGCCCTTGGCGGAGCTCGCCCCGCCAAGTGAAGTTGGTCACGAGGAGGCCGGTATGGATCCGCTCGTCGAGTACCTAAACGCGCTCATCTACCTCGCGATCGCCGCCTTTATCGGGGTGGCGCTTTTGCTTATCGGTTATCTGTTTGGACCCAAAAGGCCGAGTCCGACCAAGCTCGCGGCCTACGAATCGGGCAACGAGCCGATGGGATACGCCCGTCGCTTCCCCGCTCACTTCTACGCGGTGGGGCTGCTCTTCATCCTCTTTGACGTGGAGGTGGCCTTTCTCTGGCCCTACGCGGTGAGCGCGAAGAAGCTGGGGCTCGCCGGCTACGCGGCCGCGCTCTTTTTCGTCCTCGCGCTCCTCGCCGGCCTCCTTTACGAGTGGAAGAAGGGGACGATGGAGATGCTTCCCAAGGGGAGGAGGGACCGCGGGTGAAGTCCTACGAGGAGGAGTTTCGGGAGCTCGAGCGCCAGGGCATCCTCTTCACCACGCTCGAGAAGCTGATCGCCTGGGGGCGCTCGAACTCGCTCTGGCCGGTGACCTTCGGGCTCGCCTGCTGCGCCATCGAGATGATGGCCTCGACCAACGCCAGGAACGACCTCGCCCGCTTCGGCAGCGAGGTCTTTCGGGCGAGCCCCCGCCAGGCCGACGTGATGATCGTCGCCGGCCGGCTTTCCAAGAAGATGGCCCCGGTCATGCGGCGGGTCTACGACCAGATGCCCGACCCCAAGTGGGTGATCAGCATGGGCGCCTGCGCGAGTTCCGGGGGCATGTTCAACAACTACGCGATCGTCCAATCGGTGGACTCGGTGGTGCCGGTGGACGTCTACGTCCCCGGCTGCCCGCCCCGCCCCGAAGCGCTCATCTACGCGGTGATGCAGCTACAGAAGAAGATCCGCGGCCAGGCCAGGGACGAGTCCGGCCGGAAGCTCCCGCCGGTGGCCGCTTGGGCGAAGGGGGCCTAGCGTGCGAAGGGATCAAGCGAAAGCCTACGCCGAGGAAAAGGGCATCCCCATTCGCGAGGAGCACGGGCTCTTGCACCTGGTGCTGCCCCTTGCCGAGTTCAAGGTGCACATGCGGGCCTTCAAGGAGATGGGGTTTAACTACCTCGCCGACGTGATCGGCGTGGACTACCTCGACTACCCCGAGGGGACCTACTGGCAGCACCCCGAGCGCTTCGCGGTGATCTACGAGCTCGTGAGCATGCCGGGGTTTAAGGGCGGCGACGGCAGCCGGATCTACCCCCGGGTCTACGTGCCCGAGAAAAAGCCCCGCCTCGCGAGCGTCACCGACCTCTGGCCGAGCGCGAACTTTCCCGAGCGCGAGGTCTACGACCTTTTTGGCCTGGTCTTCGAGGGCCATCCCGACCTCCGGCGGATCCTTCTCCCGGAGGACGCCGAAGGGCACCCCCTCCGGAAGGACCACCCCCTTGGGGAGACCCCCACGCTCTTTAACGACGGGCGCTACATCGACCCCGCGTCGTTCCGCGCCGGGCTTCGGGGTAAGGACAAGGGGCTCACCGGCTGGCGCGGCGGCCGGAGAAAGGGGGAGCGGCGGTGATTCCCGAACCCAAGGAGCTCCGCACCGAGGAGATGCTCCTCAACATGGGTCCGCAGCACCCCTCGACCCACGGGGTGCTGCGGCTCGTGGTCAAGCTCGCGGGGGAGGAGGTGCTCGATGTCGTTCCCCACATCGGCTACCTCCACACCGGCTTCGAGAAGACGATGGAAAACCGCACCTTCCACCAAAACATCACCTTCACCCCCCGCATGGATTACCTCCACTCCTTCGCCCACGACCTCGCCTACGCGCTCAGCGTGGAGAAGCTCGTGGGCGCCGAGGTGCCCGAGCGCGCCCGGGTGATTCGGGTGATCTTGAACGAGCTCTCCCGCATCGCGAGCCACCTGATCTTCGTGGCTACCGGTCTTTTGGACCTGGGGGCGCTCACGCCCTACTTCTATGCCTTCCGCGAGCGGGAGACGATCTTAGACCTCTTCGAGTGGGTCACCGGGCAGCGCTTCCACCACAACTACATCCGGATCGGCGGGCTCAAAGAGGACCTGCCCGAAGAGTTCGTCCCCGAGCTCAAAAAGTTCCTCGACACCTTCGACCACCGGGTGGACGACTACCAGGGCCTCTTCGTGGGCAGCCCGATCTTCGAAGGCCGGGCCCGCGGGGTGGGGGTGATCTCTGCCGAGGATGCGATCGCCTACGGCCTCACCGGGGGCAGCCTCCGGGCGAGCGGGGTCAACTACGACGTCAGGAAGGCCTACCCCTACTGCGGCTACGAGACCTACGACTTCGAGGTGCCCCTCGGCGAGCGGGGCGACACCTGGGACCGGATGGTGGTGCGGCTCGAGGAGATGCGCCAGTCGGCCCGGATCGTTCGCCAGGCCCTGGAGCGGCTCGAGCCCGGCCCCATCCGCGACCCGAACCCCCACTTCTCCTTCCCGCCCAAAGCGCTCCTTTCCTCCTCGATGGAGGCGCTTATTTTCCACTTCAAGCTGGCCACCGAGGGGTTCGAGGTGCCACCGGGCGAGGCCTACGTGCCCACCGAGAGCGCCCGCGGCGAGCTCGGCTACTACGTGATCGCGGACGGCGGCAGCCTGCCCTACCGGGTCAAGGTCCGGACCCCGAGTTTCTTCAACCTGCAGGCGCTTCCGGTGGCGGCCAAAGGGCACTTTTTCCAGGATCTGGTGGCGATCCTCGCGAGCTTCGACCCGGTGCTCGGGGACGTGGACAGGTGATCGGCGATGGGGTTCTTTGACGACAAACAGGACTGGCTCGAGATCGTCTTCCGCAACTACCCCCCGGAAAACCGCCGGGCGGCGGTGATGCCCCTCCTTCGCAAGGTGCAGCAAGAGGAGGGCTACATAAGCGAGGAGCGCATCCGCGAGATTGCCGAGCTCGTAGGCACTACCCCGACCCAAGTGCGCGGGGTGATGAGCTTTTACTCCTACTACCAAGCGGTCCCTACCGGGAAGTACCACCTCCAGGTCTGCGCCACCCTCTCCTGCAAGCTCGCCGGCGCCGAGGAGCTTTGGGACACGCTCCGGGCCGAGCTCGGCATCGGGCCCGGCGAGGTCACCCCGGACGGGCTCTTTTCCATCCAGAAGGTGGAGTGCCTGGGGGCCTGCCACGTGGGGCCGGTGGTGCAGGTGAACGACGAGCCTTACGTCGAGTGTGTCACCAAAGAGCGCTTGAAGGCCCTCCTGGAGGGGCTCCGGGCGGGTAAGCGCCTCGAGGAGATCGAGCTCCCCGGTTCCTGCGGCCACCACGTCAGGGAGGAGGAAGCATGAGCGAGGGGCCCATCGTATCCGGCCACGACCCCCGCTTCGAGCGGACGCTTTATGCCCACGTAGGGAAGCCCGGTTCCCACACCCTCGACTACTACCTCTCCCACGGGGGCTACGAGGCGGCGAAGAAGGCCCTTACCCAGATGACCCCGGACGAGGTCATCGAGGAGGTGAAGCGCTCGGGGCTCAGGGGGCGAGGTGGCGCCGGCTTTCCCACCGGGCTCAAGTGGTCCTTCATGCCCAAGGACGACGGGCAGCAGCACTACATCATCATGAACGCCGACGAGTCCGAGCCCGGCTCCTTCAAGGACCGCTACATCCTCGAGGACGACCCCCATCAGGCGATCGAGGGGATGATCCTCGCCGGCTACGCCATCCGCGCCACCAAGGGCTACATCTACATCCGCGGCGAGTACCGAAAGGGCTACGACCGCCTCGTGGCCGCGATCGAGGAGGCCTACGCCCGGGGGTACCTCGGCAAGAACCTCTTCGGCTCGGGCTTTGACTTCGACCTCTACGTCCATCGCGGGGCCGGGGCTTATATCTGCGGCGAGGAGACCGCGCTCATGAACTCTCTCGAAGGGCTCCGCGCGAACCCTCGCCTCAAGCCCCCCTTCCCGGCGCAAAAAGGGCTTTTTGGCAAGCCCACCACCATCAACAACGTCGAGACCCTCGCGAGCGTGGTGCATATCGTCGCCCGGGGCGCCGACTGGTTCGCCTCCATGGGCTACGACAAGTCCAAGGGGATGAAGCTCTACCAGGTCTCGGGTCCGGCGAAGCGCCCCGGGGTCTACGAGCTTCCCATGGGCACCACCTTCCGCGAGCTCATCTTCGACTGGGCCGGGGGGGTGAAGGAGCCCATCAAGGCGATCATCCCCGGGGGTTCCTCGACCCCGATGCTGCCCTTTACCGACGAGATCCTAGACACCCCGATGGACTACGAGCACCTGGCGGAGAAGGGCAGCATGCTCGGCACCGGCGGGGTGATCCTGATCCCCGAGTCGGTCTGCGTGGTGGACGTGATCTGGAACCTGGTGCGTTTCTACGCCCACGAGTCCTGCGGCAAGTGCACCCCTTGCCGCGAGGGGGTCGCGGGGTGGTTGGTGAAGCTCCTCGGGCAGCTCGAGCGCGGCCAGGGCAAGCCCGGCGACCTCGAGCTCATCGAGGACCTCCTCGACAACATCGAGGGCAAGAGCTTCTGCCCCCTGGCCGACGCCGCCGTCTGGCCGGTTCGGGGCGCGCTTCGCCACTTCCGCCACGAGTTCGAGCACCACATCGAGAAGGGGACCTGCGCGGTCCATGGCGGGAGCCGCTGGGGGTAGGCGATGGTGAGGCTGAGGATCAACGACCGGGAAATCGAGGTGCCCGAGGGTACCTCGGTGCTCGACGCCGTCTTTCATGCCGGCTACGACATCCCCTATTTCTGCAGCGAACGCCACCTCTCGCCGATCGGCGCCTGCCGCATGTGCCTGGTTAAGGTGGGGACGCCCCGGAAGGGGCCCGACGGCGAGTGGATCAAGGACGAGGACGGCCGTCCCAAGATCTTCTGGTTCCCAAAACTCATGGCCGCCTGCACCACCCGGGTCTCCGAGGGGATGGTGGTGGACACCCTGGCCGACGAGGTGAAGAAGGCCCAGGCCGGGATGGTCGAGTTCACGCTCGAAAACCACCCCTTGGACTGCCCTACCTGCGATAAGGGCGGCGCCTGCGAGCTCCAGGACCGGGCCTACGAGTACGGGCTTTTCGAGAAGTACTACACCGAGGCCCAAAACGGGCTGAAAAAGGTCCTCTATTCCCGCTTCGAGTTCACCAAGCGGCACGCCGACAAGCACCACAAGCTCAGCGAGTTCATCGTCCTCGACCGCGAGCGCTGCATCCACTGCAAGCGCTGCGTGCGCTACTTCGAGGAGATCCCCGGGGAAGAGGTCCTCGACTTCATCGAGCGGGGCAACCACACCTTCATCGGCAGCGAGGAGTGGCCGCTGCCCACCGGTTTCTCTGGGAACATCACCGATATCTGCCCGGTGGGGGCGCTCCTCGACCTGACCGCCCGTTTCCGGGCCCGCAACTGGGAGTTCGAGAAGACCCCCACCTTCGACCTCACCGACGCGGCGATGAGCGCGATCTGGGTGGACAGCCGCTCGGGCAAGGTCGAGCGCATCCGGGCCCGGGAACACCCCGAGATCAACGAGATCTGGATCTCGGACGCCGCCCGGTTCGGCCACGGCTGGACCAAGGAGGGCCGCCTCGCCCGGCCGCTTTTGCGTAAGGATGGGAAGCTCGTCGAAGCGAGCTTCGAGGAGGCGGCGGCTTTCCTGGCCGAACGGCTTGCGGGGGTGAAGCCGGAGACGGTGGGGCTTTACCTTGCCGCCGATGGGACGATGGAAGAGGGGTATGCCTTCGCCGAAGCCGCGCGGTTGCTCGGGACCCCGCACTACGGCTTCGAAAACGCCACCCGCTTCCCAACAAGCGCCCTCCCGGCGGCGAGCTTTACCGACCTGCTCGCCTCCGAGTTCGCCCTGGTCGTCGGCGATCCCGCCGAGGAGATGCCGGTGCTTTACCTCCGGCTCCAGGAGTTTTTGAAGGGCATCACCCCGGCGCCCCGCTACTTCCACGGCACCCCGATCGCCGACCTGAGGCTTGAAGAGCGGATGCCCCGGCGACCCGAGCGGCTTGCCACCTTCGCCGCCTACCCCACCCGGCTCTTTGCCTTCGCCGGGGTTCAGGGGGTTTACGCCCCGGGGTCGGTGGCGGCGCTCTTCCAGGCGCTGCTTGCGGCGATGAACGGCAAGCGCCTGCCCGAGGTCCCGGGGGTCCCCGAGGAGGCGGTCCGGGAGGCGGCGAGGCGCTTCCTCGAGGCGGGGGCCCGCACGATCGTGGTCGGGGCCGATGTGCTGGAGGATCCCGAGGCCGCCGAGCTCGCAGGCGAGATCGCCCGCGCCAAGGGAGCCCACGTGATCGCGATGCCGCCGGCGGCGAACGCGCGGGGGCTCGAGCTCGCCGGCCTTTATCCCGAAAAGGGCGCGGGCTTCGGCGAGGCTGGGGCCAAGGCGGTCTTCTACGCGGGCGCCACCCCGCCGGCGGAGGCGCTTAAGGGGGTCGGCCTCAAGGTCTTCGCCCTTCCCCAGCTCGACGCACTAGCCCAGGCGGAGGCCGATCTCGTGCTCCCGGCCAAGACCTATTACGAAAAGCGCGGCCTGGTCCTGAACGCCGAGGGGCGGCTCCTCGAGCTCAGGCCCGCCCCCACCGCTCCCCCCGAGGCGATGGACGGGATCGAGGCCCTCGCCTTCGTGCTCGAGGCCTATGGCAAGCGGGTTCCGGCGCGGAGCGTGCTCGAGGCCCGCACCCGGCTCCACGAACGGCTCAAGGTGCCGCTGGAACTTCCCGAAGAGGGCACGCTTTTCCGCCCGCGCGTCCGGCTCTCGGCCCGCCGGAGTGGGGAAGCAGGCGGCGCCCTCTATCTCCGGCCCACGATGTGGCGGGCCCGGATGCTCAAGGACGGGCGGGTCCGTCGCGCCCTCGGCGAGACCCCGCTCTTCGTCCACCCCGAGACCGCCCGGGCCGAGGGGCTTTCCGAGGGGATGCGGGTCGAGGTCGTCACCCCCTACGGCCAGGTGCCAGCGGTCGTAGCCCTGGACGAGCGCATCGCCCCCGGCTTTTTCCAGCTCCCCGCCTACGGGAGGGGGACCGGTCGTCGGGTTGCCCACCGGATCCTTGTTCCTAGCGGAGGTGCGGCATGATCTGGGCCCTTTTTGTCACGGCGGTAAAAGCTTTGGTGCTGATCCTCGCCCTGCTTTTTGCCTTCGCCTACATCACCTGGATCATGCGCCGGGGTCTTGCCCGCTTCCAAATCCGCCTCGGCCCCAACCGGGTCGGGCCCTTTGGGCTCTTGCAGCCCATCGCCGACGCGGTGAAGGCGATCTTCAAGGAGGACATCACCGTCGAGCGGGCGGACCGGTTCCTCTACTGGCTCGCGCCCTTCTTGGCCTTCACCTTCGCCCTCGCCGCCTTCGCGGTGATCCCGGTGGGGCCGGACGGCTGGGTGGTGGCCAACCTTGACATGGGCGTGCTTTATGTCTTCGCCGTCAGCGAGCTCGCGATCTACGGCGTCTTCCTCGCCGGCTGGGCCTCGGGTTCGAAGTACCCGCTCATGGGAGGGCTTCGCAGCATCGCGGCCTTGGTGGGGTACGAGCTTGCGCTAGGGATGGCGATCTTGCCCGTGGTGCTGATGGCGGGGACCCTGAATCTCCAGGAGATCGTCGAGTGGCAGCGCCAGCACGGCTACTTCATCGTCTATCAGCTGCCCGCCTTCCTGATCTACTTCATCGCTTCCCTCGCCGAGATGAGCCGCACCCCCTTCGACTTTGCCGAGGCCGAGCAGGAGCTGGTCGCCGGCTTTCACACCGAGTACTCGAGCATGAAGTTCGTGGCCTTCTATATCGCCGAGCTCCTCCACTGGATCGTCGGCTCGGCCCTGATCGCCACCCTCTTTTTGGGCGGCTGGGACGCGCCCTTTGGGCTCCCCGAGATCCCCGTGCTCTGGCTTTTCGTCAAGTGGGCGCTTTTCATCTTCCTGGTGCTTTGGATCTGGGCCAGCTGGTTTAGGACCCGCTACGACCAGATGATCCGCTTCGCCTGGGGGGTGCTCCTGCCGGCGGCCACGGTCTGGTTTTTGATCACCGCCTACTACGTGGTGAAGGGAGGGATGGCATGAGCGTGATGGCGCTGGCCAAGGCGCTCGGGATTACCCTCCGGCACTTCTTCTCGAAGCCGGTGACGATCCCCTACCCCGACGCGCCGGTACCCCTAAAGCCCCGCTTCCACGGACGGCACGTGCTCACCCGGCACCCCGACACCGGGCTCGAAAAGTGCATCGGGTGCAGCCTTTGCGCCGCCGCCTGCCCGGCGTACGCGATCTACGTCGAGCCCGCCGAGAACGACCCCGAGAACCCGGTCTCGATCGGCGAGCGCTACGCCAAGGTCTACGAGATCAACATGCTCCGCTGCATCTTCTGCGGCAACTGCGAGGAGGCCTGTCCCACCGGGGCGATCGTGATGGGCTACGAGTTCGAGCTCGCCGACTACCGCTACGCCGACTTCGTCTACACCAAGGAGGACCTCCTGGTGGATACGGTGGGCTCGAAGCCCCAGCGCCGCGAGGCGAAGGAAAAGAAGAAGCCGGTGAAGCTCGGGTTCGAGGTGCCCTACGTGCGGCCTGAGCTCGAGGGGGTGAAGTACGAATGAGCCTCGTCGACCTTTTCCTCGGGGCGCTTTTGCTCCTTTCCGGCTTCCTCGCGGTGCGGCTCAAGAATGCCGTCCACGCCGCCCTCGCCCTCGCCGCCAACTTCATCTTGGTGGGCGTGGTTTACTTCCTGCTCGAGGCCCGCTTCCTCGGCTGGATCCAGATCATCGTCTACGCCGGCGCCATCATGGTCCTCTTCGTCTTCGTGATCATGCTTCTCTACGCCGCCCAGGCCGAGGTGGGCGCCGACCCCCTGCCCGGGCTCAAGCCCCTGGCGGCGCTCGTGGGGCTGGTGGGCTTTCTGGCCCTGGCCTACGCCTTCGCGGGCGTGAAGGCCCCCCTTGCGGCCAAGGCGGCCTCCGCCGCCCTTTCCGGCGGGACCGCCGAGGCCCTTGGCCCGGTGATCTGGCAGACCTGGCTCTATGCCGTCTTGCTCGTGGCCGCGCTGCTTTTGGTGGCGACCGTGGCGGCGGTGACGATCCTCCGTCCTGGGGAAGGGGGGAGGCGGTGAACCCCTTTTACCTTCTGGTTTCGGCGGCGCTTTTTGCCTTGGGCGCCTACGGCGTGCTCGCCCGAAGGAGCGCGATCCTCGTCTTCATGTCGGTGGAGCTCATGCTGAACGCCGCGAATCTCGCGCTCGTCGCCTTCGCCCGCGCTTGGGGGTCCCTTGAGGCGCAGGCGGTGGCCCTGCTTTTGATCGCGCTGGCCGCCGCCGAGGTGGCGGTGGGGCTCGCGTTGGTGGTGGCGATCTACCGCACCCGCGAGACCACCCTGGTGGACGATCTTTCGGAGCTAAAGGGGTGAGGGCATGCTGATCCTTACGATTCTCCTTCCTCTGGCCGGTTTCCTGATTCTTGGCCTTTTCGGCCGGCGGTTTCGGGAGCCCGTTCCCGGGGTCTTGGCCTCGGCCCTGGTGCTTGGCTCCTTCCTGCTCACCGTCGCCATGCTGCTTTCGGGCGGGGCGCGCTTTGTGCTCGAGGACTGGCTCCCGGGGATTCCGCTCGCCCTCCTCCTCGACCCCCTCTCCGGCTACATGGCCCTCGTGGTCACCGGGATCGGATTCTTGATCCACGTCTACGCCATCGGCTACATGCACGGGGACGAGGGCTATGCCCGTTTCTTCGCCTACTTCAACTTCTTCATCGCGATGATGCTGGTTCTCGTCCTCGCCGACAGCTATCCGGTGATGTTCGTGGGCTGGGAGGGGGTGGGGCTTGCCTCCTTCCTCCTGATCGGTTTCTGGTACACCGATTGGAAGAACGCGAAAAGCGCCCGTAAGGCCTTCATCACCAACCGCATCGGCGACCTCGGCTTTCTCCTCGGCATGGCCTTGCTGTATTCGCTCTTTGGGACCTTGCAGATCTCCGAGCTCAAGGCGGCGGTGGAGGAGAGCCTGGTGCTGCCCGGGGGGCTCGCCCTGGCCGGGCTTTTGCTCTTCGTGGGGGCGGTGGGTAAAAGCGCCCAGCTTCCCCTCATGGTCTGGCTCCCCGACGCGATGGCCGGCCCCACGCCGGTCTCGGCGCTGATCCACGCCGCTACCATGGTCACCGCCGGGGTCTACCTCCTCGCCCGCTCCTCCTTTCTTTACGCGAACCTCCCCGACGTTTCCTACTGGATCGCGGTGATCGGGCTCTTGACCGCGCTTTACGGGGCGCTCTCCGCGTTTGGGCAGTGGGATATCAAACGCATCGTCGCCTACTCCACGATCAGCCAGCTCGGCTACATGTTCCTCGCCGCCGGGGTGGGGGCTTATTGGGTGGCGCTTTTCCACGTGATGACCCACGCCTTTTATAAGGCGCTCCTTTTCCTCGCCTCGGGTTCGGTGATCCACGCCCTCGGGGGCGAGCAGGACGTGCGGAAGATGGGCGGGCTAAAAAAATACCTACCTCGGACCCATCTCCACGGTCTCGTCGGTGCCCTCTCGCTCGCCGGTTTTCCCCTCTTTGCCGGGTTTTGGTCGAAGGACGCGATCCTGGCGGCCACGCTCGCCTATCCCTTCGGGGGGGTCGGCTTTTACCTGGTGGGGCTTTTTACCGCCTTCCTCACCGCCGCTTACGCGATGCGCTGGTACGCGCTCGTCTTCCTCGGGGAGTACCGCGGCAAGGGCCACCCGCACGAGGCGCCGCCGGTGATGACGATTCCCAACGACATCCTCGCCTTCGGCGCCGTATTCGCTGGGTTTTTGGCCCTACCGAAGCCCCTTTGGAACCTGATCGAGCCTTTCCTGGCCCCGGCGCTTGCGCACCTTGAGGCCCACGAGGCCGAGCCCCTCGTCGAGTGGGGGTTGCTTCTGCTTTCGGCGGCGGTGGCGCTTGCCGGCCTGTATCTCGGCTACCTCTTCTTCAAGGACTACTTCAAGAAGCAGGTTCCGGCCTGGTACCGAGCCTTTGAGCAGGCGGCGCTCGAGGGTTTCTACGCCGATCGGCTTTACAACACCTTGATCGTCCACCCGCTCAAGGAGCTCGCGGCCTTTCTCGGGCTCGCCGACCGCGGGCTCGATACCGGCTACGCCCTGGCCGCGGGCGGGGTCGGGGCCTTGGGC
Source organism: uncultured bacterium (assembly GCA_964469895.1). Lineage (GTDB taxonomy): Bacteria > Deinococcota > Deinococci > Deinococcales > Marinithermaceae > WFXV01. Next base: position 4,381 of record CAYYAB010000023.1, on the reverse strand, counting down.
CGGATCCTCGCCGGGCTCCAGACCGGCTACGTGCGCTTTTATGCCGCCTTGATCCTGGCTTTCGCGGCACTCTTCGTGCTCTGGGGGGTGGTGCGGTGATCCTTTGGATGCTCCTTCTGCCCTTTTTGGCCGGGCTCTTCGGGCTCTTCCTTCCGGGGCTCGCCCGGGGGCTGGGTCTTGTGGCCACCCTGGCGAGTGGGCTCATCGCCCTCGCCGCCCTCTTCACCCCGGGGGTGGCCTTTTACGTTGAGCGGCCCCTCCTCGAGCCCGCCGGGGTCTACTTCGCGGTGGGGCTCGACGGTGCCTCGGCGGCGCTGGCGCTGGCCACCTCGCTCGCCGTCTTCCTCGCCCTGCTCGCGGTCAAGGAGGTCCCGGGGCGGATGCTTGCCCTCGGGCTTTTGATGACCGCGGGGCTATTAGGGATCTTCGCGAGCCTGGATCTCGTGCTCTTTTACTTCTTCTACGAGGCCACCCTGATTCCGAGCCTGCTCTTGCTCGGCGTCTACGGTGGGGCGAACCGGGTGCGGGCGCTTATCAAGTTCGCGCTTTTTACGCTGGCGGGGAGCCTGCTCATGCTCGCGGCGATTTTGGCCGCGCGCTACGCCGGCGGGGCCGAGAGCTTCCTCCTCCGGGACCTTCTCGCCGCGCCGGTGGAGGGGCCGGTGGCGGTGCTCGCCTTCCTCGCCTTCGCCCTTGCCTTCATGGTGAAGACCCCGCTTTTTCCCCTGCACGTCTGGCTCCCCGACTTTCACGCGGAAAACCACCCCTCGGGCTTCGCCGACGTGATGGGCACGCTCTATAAGGTGGGGGTCTACGGTTTCTTCCGCTTTGCCATCCCGCTTTTCCCCGCGGCCTTTGCCGTGCTGAAGCCCTACCTCCTGCTCCTCGCCGCCGTCACCGCGCTGGGCGGGGCCTGGATCGCCTACGCCCAGAAGGACTACAAGCGCCTACTCGCCTACGGCGCGCTTTCCCACATGGGGGTGGCCGCGCTCGGGCTCTTCTCGGGAACCGCGATCGGCGCGGTGGGGGCGATCTTCCTCCTGGCCGCGAGCGCGCTTTACACGGGAGGGCTCTTCCTCTTTGCGGGTTGGCTTCATGCGCGCTTTGGAACGCTCGAGCTCGCCCCTACCCACGGCCTCGCCAAGCACGCGCCGGCGCTCGCTGCCTTTGGCCTTTTCCTCTTCCTCGCCATGGTGGGCCTACCGGGCCTTGCCGGTTTTCCGGGGGAGTTTTTGAGCGCGCTCGGGGCCTGGCAGGCAAGCCCCTTCTTCACCCTGGTGGCCTTCGCCGCGGTCATCGCCGCCGCCGCCTACGCCCTCACCGCCTACCAGCGGCTCTTCCACGGGCCGCCGGGGAAGGCGGTCGCCGACCTTTCCGGCGGGGAGTGGATCTACGCCACCCTGGCCACGCTGGCCGTGGTCTTCCTCGGGGTGTACCCGAAGCTCTTAAGCGGCCCGATCCATGAGGCCGCAAAGGCCTTCGTCGCTGCGATCGGAGGTGTAAAGTGACCGCGCTCGTCGTGCTCTTCCTGACCGGCGCGCTGGCCGCGCTCGGGGGTCTTTGGGCCTCGCCCCGGGCGGTGAAAGAGGGGGTTCGTCTGGGGCTTTTGCTCGCGCTCGGGTGGCTGCTCGTTGCCCCGAGCTCGAGCGCCTTCCTCGGGCTTTTCGTCCTCGATCACTTGGCCCGCGCGGTGGGGATCGTCGCCGTGCTGGCGGCGCTTTTCGCGAGCTTCGTGGGAAGCCGCTACCTCGAAAAGACCGGTATCCGCGCTTTCGAGTACCACGCGCTCCTCGCCTTTTCCGCCATGGGTGCGCTGGCGATGGCCGCCACCCCCAACCTCGCGGTGATCTTGGTGGGGCTCGAGCTCCTCTCCCTGCCCCTTTACGCCCTCGCCGCCCTTCGCTACGACGCGAAAAGCGAGGAGGCCGCGCTCAAGTACTTCCTCCTGGGGGCGGTGGCGGCGGCGCTTTACTTTTACGGCCTCGTCCTCTACTTCGGCGCCACCGGGAGCTTCGCCGTGGGCGCGGTGGGCGAGGGTCCGCTCTTTGCCGCCGGCATGGTGCTCCTGCTCGCGGGGCTTTTCTTCAAGGCGGCGATGATCCCCTTCGGCTGGTGGGCCCCGGACGTCTACCAGGGCGCGCCTACCCCGGTCACCCTCTACATGGCCGCCGGAGTCAAAGCCGCCGCCTTCGCCGCGCTCCTTCGGGTGGTGGTCGGGGCTGGCTACGGCGGGGTCTGGATCGCGGTGCTCGCCCTCGTGGTACTTCTCACCGTGGTCTACGGCAACCTGGCCGCCCTCGCCCAGGCCGAAGCCAAGCGGCTCCTCGCCTACTCCTCGATCGCCCACGCCGGCTACCTCGCGCTCGCCCTCTTCGGTCCCGAGCCGGTGCCGGCGCTTGGCTACTACCTCCTTGCCTACGCCCTTTCCACCGGCCTTGCCTTCGCCGTGCTCGCCCAGCTGGACGAGGGGGAAGGCGTCACCTTTGGCGCCGTCCAAGGGCTGATCCGAAAGAACCCGATGCTCGCAGGGATGCTGCTCATCGCGCTCCTTTCCCTCGCGGGGATGCCTCCCTTAGTGGGCTTTTGGGGCAAGTACCTGGTCTTCGTAGAAGCCGCCCGCGCCGGGCAGTACGCCCTGCTCGTGATCGCGCTCCTTACCGCTGCGGTGGCCGCCTACTACTACCTGCGCCTCGCTGCCTTTGCCTTCTTCCTTCCGCCCGAGCGGGAGGAGGCGATCGAGGTGCGCCCCCTCGCTTCCTTCACCATGGGGCTCGTGGCTTTCTTCATCCTGGCGCTCGGGTTCTTCCCCGCCTGGGGTGTCCAGCTTCTATTCGGACTGGGGATGGGGCATTGATGTAGTAGCTCCATTGGTTCGCGGGGGGGTTGCTCCCGGCGACCGGACCCCCGTCCAGCGGGAGCGGGGGTTCCGGTGCTTGGCGTCGAGAAATGCGGGTTCCGGTTTGGAAAGTTAGGATGAGGCCTGATTCGATTCCTCGGGTTCTTCGATCGCGGCGGAGAAAAAGGCCCAAAAGAGTCCGAGCATGAGCCCGAGCGTGCCCGCGAGGGCGAGAATCAATAGCTTTCTCGGGGCCACCGGGTCGGGGTTGGGAACCGCCCGTGCGAGCACGGCGGCGAAAGCCTTTTGAAGGCTCGCGAGCTCGATTTTGAGATCGGTTTGTTTTTGCTTTAGAGCGAGGTAGGTGTTTTGCGCGAGTTTGAGGTTCTCCTGAAGCTGGCTCGCTTCGAGCTCGGCCGCAGCCAGTCGCTTGCGAAGTTCTTCCGCTCGACGTGTTTGCGCCTCATGCTCCCGCTCGAGGGCGGCCCGTTCGGCCTCCAACCGCCGCAGCTCGGTGAATAGCTGGCTCGCTTGCCTGAGCAGCTCCTGGCGCACCGGGTTCAGGACCTCTTCCTCGAGCCGCAGGCCTTTCAGGGCCTCAAGACCCACGGCGCTGACCGCGGCCGCGCTCACCGGGTCGCCGACCACGCTTTTTTCGAGCCGGTAGCGCTCCGGAAGCCTGGCAAGCCGGTCCTGGAGCGCCCGGAGTTTGGCCTCGGTGATCGCGAGCTCAGTGGGTAGGGTGCGGAGACGCTGGGCGATCGCTCCGAGCCTTTTTTCTACCTGGGCTAGCTCTTCTTTCCAGAGGCTTCGCCGGTCTTCCTTGCGGAAGGCTTCCCAGGCCTTCTGGGCCTGGCGGAATGCCTGTTCTGCCGCCGGAAGCTGTTTTTCCAGCGCGCTCAGGTTCGCCTTTAATTGCAGGGCCGGAATCTCGTTGATACGCTCGACCGCCAGTTCCGCCCAGAGGTTGGCAATTTCCGCAGCTTTTTCAGGCTCGCCGGCTCGCGTCGTGAGTTCCACCGTGATCAGGCTGCTAGGTGCCGCTGGGCGCTGGCGTTCGGAGGTGGCTTTGACCCGGAGTTGGTTTGCCAGCAATACGGCAACCTCGCGATCGTCCAGCTCCTCCCATTCCGGGGGAAGCGCTCCTCGCTCCCGTAAGCGCTTGGCCACCGCGAGGCGCATCTCCTGGGTGGAAAGCAGTACCTTGAGCGCTTCCGGAGGAAGGTTCTTCGCCGGTTGCAGTTCGATCTGCTTTTCCAGCCGCGCCCGCACCTGGATTGGCGCCACGGTCAGCACCGCCCGGCTTTCGTAGACTGGCTTCGCGATTATGAAGGCGTAAAATCCGGCGATAAGCAGAGCGAAAAGGGGGAAGGCGATCAGGTGGGTCCGTTTCCGTTTAAGAATTTCCCAAAGATCGCGCAGGGTTAGCTCATCATTATTCATATTTACGGTCAAGTATAGCCGAATGAGTGTCCGATGATGGGGGCGTGGGCACGTAGACGCAGCGGGTCTCGGACTCAAAGGGGTCGCCGGTCTCGGCCCAGG
>CAYYAB010000022.1:0-19409 GCA_964469895.1 uncultured bacterium | reverse complement strand
TTCCCCGCTTTTGTTTCTGGTTCTACTCGGGCTGCTCGCGGCTTGCAGCGAGCCCCTACCGGCGCGGGAAACCCTCACCGTGGGGGGCGATGCCAGCGAACTGGTCACGCTCCCTCCGCAGAAAAGCGCCTACTTCGAAGTGACGATCGGAGCCGATCCTGTGCGTCTGGACGTCTGGCCCACGGCGAATCCGGAGACCGCGGACCTTGACCTCATCGTCTACAACCAGGACCGGGTGCCCATCGCGGTGGCCGACAGCCGCCTTTACTTCCACGCGCCCTACAAATCGCGCCTCAAACCGCTCAGTATCACCTTTACCCCGTTTTGGTCGGTAAACCTGCTCCCGAACACGGGGACGGTCTACGTTGAGGTAAAAAACCAGAACCCGACGTCCTCGGTGACGGTCCAGGCGCAGGCGGTGGCCCGCGGAGGCCCGCTGCCCTGGAGCTGCGACGAGCGCCGCTCCTTCAACGCAGACACCCAGGGGGCCCTGCTGTACCTGGGCCAAGTGGACTGCTACACCTACAACGGATCCGGGGCCGACCTGACCCTGGACTACAAAGGGCCCCTCGACCTCCGGTTCAAGGTAATCAGCAACGAAAACGAAACCTTCCTCGAGCCCGGGGAGAAATACACTGGCCTCCAGCCCGGCGACCTGGTGATGGTCTACACCTACCGCAACCGCCAGATCGGGGTCGAGGCGGGCTTTTGCAACACCCTCCCCGGCTGCGCCGACGGGCTCACCACCGGCGAGTACTGGCTCCGCCTGAACTAGGGCACCCGCTGGGCCTCGAGCAAAAGCGCGGCGAGCTCCTCCACCCACGCCTCGCGCTCGGGGCCCAGGGCTTTTTCGATCGCCTCGCGGTCCTGGACGCGGGCAAGTTCAGGAAGCAGGGCATCCGGCAGCACCTCGTCCACCCGGAGCCCAAGCGCCTCGGCCTTCTGGCGGCGCCAGGCGAGGAGGCGCCGGTAGCGGCGCTCGAACTCGACGTCTTCACCTCCCGTTTCGCCGCCCCGGAGCAAAAGCCAGATCCCGGCGGCCACCAGCAAAAGCGCCACCCAGGGCGCGGCCCCCACCTCGAAAAGCCCCACGAGGCCGCCGGCGACGACGAGCGCCGCCCCCAGATAGCGAAGCCAGTCCTCCCCCCTCGCCCAGCCGAGGGCAAAAAGCGCCGTGCCCACCCCCACCAGCTTGAGGGAGAAAAGGCCGGTGGCGTCGGCGAGGGCGGCGCCCACCCCCCAGCCGAAAAGGAGCACGCCGCTTACCTGCATCCCGGGGATCCGGTAGCGGTGCTCGAGCCCAAGCAACAAAACCGCAAGCAAAAGCCCAAAGGCCCACCCCGGCAGGAACGGATGGGTGAGGATCAGATAGACCGCGCCCACCCAAAAGAGGGCGAGCCCCAAGTAGCCGCGCATCCCCCCCATGCTCCCAGCTCGCGGGCGGGATGGCAAGTTCCGCCAGAAACAGGCTTTGATTTTCTTAGCTCCAAGTTGTAAACTACGGAGTGGTGCGGAGGCTCTTTGCCATAGTACTCCTCCTTGCCGCCTTCGGGGCCTTCGCCAAGGCCCCAAGGGTCTTGATCCTGAAAGCCACCGCCTACACCTCGAGCCCCCGCGAAACCGACCACACCCCCTACATCACCGCCACCGGCGCCCGAACGAGGCTCGGCATCCTCGCGGTGAGCCGGGACCTGCTCCAAAGCGAGCTCCCCTACGGCTCGTTGGTCCGGCTTTATGACCTCGGCCGCTGGCGGGACGGGAAGGACGCCGGCGCCTTCAATCCGCTCTTTAAGGGCCTTCTCTTCGTGGTCGAGGACACCATGAACAAGCGCAAGCGCCAGCAGATCGACATTTGGATGCCCGACCGCGCGCTCGCGCTCAAGTTCGGGGTCCGCCGGGTGAAGCTGGTGGTGGTGCGGCGGGGCCGCGGGCCGTAGGCTTTGGGTGTGCGTTTCGCCTTCTTCCTGGCGATCAAAGGGATCCTCCACCGAAGGCTTCAAAGCCTGGTGGCGGTCCTCGGCGTGGCCGCCGGGGTGGCGGTAGTCACCACCGCGCTCTCGCTCACCAATGGCTTTTCCGCCGAGCTGATCCGGGCCACGCTCAAGGCCAGCCCCCATATCATCCTCTTCGCCTACGACCCCCAAAACGCCCCGCCCCCCGAAGACCCCGAGATCGCAGCGAAGACGCCCTTTTTGCCGGTCAAGGCCCTGCTTACCCGCCGGGCCTCCGAAGGACGCAGCGCCGCCAGCGACTTCGGGACCCTCTTCGGCGTGGGCCCGGGAGCGGACGCGGTCTACCCCGAGCTCGGGCTTACTGCCCTCGCCCCGGGACGGGCGGTGCTAGGCTCGGCGCTGGCAGCGAGTCTCGGGCTCTATCCCGAGGAACGCTTCTTCGCGCTGGCCATCACCCAAAAACGCCGGGCCTTCACCCTGGCCGCCACCTTTTCCACCGGGAACTACGTGATCGACGCGGGCTACGGCTTCATTCCCCTGGCAGACGCCCAGGCCCTGCTGGAATCCCCGGGGGCGATCGCCGGCTGGCACCTCCGCATCAAAAACCCCGAGGCAGCGCCCCGGGTAGCCGAGCGGCTTACCGCGAATGGCCTTTACTGGGCGCGCACCTGGCAGGACCTGAACCGCACCCTCCTCGAGCAGCTCGCCTTGCAAAAGAAGGTGATCGGCATCGTGCTCTCGCTGATCGTGGGGGTGGCGGCTTTGGGGATCGCCAACGTCCTCGTCCTCCTCACCGTGGAGAAGACCCCTGAGCTCGCCCTGCTCCGCGCCCTTGGGGCCGGGGCGGGCACGCTTTTTTTGACCTTCGCCTGGCAGGGCCTTTTGCTCGGGGGCGCGGGGATCCTGCTCGGCGACCTCGGCGGCTACCTGCTCTCCCGCTACTTCGAGGCCCACCCCCCCGTTCTTCCCGGCGATCTCTACTTCATCACCCGGCTCCCGGTGGCAATCCAGGCCAGGGACTTCGCCTGGGCCTCGGGGGTGGCGCTCTTCACCGTGGCGCTCGCGTCGCTCGCGCCCCTTTGGCGGATCCTCCGCACCCATCCGGGAAAGGTGCTCCGCTAGGATTTGCTTGCGCCTGGACTCGTCCGGCGGGAGAATAGACCCGCCATGAAAGGACTCATCCTGGCGGCCGGCCACGGCACCCGCCTCCGGCCGCTCACCTATACCCGCCCCAAGCCGGTGATCCGCGTGGCCGGAAGACCGATCATCGCCTACGCGGTGGAAAACCTAATAGAGGCCGGCATCGAGGAGATCGGGGTGGTGGTCTCCCCCAAGACGCAGGAAGAAATCGCCGCCGCGCTCGAGGGCACGCCCCGGGCGCGCTTCACCTTCATCGTCCAGGAAAATCCCCAGGGCCTCGCCCACGCGGTGAAGGTGGCCCGCAACTGGCTCAGCGAGGATCCCTTCCTCATGTACCTCGGCGATAACCTCTTCGAAAACGGCGTCGTCGCCCTGGTCGAGGCCTTCGAGCGCGAGCGCCCGAGCGCCGCCATCGCCCTCGTAGAGGTCGAGGACCCCCGGCAGTTCGGGGTGGCGGTGGTGGAAGACGGGCGGATCGTCCGGCTTGTAGAAAAACCCAAAGACCCACCCTCGAACCTAGCGGTGGCCGGGGTTTACGCCTTCACCCCCGAAATCCACGACGTGATCGAGAAACTCTCACCGAGCGCCCGCGGCGAGTACGAGATCACCGACGCCATCCAAGGGCTGATCGACGCGGGGGCCCGGGTGCTCGGCGTCCCGGTGGTGGGCTGGTGGAAGGACACCGGCCGCCCCCACGACCTGCTCGAGGCGAACCGCCTCCTCCTCGCCCGGCTCGTCCCGCGAGTCGAGGGTCAAGTTGAGACGAGCCGCCTAGAGGGACCGGTGGTGGTGGAAAAGGGAGCTCGCCTCAAAAACGCCCGCGTGCTGGGCCCCGCGCTGATCGCCGAAGGAGCGGTGGTGGAGGACGCCTTCATCGGCCCTTACACCACGCTGGGCCCGGGGGCGGTGGTCAGGGACGCCGAGGTCGAGCACAGCATCCTCGAGACCAAGGCCCATCTCGAGGGCGTGCGCATCTACGGCTCGCTGCTTGGGGTCGGGGCCGAGGTCAAAAAGCTCGGGGGGCGCCCCCGCACCCCCCGGCTCATCCTCGGGGACCTCTCCCGGGTCGAGGTACCCGACTAAAGCCCCTTCAAGAAGGCCAAAAGGTCGGTCATCTCCTTATCGGAAAGAGGGACCGCGGGCATCGTCCCGCGGCCGTTTCTCACGATCTCGGCCACCGCCTCGGGAGCGTTCAGGATGGGGTTTTTAGCAAGTTTCGGCCCAATCCCCCCTTCGCCTTTGGCCCCGTGGCAGGCGGCGCACTTCTCGACGTAGACGATCTCTCCTGGGTCCTTCGCCCGAAGCCGCGCCTCGGCGGTCTGGATCAACCCCTCCACCCGTTCCCGGGCCTCGCCGCCGCGGTTTAGGTACTCCTTCCAGGCAGCGATCGCGCGCTCGTACTCCCCGAGCTGGAAGTAGGCGTTACCCAGGAACAAAAGCCCCTCGGGGTCGGGGTCTACCCGGGTCACCACCGAGAGGATCTCGGCCGCCTCCTTGGGTCTGCCGGCGAAGAAGAGGATCATCCCGTAGCGGCGGTAGGCCTTCAGGTTCTTGTGATCGAGCTCGATGACCTTAGTGTAGCCCTGGGCGGCGCGCTCGAGGTCGTGGAGCTCGAAGGCGTAGTCGGCGTAGGCGAGCCAGGCCTCGGGGGTGTTCTCTTTCTCCGCCTTGGCCAAAAGCTCCTTGAGCTTCTTCGCCTCCCTGACCGCAAGCGCCTCGGTCACCGCGCCCCCGGGAAGCCTAGGAAGGGTGTAGTGCACCAGCACCGCCGCAAGCGCGATCCCCCCCGCAGCCAGGAGCAAAAGCCCCCAGGCGGGAAGCCGCGCCGCCGGCCGGGCGGCCCGCTCGGCCTCGCGCTCCCGAGCCACCCCAAGCTCTCGCTCAATCCAGGCAATGCGCTTTAGGACCCGGACCCGCTCGGGCCCGGTGAGTTCCTTGGCCTCGCGCTTTAGGGCCTCGAGCTCCACCCTCAACTCCTCGGGCCGGGGGTTTTCGGGAAAGGGACGGGGAGCACTCCGAAGGGGGGCGAGGATCCCCCAAAGCGCGAGCAGGAAAAACCCGATGACCGCCAGGTAGACGAGGATCATTCCTCCTCCAAACGGCGCTCGAGCGCCCGAATCTCCTCTTCCGAGAGCGCGAGCTCGGCCTCGCGCCGCCTCGCCTCGGCCAAGTACCGCCAAAGACCGAAACCGAGCACGAGAAGTCCGATCGCGGGCGCAAGCCAGAGCAACCAGTTGATCCCTCGCTTAGGCGGGGCGTAGAGGATCCACTCGCCGTAGCGCTCCACGAAGTATTGCTTGATCGCTTCCTCGCTTTTCCCCTCTTTTAACATCTCGGCGATCTGCCGCCGCATCTCCTGGCTCACCCCGGCGTTGGACTCGGCCGCGCTCTCGCCCTGGCAGACTGGGCAGCGGAGCTCGGAGGCGATTCGGAAGACCTCTGGTGAGAGATCCGGGGGCGGTTCGCCGGTCGGGGTCTGGGCAAGCGCAAGCGAGAAAAGCAACAAAAGGGCCCAAACGCGCTTCACCGGAGCACCTCCTGGATACGCTTCTCCAGGTCGGCCGCCTCGATCGCACCGGCGTAGCGGTAGCGCACCCGACCCTCGGCGTCGATGAAGAAGGTCTCGGGAACCCCGTACATCCCGTAGTCGATCCCGACCTTCCCCCGGGGGTCGTAGCCCTGCGGGAAGGTGAGGTCAAACCGCCGCACGAACTCGAGCGCAGCAGCCTCCTTGTCCTGGGTGTTGACGCCGAAAAAGAGGACCCGATCCCGGTACTTTCGCCAACCGGCCTCGAGCACGGGCGCCTCCTCGTAGCAAGCGGGGTAACACCAGCTGGCCCAGAAGTTTAAGACCACCGGCTTGCCCCGGTGCTCGGAGAGCCGGAACCGCTCGCCCCACTCGGCGCGGTAGGGGGGGAGAAGCGAAAGCTCGAAGTCGGGGGCAGGCTTGCCCACCAAGACCGACTTGAGCTTGCCCGGATCCCGCTGCATCCCCCACCAAAAGAGCCCACCGAGCACAAGCACGATGGCGAAGTAGACCCACTTCCTCACGCCGCCACCTCCGCCCTTGCTCGCCTGCGAAGGGAAAAACCGGGAAAGACGATGTAGAAGACCCCAAAGAGGATGATCCCACCGGCGATCCAGAGCCAAAGCACCATCGGCGTGCGCACCAACCTTAGCGTTGCCCAGCGCCCCTGCTCGGTGTCGAAGGCCTGCAGGATCAGGTAGTCGTCGTTGTAAAGCCCGTAGTGCACGCTGGGGGCGGCGAGGGGGCTATTCATCGTGGGGTAGTAGTGGAGCCGGGGATACATCCGGCCCACGCCGGGCACCTCAACCTCGGCGATCACCGCGTAGCGGAACCCCTCGTCCCGGGCGTCGAGCCGGTGCAGGGTGAGGGGGACCCCGGCGACCACCGCCCGTTCTCCGATCTCGAGGGTCTTCTGGGCGTCCACCCGGTAGGCCTGGCTGAAGACGATCGCGAGCGCCGCCAGGGCTACCCCAAAGTGGACGAGCTGGGCCCCCACCTGCGGGCGGGCCCGGGTGAGGTAGGCGAAAACCGCCGCCAACCCCCTCCGGTCCTTCCTTCGCCAGGCGGCGACCCCCCGCCCGGCCTGGGCAAAGACCGCCACCAGGTTGTAGGCAAAAAGCCCTACCCCGAGCGCCACCCCGAAGGTGGCGCCGAATAAAAGCGAAAGCGCGATCGAAAGCGCCAGCGCGCTCAGCATCACGCTCAGCGCCCGGGCAGCGTAGGCGTCGAGCCGGCCCCATGGGAAAAGCGGCCCCGCCCCCATCAAAAGAAGCAGCACCGCCCCCAAGGGAGCGAAAACCGAGTCGAAAAAGGGCGAGCCCACCGAAACCTTGTCCCCGGTGGCGGCCTCGACGATCAGGGGGAAGAGGGTCCCGAGCACCACCACGAAGGCCATGGTGGCAAAGACCAGGGACGCCCCCAACAAAAGCCCCTCGCGAGAGATCAGGTTCAACCCACCCACGTCCCGCACCTCCGAGGCCACCCGGGAGAGCAGGCTAAAGCCGACAAGGAGTACGACCAGCAAGAACCCCAGGAAGACCGGCCCCACCGCCCCCTCGACGAAGGCGTGAACCGATTGGATCACCCCCGAGCGGGTGAGGAAGGTGCCGAATACGGTGGCGGCGAACGCCAGGGTAATGTAGGCGAAGTTCCAGGTCTTGAACATTCCCCGCCGCGCCTGGACCAGGGCAGTGTGGAGGAAGGCCGCGAGCAAGAGCCAGGGAATGAAGGAGGCGTTTTCCACCGGGTCCCAGGCCCAGTAGCCGCCCCAGCCCAAAACCTCGTAGCTCCACCACCCGCCGGCGAAGATCGCCGCGGTCAAGAACCCGAAAGCAACGAGCGTCCACCAGCGGGTCTCGACCACCCAGGACTGGTAGCGCCGAGCCAGCATGGCGGCCACCGCATAGGCAAAGGGCACGCTGATGCCCACGAAGCCCAGATACATGAGCACCGGGTGGACCGCCATCATCCAGTGGTTTTGAAGTAAGGGGTTCGGGCCCGGGCCCTCGGTGGGCGGGTTCGGCACCGGGGTAAAGGGGTTGGCGACAAAGAGCATCACCCCGAAGAAGAAAAGCTGCACCCCAAAGAGGGTGCCGAGCACCGCGGGGGCCATCCAGTAGTCCCGGAGCCTCCGGGCGGCGAGCAGGGTGTAAAGCGCTTGGAAGGTGGCCCAAAGCAGGATTGACCCCTCGAGCGCCGCCCACAAGGTGGCGAACTTCACCCAAGTGGGGCTTTTGGTGGAGTGGTTTTTGGCGGTGTAGGCGATCGAGAAGTCGTCGGTAAGGAGCGCCCACTCGAGAGCCACAAAGGCGAGCACGGCGGCCAGGAAGGAAAACACCGCCGCGCGCTTGGCGGCCTCGACGTAGCGGGCGTCCTTGGCCCACCAAGCCACCGCCGAGAGGACGAGCCCCAAAGCGGTGAAGACAAAACCCAGGACGAGCGCGACGTTGCCTAAAAGCCCTGGAGTCACTTTGCCTCCTTAATCAGCTTGCGCACGTCTTCGGGGGTGTAGCCCTCCTTGGGGGGCTGGTAGGTCTCGGAGTGCTTGACGAGGAGGTTATCCCCGTAAAAGGTCTTCCCAGAAAAACGCCCTTCCACGACTACCCCCTGCCGTTCCTTGAAAAGCGCCGGGGGCGTGCCCTTGTGGAAGACCGGCACCTCGGCCACGCCGTCGGTGAGGACGAAGTGGAGCTCGAGGGTCTTGGGGTCGAACCGGATCGAACCCTCCTTGACGATCCCCCCAAGCCGGATGCGCTTGCCTTGGTACTTTGCCTGGTCCTGGTAGTACTCGCTCGGGGTAATGAAGTAGACCAGGCTCTGTCCTAGCCCGCCCCAGATCATGTAGCCGATCGCCCCCACGACGACGAGGAGGCCGATCCAGTACTTGGCCTTCATGCTCCCCTCCGAAGGCGCAAGAGCAGGTACGCGGTGTACCCAAGCAAGAAAGCGTAGGTCAAAACGTAGACGACCAGCACGAAGATCTGGTTACCCATCGCTCTCCTCCCTCGCCGCCACGAAGGCGGCCAACCGCCCTTTGATCCGCAAGAAGGCGAGGTAGAACAGGGTAAAGGCGAAGAGGTTGACGAAAAGGGGGATGAGCATCTCGGGCGGCATGTGGGTTTTTCGGTTGATCACGTCAATGGTCGCGGTTTGGTGAATCGAGCGCCACCAGTAGACCGACATGTAGGTGATGGGGATGTTCACCACCCCAAGGATCGCCACCGCCGCCGCCGCCTTGGCCCGCATCTCGGGGTCCTCGATCGCCTGGCGGACGAGGAAATACCCGACGTAAATGGCGATCATCACCGCCACCGAGGTGAGCCGGGGCTCCCAGACCCAGTAAACGCCCCAGGTAGGACGGGCCCACATCATCCCCCCGATTACCATCAGGAAGGAAAGCCAAAGCCCAATCTCGGCGCTGGCGGCCGAAAGCCGGTCGAAGGCGGGCCGCCCGCGCAAGAGGTAGAGGAGCGCGTACACCCCGGCGACGATGAAGGCGAGGTAACCGGTCCAGGCCGCCGCCACGTGCAGATAGAGGATGCGCACCAGGTACCCCTGCTGCACGTCGGGCGGCGCCTTGATCGCGAAGTAGAAACCGATGAGGAGAAGGAGGTAGCCGAGACCCAGAAGGGCCGTGGATAGCGCGTCCAGTCCCGGTCGTTCCGTTCGCATGCTGCAAACAGGCTAGCGAGGCGCATCCTAATGAAGATGAAAGCTCACCGAACTCATGGAAAAACATCGGGAACCAAAGAATCCTGACCTGTTAAACCGGGTAAAAACAAATCGCATGAGCGATGAATATCGGCAAACTGGGACATATGCCCTGGCCTCATCACTTCATAATCCGGCCTAGTTGGGAAAGTGCCGCTTTCCCCATGAGGAGGTGATCGGGCTATGAAGCTACGCGTCGGTGCCTTGGGGCTCGCCCTCCTTCTCGGGCTTGCCCTCGCCCAAGGGCAAGGGGTTCCCGAGAAGGTCAGCCCCGAGGTCGCGGCCCAAAAGGGCTGTTTGAGCTGCCACGAGGGGATCGAGGACATCCGCGCTCCCGATTCCCCGATGATGAAGCAGATCAAAGCCCTTGGCGCGGCTGCCGGGGACCCCGCCGGGTGTACCGTCTGCCACGGCGGTAACCCCAAGGGGCTCACCAAGGAGGAGGCGCACAAAGGCGCCCCCGAGATGTTTAAAAAGGGACGGGGCCCCAAAACCTTCTACCCCGACCCCGGCTCGATCTGGATCGCCGAGAACACCTGCGGGCAGTGCCACCCGGGTTATGCCTACCGGCTCAACCTCTCGCTGATGCAAACCGAGGCCGGGAAGATCCAGGGCAACCTCCACACCTGGGGCTTTCCCGAAACCTGGGACGGCAAAACGCCCTACGGCAACTACGACGTTAAAGACACCGACGGACCGGTCCCCCAGGTGGGCACCGAGACCTACAAGAAGTACATGCTTGAGCTCAAGAAGATGTACCCCCAGGCCTTCCCCGACGAGCTCAAGCAGATTCCCGACCCCTCGGTCGAGGAGATCGAAAAAGACCCGAAACTCGCCGCCATCACTTACCAGCGGCAGCAGTGCCAGCGCTGCCACGTGGGCGTGAAGGGCCGCGAAAAACGCGGCGACTGGCGGGGCATGGGCTGCTCGGCCTGCCACATCCCCTACTCCAACGAGGGCTTTTACGAGGGCAACGACCCCACGATTCCGAAGGACGAGCACGGCCACATGCTCACCCACCAGATCCAGGCCACCCGGAAGTCGAAGGTCAAGGTCCACGACGTCGTCTACTCCGGGATCCCGGTAGAGACCTGCAACTCCTGCCACAACCGGGGCAAGCGGATCGGCGTCACCTTCCAAGGCCTAATGGAGTTCCCCTACGGCACGCCCTACAACGAAAAGGGCGGCAAGCAGCCTAAGCTCCACACCAAGAAGTACCTCTTCATCGCCGACGACGTGCATCACCGCGGGGTCTCGGGCAAGGGAGGCATGCTCTGCCAGGACTGCCACACCACCATCGACATGCACGGCGACGGCAACATCTTCGCCACCACCCTGGCCCAGGTCGAGATCGAGTGCCAGGACTGCCACGGCACCGCCGAGAAATACCCCTGGGAACTCCCGATCGGTTACGGCGAGGAGTTTGGCCGGAAGCTCTCGGATAAGCCCCGCGGCCTGACCAAGACGCTCCTGCCCGAAACCCAAGCCTTCGCCACCGTCTACCCCGCGGAGGACGGCTACCTCCTCACCGCCCGCGGCAACCCCATGGGCAACGTGGTGAAGAAGGGTGATAAGGTCATCCTCCACTCCGCCACCGGGGCCGACTTCGTGGTGCCGATCCTCAAGGACATCAACCTGAAGAACGCCTGGAAGACTCCGGACGCCAAGGTGGCGATGGCGAGCGTGAAAAAGCACGTGGACGACCTCGAGTGCTACGCCTGCCATGCCTCCTGGGTGCCGCAGTGCTACGGATGCCACGTCAAGGTGGACTACTCCGGCGGCAAGTCCGACACCGACTGGGTGGCGGGCGGTACCCAGCACGACGCGTCCGGCCAAACCGCCGAGAGCCCCTTGGGCACCCACGGGCCGAAGCGCCCGGGTAAGGCGAGCGAGTCCCGCTCGTACCTGCGCTGGGAGGACCCGGTCCTCGGCATCAACGGCGAGGGCCGCGTGACCCCGCTAATGCCCGGCTGCCAGGTGGTCTACACGGTGATCGACCGCGAGGGCAAGACCATCGCCCACAACGTCATCGCCCGGAGCCCCGACGAGGCCAAGCAGCTTGGGCAGTCCTTCATCCCGCTGGCGATCGACATGGCCCCGGCGCAGCCGCACTCGGCGCTGGCCCAGGCCCGCTCCTGCGAGTCCTGCCACAATAACCCCAAAGCTTTGGGCTACGGCATCAACAAGAACATCTTCCAGACCAAGTACGTCGAGGACATCGTCGAGGACCTGATCGACGCCCGCACCGGCAAGGTCATCCCCAGCAAGTACCAGGTGCAGATCCCGGCGATCCCCGATCTGAAGTGGGATTGGTCCACGATCGTCGACCCCAAGACCGGCTTCCAGGTCCAGACCGTGGGCACCCACTGGCCGCTTTCGCGCTCCCTGCCCAAGTCGGTCCGGGACGGCATGGACCGCACCGGGCTCTGCATGGGCTGCCACAAGGAGATGACCAACCCCAAGGTCTGGGAGAAGGTCAGCACCCCGGGTACGCTCAACGACGTCCAGCACATCGACCTGATGCACAAGATGCTGATCGAGTACATGAAGTCGAAGAAATAGGCCCCAAGGGGCGAAAAGGGGCCGGCCTCGGCCGGCCCCTTTTCACAGAAATCATCGCCAAGGTGCCATGCTAAAACTGTTGGAGACGCCATGAAAAACCTCTTTCTCGCTTTCCTCTTGATGCTCGCTCTGGGCGGCTGCAAGAAAAAGGCGGAGGCCACCGAGGTCAACCGCAAGGCTCCGCCCGCGGCCGAGGAACCGGCGACGCCGCCGGTGGTGGGGGCGGACGAAAAGGCGGGCCCCCTCTCCCCTGGCGCGATCAAGCCCCATAGCTCGACCTACGCCCACTCTGGCCTCTCTGCCACCGAGATCGCCAAGGTGGCGCTGATGCACCAGTCCCGGGGCGAGTACGAAAAAGCGCTCGAGGTCCTCGCCCAGGGCATCGCCGCCCACCCTCAAAGCGCCGCGCTCTACGCCGTACGCGGCGCGCTCTACCTCGAGCTCGGCGAGTACGCCAAGGCCATCGCCGACCTCTCAAAGAGCCTCGAGCTCCACGAAAACCCCGACGTTCTCGTAAACCGCGCCCTGGCCTACAAAGCCTTCGGCCAGCGGGAGGACGCGCTTAAAGACCTGAACCGAGCGCTCGAGCTCGATCCCCACCACATCGCCGCCTGGTTCAACCGAGGCACCCTCTACCTGGAGGCGGGCCAGCCGAAGAAGGCCCTTCCCGACCTCGACCGCGCCGTCCAGCTCGCCCCCGAGGTGGCCGGCCCCTACTTCAACCGGGCGGTGGCCGAGTGGCAGCTGGGGAAGCGGGAAGAGGCGATTCAAGACCTCGAGAGGTTCATTGAACTAGCAAAACCCTCCGAGTGGAAGGAGACCGCCAAGAAGCTTTTGGAGGAGTGGAAACGTGCGAAGGATTAGCGCCCTTCTTTTCATCCTCGCCCTCGCGTTCGCGGCCTCACCCCCGAGCCCCTGGGACTTCTTTCAAAAGATCTTGGACGAAGCCGGAATGGTCTACGAACGCCCCAAGGGGTACGTCGAGGTGCCCCCCGAGCCCAACGAGATCCTGAACTACCTCTACCGGGTGAAAAACCCCGAGACCGGGGTCGAGATCCGCTACCTGGTGATCCCGATCAAGCGCATCGAGGTCAACTACGACGACCCCCACGCCTCGGCTCCCGAGCCCGATCACATCTTCAGCCTGCTTTTCCCGAGCCTGCTCACCCAGCTCTCGGTGGACGGGCACTACCGGGAAAAGGAGTACCCGAGCCTAGAGGCCCGGAAACTTTTTAACGCCGAGTGGGCGGCGGCGGGCACCTTTACCCCGAATCCGAAGTTCGCCCCCTTCGCCCACGGCTTCATGGTGGCGATGCACCGGATCGCTCGGGCCGACGCCTTCGAGATCTACCTGGCCAACGACCTCGAGGCCCTGAAGGCGGCGGTGCTCAAGACTCAGACCGCCTTACGTTTTCGCTAACCCTCGATCACGAAGGGAAAAAGCAGGCTCGAGGCGGTGAGGTAAACCACGTCGAAGACGAAGAGAAGCTTCCACCAAGCGGCGATCTCGGCGATCGGGGCCCCCTCGGCGAGCCCGATCGTCGCCCGCACCGCCGCCAGGATCACCGGCACCACCACGGAGAAGACCAGGATCGGGAGCACCAGTTGGGCGGTGGGGAGCCGGACCACGAGCCCGGCGTAGAAGGTGGCGACGGCGGCGTAGCCGGTGGCCCCGAGGACCAGGGTCAAAAGCAGCGCCGGCGCCCGGGATAGCGGCAGGTAAAACATCCCCGCCACCAGAAGGAGCAAAAGCAAGCTCACGAAGAACAAAAGCCCGAAGAGAAAGAGGAACTTCCCCCAGTAGATCCACTCGCGGCTCCCCGGGAGGAGAAGCAGGTCGTCCAGGGTGTCGTTTTCCACCTCCACCGCCCAGGCCCGCCCGGCGAGCAGGCTGCCGGCGAAGGCAAGCGCCACCCAGAGCACGCCGGGGGCGGCGCGGCGGAGGTCGTCCTCCTCGGGGCCGAGGGCGAAGCCGAGGATCAAAAGCACCACCCCGAGGAAGAAAAGGGCGGAAAAGAGGCCGGTGCGGCCCCGGAGCTCGAGCCGGAGGTCGCGGAGGGCAAGCGCCAGGATCCGCCTCACGAGAGCACCACCTCCCGATCGGCGCTGGCCTCGGCAAAGGCCCGGTCGTGGGTGGCGAGGAGCACCGCCCCGCCCCCCTCCCGCACCCGGCGGATCGCCTCGAAGAGAAGCTTTCGCCCCTCCTCGTCGAGGGCGGTCTCGGGCTCGTCAAGGAGCAGGACCCGGGGCTCGGCGAGGAAGACCCGGGCGAGCGCGAGCCTTTTCTTCATCCCGCTGGAGTAGGCGAGGACCGGCCGAGCGCGCGGAAGCCCCACCGCCGCCATCGCCTCTTCCACCGCCCCGGCGCGCACGGAGCGCCCGAGGAGCAAAAGCCAGCTTTTCAGGTTCTCCTCGCCGGAGAGATGGCGGTAAAAAGCCGGGGGGTTCGCGACGTAAAGCAGCGCTCCCCGCTCCGCTTCCAGCGCCGCCGCCGGCTTGCCAAAGATCCGGACCTCCCCCCTTTGCGGCCGGGTGAGACCGGCCGCGACCCGCAGCAACGTCGTCTTCCCCACTCCATTCGGGCCGAGGAGGGCCACTACTTCGCCGGCCTCGACCGAAAGGCGCACGTCTTTAAGGACCCAGTCGCGGGCAAACCGCTTCCAAACGCCGCGAAGCTCGACGAGCGACGCCATCAGACCCCGAAGCGGGCAAAATAGTGGCTCACCTGGGCCCAATAACCGGTGACCATCGCGATCCCCACCAAGACCAAAAACGCCCCCGAGGCGTACTCCACGTACTGGGCCACCCGGGCGTTCCGCCGAATAAAGGCCACCGCCCGGTCGGTAAAAAGCGCCACCAGAAGGAAGGGGACCGCGAGCCCCAGGGTATAGGCCACCACGTACACCAGGCCGAGCAGCCCACCCTGGTTAAAAACGAGCGCCAGGATCAACGTGAGCACCGGGCCGATGCAGGGGGTCCAGCCAAGCGCCAGCACCACCCCCATCAAGAACGCACCCAAGGGTCGCGAGGGGTCGCCCTGGTACCCGGCCACCGCCCCGCCCCCCGCCGAGAGGAAGGGGACCGGGATCCGGAGCCCCAGCATGTAAAGGCCAAAGAGGATGAAGAGCACCCCGCCGATCCGGGCGAGGGTGTCCTTGTAGCTATAGAGCCAGTTGCCGAGCAGGGTGGTGGGGAGCCCGAAGAGGAGTACGAAGACCACCGAGAATCCGAGCACGAAAAAGACCGCGTTCTTAAAGGGCCGCCCCCGCTCGCCCGAGAGGTAGAGGAGGTAGGTGGGCACGAGTGGCAATACACAGGGAAGCAAAAAAGACGCCATACCCCCCAGGAAGGCGGCCAGGAGGTTCAGGTTCGAGGGCTCCATGGGTAGGTATTCTACGCGGAAGCTATGAACCCTCGCTAAAGGCGTAGATGGTGTCGAGGACCCGGTAAAGGGCCTGGACAAAGCCCTCGGGATCATCTACGTAAGGATGATGCCCCGCCCCCTCGAGCACGATCATCTCGCCCCCCGCGAGGTCGGCCACCGCCTCCGCCTGCTCGGGGTAGCTGGTGCCGTCGGCGTCGCCCACCAGGACGAAGGGGCGGTGGGGATGCGCGAGCAGGTAGGGGGTGTAGTCGAAGCGCCAGAGCCCGTTTTGCGCGAACATCCGGAGCACCGTGTCCTCCGGCACCAGCAAGCCGCCGTCCTGCACCCACTCGTAGTGCATCCGCCCGTGGGCGGTGGGGAAGGCGAGCCGGCGGAAGGCCTCCTCCACCGGGACCTGGGCGAAAAGCGCCTCGGCCGCCTCCTCGGGGTCCTCGGGAAAGGGGGCCTCGGTAAGGCCCCGCCAGAGCCGCCTTAAGAGCCAGGGGAAGTGTACCCAGGGGCCGATGAGCACGACCCCGTCCACCGCCCCGGGGAACCGGCGGGCGTACTCGAGCGCCACCACCGCCCCAAAACCCTGGGCGAGCGGCGTCCAGCGCGCGATGCCAAGGGCGTGGCGCAGGTCCTCGAGATCCTCGACCAGGGCGTCGACGGTGAAAAGACGGGGATCCTCGGGCAGCCGAGGGCTCCGCCCCCCACCCCGCTGGTCGACGTAGAGCACCCGGTAATCAGCAAGCTCCTCGCCCAAAAACGCCCGAAACGCGTGGGAGGAACCCCCGGGACCTCCATGCACCGTGACCAGCACGGGCGCATCGAGGGGTCCCACGTCCTCGACGTAAAGCTCCGCCTCCCCTACCGGGACGAGCTGGATCTCTTCCCGCATCCTTCTTCCTCCAGGAGGAACACCCGGGGCGCGTGCTCGGCGAGCGCCCGAAGCGTCGCCGCCTCCACCCCCTCAAGGAGCAGCAACGCCCCATCCTCCCCCACGAGGAGCCGGTACGGGTGGGGCTGGCGCTGGGCGATGGCGCTGAGCACCTCCCGGTCCCCCTCTAAGACGGCGATCTTCATCAGGCCTCCCACAGCTTAGCAGAAAGGAGGATCTGGGCCGACTCCTCGAGCACCGTGAGCCGGGCGTAGGCGGCGAAGAGATCCCGGCCCCAGGCAAAGGCCCCGTGGCCTCTCAGCATCACCACCGGATGGTCCTTGAGCCCCTGGGCCACCGCCTGGGCGGCTTCCTCGCTCGCGCTTTTGGTGGGGGGGTCCAAAACCGGGACCTCCCCGAGCAAAAGCCGCCCCTCGAGGTCCCGGGGACGGATCACGTTCAGGGAGAGCGAGAGCGCCACCGCGGTGCGGGGATGCGCGTGCACGATCGCGGCGGCGGCGGTGGCCCGGTAGATCGCCCGGTGAATGACGAGCTCCACCGAGGCCCCCCGGTCCCGCTCGGGATCGGGCTCAAGCCCCACGTAAAGGAGGTCTTCCCGGGAGAGCCGGTTTTTCCGTACCCCGCTTTTCGTGATCCAAAGCCCCTCGCCCTCGCGCACCGAGAAGTTCCCGGCGGTGGCGGAGATCAGCCCCTGGGCGAAGAGGTCCTGGCCGACCTCCCTAAACGCCTGGTAAAGCGCGTCGGTAAGCTCCATGACAAAAAGGGGGCGGGCCCAAAGGCCCGCCCCAAGCGGCTAGACGCCGGGGCGCTCTTCCTTGCCAGCGGCCGGAGCCTCGATCGCGGCTTCGGCCTCCCGGCGCGCGGCCTGGATCTTCTCGAGGGTCTTCTTGTCCACCACCTGGGTGTAGCGCACGTGGTCGTTGCCGGTGCCGGCGGGGATGAGCTTACCCAGGATGACGTTCTCCTTGAGGCCGATGAGCTCGTCCACCCGGCCCTGGATGCTGGCCTCGGTGAGCACGTGGGTGGTGTGCTGGAAGCTCGCGGCACTGAGCCAGGAGCGGGTCGAGAGGGCGCTTTTCGTCACCCCCATCAGGACCGGCTTCCAGGAGGCGGGCGCTTTGCCCTCGGCCATCAGCTTCTCGTTGGTGGCCTCGACGTCCCAGCGCTCGATCACCTGGCCCTCGAGGTAGCGGGAGTCGCCGGGGTCGGTGATCTCCACGTACTTCAGCATCTGCCGCACCACGATCTCGATGTGCTTGTCGTGGAGCTTCACGCCCTGGGCGCGGTAGACGCGCTGGATCTCGTCCACCAGGTAGCGCTGCACCGCCTCCGGCCCCTTGGCGTCGAGCAGCTGGTGGGGGTCGACGGCGCCGCGGGTGAGGGGCGTGCCGGCCTCGACGTACTGCCCCTCGCGCACCGCCAGGCGGGCGGTCTTGTCCACCTTGTACTCCTTGCGGAAGCCGTCCCCCTCGACCACGATGACGATCTTGTCCTCTTCCTCGGTGACGTGGACGGTGCCGTCGATCTCGCTGATCACCGCCTTCTGCTTGGGCTTCCGGGCCTCGAAGAGCTCGATCACCCGGGGCAGACCGAGGGTGATGTCCACGCCGGCGACGCCGCCGGTGTGGAAGGTTCGCATGGTGAGCTGGGTTCCCGGCTCACCGATGGACTCGGCGGCGACCACGCCCACGCTCTCGCCGATCGAGACCGGCCGCACCATCGAGAGATCCATGCCGTAGCACTTCTGGCAGACGCCGTAGTGGGTGCGGCAGGTGAGCGGCGAGTAGACCGGGACCGCCTCGAGCTCCCCCTCCTTCGCCGCGGCGATGATCGCGCGCACGTCGTCGAGCTGGAGCAGGTAGCCCTCCTCGAAGCTCCTCTCGCCGGCGGCGAAGGGCCGCGCCACGGTGCGCCCGTAGAGCCCTTGCTCGATGTCCGAGCTGGGCCTGAGCTTCTTCTCCCCGGTGACCTCGTCCCGGGTGAAGAGCGGCACCTCGATGTAATCGGTGGTGCCGCAGTCGGCCTCGCGAACGATGATCTCGTGGGCGACGTCGACGAGCTTCCGGGTGAGGTAGCCGGAGTCGGCGGTGCGGAGCGCGGTGTCGGCACCGCCCTTCCGGGCCCCGTGGGTGGAGATGAAGTACTCGAGCACGGTGAGCCCCTCGCGGAAGTTCGCCCGCACCGGAACCTCGATCACCTCGCCCGAGGGCTTGGCCATCAGACCGCGCATCCCCGCGAGCTGGCGGATCTGGGTGGGGTTACCCCGGGCGCCCGACTGGGCCATGACGTAAAGCGGGTTGAAGGGGTAGTTCTCCTCGAAGTTTTTAAAGACCGCGGCGGTGACCTTGTCCACCGTCTCGGTCCAGACCGCGACGATCTGGCTCTTGCGCTCCTCGGGGGTGAGGAAGCCGCGCCGGAAGGCGTCCTCGATCTTGTCGACGGCGGCGTCGGCCTCTTTGAGGTACTGCTCCTTCTCCTTCGGGATCACCACGTCGTCGATGCCGATGGTGATCCCCGAGACGGTGGAGTAGTAGAAGCCCGCCTGCATCAGGGTGTCGAGGAGCCGCGCGGTCTTCTCGATCCCGAGGGCGAGGTAGGCGCGGTAGACGAGGTCTTTGAGCGAGTTCTTCTCCTGGGGCCGGTCCCAGTCCACGAGGTCCTCGGGGAGCTCGGCCCCCATCTCGGCCATCGCCTCCTGGAGGGTGCGGAGGAAAAGCGCCCGCCCCGGGGTGGTGGGCTTTAGCGTGTCCCCGATCCGCAGGGTGACCTGGTCCTGAAGGTCGATGATGCCCTGCTCCACCGCGTGGAGCGCCTCGTCGATGCTGGCGAAGACGTACTTGAGCTGGCCCGCGGTGGTCTCCCGGTCGCCCACCTTGATCGGGGCGTTCAACGCGATCTCGCCCTTCTCAAGGGCCTCGAGCGCCTCCTCGGGGGTCTCGAAGACCCGGCCCGCGCCCTTTTTGTCCCGGCGCACCTGGGTGATGTAGTAAAGCCCCAGGATGATGTCCCGGCTGGGCTTGGCGATGGGCTCGCCCGAGGCCGGGGAGAGCAGGTTGTGGGCCGAGAGCATCTGGATCCGGCTCTCGGCCTGGGCGGCGAGCGAGAGCGGCACGTGCACCGCCATCTGGTCGCCGTCGAAGTCGGCGTTGAAGGCCTCGCAGACGAGCGGGTGGAGCTGGATCGACTGCCCCTCGACGAGCACCGGGTGGAAGGCCTGGATGCCGAGCCGGTGGAGGGTGGGGGCGCGGTTCA
>CAYYAB010000021.1:0-19422 GCA_964469895.1 uncultured bacterium | reverse complement strand
GCTGGGCGTGGCCGACCTCGTCCTGGATCTTGGCGGTGACCGCGAGCTTGCGGTGAAGGCTCGGGGCCCTTAGGATCCAGTCCCGTTCGGGCAGCGCCCCCATCAGCTCGGAGTTCGCGTGCATCTCGATGAACTTGATGAGCCGCGCCCGGTACTCGTCGGGCATCCAGTCGGTGGCTTCGACCTTGTGCCCCTCCTGGATCCGCTTCCGAAACGCCTCGACCCTTTCCTCGTAGGTCATCTTCCTCCCTCCTTACCCGAGCTCCTCCCAGTACTCGAGCTCCACTCCCTCCGGGTCCACGTACTGTTCGAAGACCCGGCGAATCGCCTCGTGCACCGCCGCGTCCTTGTAGAACTGCCAAAGCATCTCCATGTCCTCGGCCCGGTAGACGAGCTTCACCCTACGGGGATCGGTCAACGAGCGCAGGATGCGGTTTTCCGAGGTGGGGCTCACCCCGTATTCCCGCGCGATCCCGTCGAGCGTGGAAAGCTCCTTGTACGCCCGGGCAAAGCGCGAAGCGCTCGCCCCCGGCTTTAAGGGAAGCGTCTCCACCACGGTATACCGGTACTTCATCCCTCACCTCCCCCAAGCGCCCCGAGCACCAGCGGGCAAAACCCTTGCGCGAGCTCCTCGGGGCCAAGCCGGCCGCCGGGGCGGTACCACTGGTAGACCCAGTTGAGCGCCCCGAGCACGAACTTGGCGGCAAGATCGGAGTCCTCGACCCGGAAGACCCCCTCGCGTACCCCCTCCTCGATCAGCCCCTTGAGGGCGGCCTCGTAGGCGTCCCGGAGCCGGCGGACCCGGTCCTTGTAGGGCTCGGAGAGAAACTTCCACTCGTGGAAAAAGACGGTGGCGTAAGGAAGCTCCTCGACGATCACCCGGAGATGCCCGCGCACGAAGGCGCAGATCCGCACGCGCGCGTCCCCTTCGGGCAAGCTTTGCACCACCTCGGAAAACCGATGGGCCGCCCGCTCGACGATCTGAAAGAGGACCTCCTCCTTCGAGTCGATGTGGGCGTAGAGGCTTCCCCCCTGCAGGTCGAGCTGGCGGGCGATCTCCCGCACGCTGGTGGCGTGGTACCCGCGCTCGGAGAAAAGCCGACCGGCGGCAGCGAGAATCTCCTCGTACCTTCCCATGTGCCCCAATGCTAACAAACGATCGTTAGGCAAGAACGCGACCCACCTCACCTTTTACCGCCCCCGGAAGCGGGGCTTCCGCTTTTCCAAAAACGCCCGGAGCCCCTCGTCGTGGTCCTCGGTGGCCCCGGCGGCGGCCTGGCTTTCGGCCTCGTAGGCGAGGGCGTCCGCGAGCTCGGCCTCGAGGTTGCGCCAAAGCGCCCGCTTGGTGAGCGCGTAGGCCCGGGTGGGCCCCTGCCCGAGCTCGGAGGCGAAGGCGAGGGCGGAGTCGAGGAACCCCTCGTCGGGAAAGACCGCGCTCACCAGCCCCGCGGCCTGGGCCTCCTCGGGGCCGATCCGGGGCGAGCGGTAGCACCAGTCGAGGGCCCGGCCCATGCCCACGAGCCGGGGCAGAAAGTAGCTCATCCCGGCGTCGGGCACGAGCCCCACCCGGATGAAGGCCGGGCTGAAGTAGGCCCCTTCGGCCATGACCCGAAGATCGCAGGCCAGGGCCAGGCTCATTCCGGCGCCGGCGGCAACCCCGTTCACCGCCGCCACCGTGGGTTTTTCCAGGGCAAACAGGGTCTCGATCACCGGGATGTAGTCCTCGAGCACCCGGACGTAATCGCGATCGTCGGGAACCGCCTCGAGGTCCTGGCCGGCGGAAAACGCCCGCCCTTTGCCAGTGAGCACGACCGCCCGCACCGCCTCGTCCCGCCCCGCCTCCCGGAGCGCCCCTTTGAGCGCGGCGAGGAGCTCGGGGTGGATCGCGTTGAGCCGCTCCGGACGGGCGAGGGTGAGCACCCGTACCCCCTCGCGATCGGCAATTTCCAGCATCCTCTCACCTCCCCTCGAAGGTGGGCGGCCGGCGCTCGAGGAAGGCCTGGATCCCCTCGCGGGCGTCGGCGGTGGCGAGCAAGGCGGCGAATCCCTGCCCGTCGTGCACCAGTCCGGCGGTGAGCGGTGCCTCGAGCGCGAAGCGGGCCGCCGCCTTGATCCGCCCGAGGGCGAGCGGCGCCTTGTTCACAAGCCGCTCGGCCAGGCGGAGGGCGACGGGAAGCGCGCGGCCCCGGGGGACCACCCGGTGGGCGATCCCGAGCCGGTACGCGGACTGGGCGTCCAGCGTGCGTTCCCCCCAAAGCACCGCCATCGCCCGGTGGTACCCGAGCAGGCGCACCAGCCGCTGCACCCCCCCGGCGCCGGGCATCAGCCCCAGGTTCACCTCGGGCTGGCCGAAACGGGCCCCCTCGGCGGCAACGATCAGATCGGCGGAGAGGGCGAGCTCGAAACCCCCTCCCAGACAGTAGCCCTCGACCGCCGCCAGGAGGGGTTTTTCAAAGGCCCAGATCCGCCGCCACGCCCGGGGCCGGGGGCCGGTCAGGTAGGCGGCGGTGTCGGTCTCCAAGAACCGACGAAGATCGGCGCCAGCGGCAAAGGCCCGGGTACCGCCGGCGAGCACCGCCACCCGCACCTCGGGATCCTCGGCCAGGGCCTCGAGGGCGGCGGCGAGCTCGAGCAAGACCTCG
Source organism: uncultured bacterium (assembly GCA_964469895.1). Taxonomy (GTDB): domain Bacteria; phylum Deinococcota; class Deinococci; order Deinococcales; family Marinithermaceae; genus WFXV01. Next base: position 16,780 of record CAYYAB010000021.1, on the reverse strand, counting down.
TCCGACAGGGCGTTCAAGCGTTCCGGACGGTCGAGGACGACCAGGCCCACCCCGGGCCGGGCACGCTCGACCCGCACCGCCTCACCCACGGCGCACCTCCTCGAAGCGCCGCCGGAGCCGGTCGAAGATCGCCGCGATCTTCTCGCGGGGCAGGATCACCTGCACCGTCTCCCCCTCGCCGATCCGATCACCCAGCTCGTTTTCCGCCTCGCAGACGGCGTAGACCCGGTTGCCTTCGGTACGCTGGTGGCGGGCGGTGATCCGAACCCGCATCCCGGGGAGCGCCGAGGCCAGGTGGCGCACCCGGACCTCGTAGCCGATCCCGTCCTCGTCTGGTTCCAGAAAGGGAAGGATGATCTTCCGGGAAGCGAGCTCCATGTGCTTGGTCATCCAGTAGGTGGCGTAGACCGGGTGCACCTTCCCCAGCTCCTCGAAATCCACCGTCATCTCCGGAGTTACCACCGTCTCGAAGACCGCCTGGTAGCCCGCGGGAATCGGCCTCATGCCTTAAGGTTCCTTTCGTCCACCACGCGCCGGAGCTTGCCGCCCTCGCTCCTTGGGGCTTCCCCGGGGGCGAGCAGTTCGACCCGCATGGTGACCCCGATCGTCTCCTTGATCTTGCGCTGGATGTGTTCCCGGATCCCCCGGAGCTCGTGGTCCGCCTCGACCACCTCTTCGGAAAGCACCTCGTGGGCGATTCGCTGGAAGACCGGCTCGGCGAGCTCCACCCGGAGCACCGCCTCGTCCAGGGTTCCCTCCCGCCGCACCACCAGCTGGTAGTGGGGGGCGACCTCGGGGATCGTCTCGAGCACCGCCTCGACCTGGGTGGGGTAGACGTTTACCCCGCGGATGATCAGCATGTCGTCGGTGCGGCCCTTAATCGGCCCCATGCGCACGTGGGTGCGGCCGCAAACGCAAGGTTCCCGGATCAGGTAGGTGATGTCCCCGGTCCAGTAGCGGAGCAGGGGAAGCGCCTCCTTGGTCAGGGTGGTAAAGACCAGGACCCCTTCCTCGCCGTCGGGAAGCGGCTCCCCGGTTTCCGGGTCGACCACCTCGGGGAGGAAATGATCCTCCCAAATGTGGCTTCCCGCCTGGGCCTCGATGCACTCCTGGCTCACCCCGGGGCCGATGATCTCGGAAAGCCCGTAGATGTTCAGCGCCTTCACCCCGAGCCCGGCCTCGATATCCCGCCGGATCGCCTCGGTCCAGGGCTCGGCCCCGGGGATCGCGATCTTCAGCGAGATCGCCTCGGGGGCCACCCCCCGCTTCTTGAACTCCTCGGCCAGGGTCTGCAGGTAGCTGGGGGTGGCGGTAATCACGTCCGGCTTGAAGTCCTGGATGAGCGTGATCTGCCGCTCGGTCATTCCCCCGGAGACCGGAACCACGGTAAGACCGAGCCGCTCGGCGCCGTAATGGACCCCGAGGCCGCCGGTGAAGAGGCCGTAACCGTAGGCGTTGTGGAGCATCATCCCCGGGCGGGCCCCGGCGGCGGCGAGGCTCCGGGCGTTGACCTCGGCGAAGATCTCGATATCCCGCCGGGTATACCCCACCACCGTGGGCTTTCCGGTCGTTCCCGAGGAGGCGTGAATCCGGATCACCTCTTCCCGGGGCACGGCAAAGAGCCCGAAGGGGTAGTGGTCCCGGAGATCCTGCTTTTTGGTAAAGGGAAGCCGGTAGAGCTCGGCAAGTCCCCGGAAGGTCTCGGGGCGTATCCCGGCCTCGTCGAGCTTTTGCCGGTAAAACGGCACCCGGTCGTACACATAAGCGACGATCTTCCGCAGGCGTTCGTCCTGGAGCGCGGCGAGGCGCTCCCGGGGCAGGGTTTCGATCTCGGGCTGGAACATCCACTCACCTCCCTCAATCGACGCGCTCGACCACCGCCGCGATCCCCTGACCCACGCCGATGCACATGGTGGCCAGGCCCAAGGCCGCCTCCCGCCTGCGCATCTCGTGAAGCAGCGTGGTGAGGATGCGGGCGCCGGAGCAACCCAGAGGGTGGCCGAGCGCGATCGCACCTCCGTTGGGGTTCAACCGTTCGTCCTCGGGATCGAGGCCCCACTCCGCCAAAACCGCCAGCGACTGGGCGGCAAAGGCCTCGTTCAACTCGATCAGGTCCAGATCGTCGAGGGTAAGTCCGGCGCGGGCAAGGGCTTTCCGGGTGGCGGGAACCGGTCCGATCCCCATGATCCGCGGCGGCACCCCGGCCACCCCCGCCGCCCGGAGCCGGGCCAGGGGCTTGAGGCCGTGGGCGCGGGCGAACTCCGGGGAAACGAGGAGCACCGCCGCCGCCCCATCGTTGAGGGAGGAGCTGTTGCCGGCCGTCACCGTGCCCCCTTCCCGGAAGACGGGCCGGAGCCGGGCGAGCTTCTCCAGGCTGGTGTCACGCCGTGGTCCTTCGTCGACCGAGACGGTGTAGCGCTCCTTGCGGGTCGTAACCTCGACCGGAACGATCTCCTCGGCAAAACGTCCGGCGTCGATCGCGGCCACCGCTTTCCGGTGCGAGGCGAGGGCGAAGCGATCCTGGGCCTCGCGGGGGATGCGGTACATCTCCGCCAGGTTCTCGGCCGTCTCCCCCATGCTCTCGGTACCGTAGGTCGCCTCCATCCGGGGGTTGACGAAACGCCAGCCGAGGGCGGTGTCGTACATGGGGAGGCTCCCCCGGGGGTAGCCGGTCTCGGGCTTGGGGACCGCCCAGGGCGCCCGGCTCATCGACTCGACCCCGGCCCCGATCGCCACCTCGGCCTCCCCCACGGCGATCGCCCGGGCCGCCTGGATTACCGCATCTAGGCCGGAGCCGCAAAGCCGGTTGACGGTGACGCCGGCCACCTCCACCGGAAAGCCGGCGAGAAGGAGGCTCATCCGCGCGACGTTGCGATTGTCCTCCCCCGCCTGGTTGGCGCAGCCCATGTAGACGTCCTCGACTGCCTCCTTGGGGACGCCGGCCCGATCCATCAGAGCCTCGAGCACAATCGCCCCGAGGTCGTCGGGCCGTACCGGGGCGAGCGCCCCCCCGTAACGACCGATCGGCGTGCGTACCGCCTCCACGATCCACGCTTCCCTCATGGCGCCTCCAGATGAAACACCGTACCCACGAACTGGGCGACCAACCGTTCCCCGACCGAAAGCCGCACCCGGTAGCTGGCGGTTCGCCGGCCCCGGAACACCGGCTCGGCCACCGCCTCCAGCCGCTCTCCCACCGAGACCGGCCGGAAGTAGTCGATGCGGGTGGAAAGGGCCACCGCCCGCGCCTCCAGGTTCGAGATCAGGGCAAAGGCGGCGTCGGCCAGAGCATAAAGGACCCCCCCGTGCGCGGTGCCGTGCAGGTTGGCGTGATCCTCCCGTACCCTGAGCGCCAGGCGAACGACGTCCGGCTCGAGGCGTTCGACCTCGATACCCAGGGTTTCCATGAAGGGATCCCTCACCGCGACTCCTCCCCCGGGATGCCCAGGTAGTGCTCGACCACCCTGGGGTCGTCCCGAAGCGCCGCGGCCGGCCCCTCGAGGACGATCCGCCCGGCCTCGAGGACGTAGCCGCGGTCGGCGAGCTCGAGCGCCGCGCGCGCGTTTTGCTCTACGAGGAGGATCGTCGTTCCCTCGGCCTTGAGCCCCGCGAGGATGCCGAAGATCTCCTGAACGATCAGGGGAGCAAGCCCGAGCGAGGGCTCGTCCAGCAGCAAGAGCCTCGGGCGGGCCATCAGCGCCCGACCAATGGCCAGCATCTGCTGCTCCCCCCCGGACATGGTGGCGGCGAGTTGCTGGCGGCGCTCCGCCAGGCGGGGAAAACGCTCGTAGACCCGCTCGAGCTCCCCCCAAATCCCCCGCTCCCCCCGCTTGTAGCGGGAAAAGGCCCCGAGTAGAAGGTTTTCCTCCACGGTCATCGAGCCGAAAAGGTGGCGCCGCTCGTGCACCAGCACCAGGCCGCGGGCCACCCGCTCCTCGGGCTCGAGACCGGCGAGGACCTCGCCCTGGTAGCGCACCTCCCCCCGGCACGCTACCAAGCCCAAAAGGGCGAGCAACGTGCTCGTCTTTCCCGCCCCGTTCGGGCCGATCAGGGCCACCACCTCGCCTTCTTCTACGCGCAGGTCGATCCCGTCCACCGCCACGGCGGCGTGGTAGCGGACCTCGAGGCCCCGGACCGCAAGCATCAGGCCACCCCCCCGAGGTAGGCCTCCCGCACCGCCGGATCCCGCTGCACCGCCTCCGGCGGCCCCTCGGCGATCTTCTCGCCGTAGTGCATCACCACCACCCGGTCGACCAGGTGCATCACCAGCTCCATGTCGTGGTCGACGAGCAACACGGTAATCCCCTCGTCGCGCAAGCGGCGGATCAGCGCCGCGAGGGCCCGCTTCTCCCCGGCGCGAAGCCCGGCCGCGGGCTCGTCCAGGAGCAGGAGGACGGGATCGGCGGCGAGGGCCCGGGCGACCTCGAGCTTGCGCTGCTCCCCGAGCGAGAGCGCACCCGCCTTCAAAAAGGCCTTCTCCGCCAGGCCCACCCGCTCCAGGGCGCGAAAGGCCTCCACCGCGGCCCTTCGCTCCTCGGCCCGATCGAGCCCGAGCATCGAGGCGAGCATCGGCGCCCGGGTCCGGGGATAGGTGCCGAGCATCGCGTTTTCCAGCACGGTCATCTCGGGAAAGAGGTGGGGGTGCTGGAAGGTACGCACGAGCCCCATGCGAACGGTCTCGAAGGGAAACCTTCCGGTAATCTCCTGGCCCCGAAACCGGACCCGTCCCCGATCCGGCCTTAAGACCCCGGCGATCAGGTGGAAGGTGGTGGACTTGCCCGCTCCGTTGGGCCCGATCAGGCCCAGGATCTCCCCCCGACGCACGGAAAAGGAGAGCTGGTTGACCGCGAGCAGCCCGCCGAAACTCTTGCAAAGCCCCTCGACCTCGAGCAGGATCTCCTCCTCCACCGGCTCGGCGCGGGCGGGGAGCCCCTCGCCCTTCGGGGGGTCGGGAACGCGCCGGGGCAGGCGGGCTTCGATCCAGGGCCAAAGCCCCCGGGGCGCCAGGTGCAGGATCGCCACCAGGATCAGCCCGTAGGCGATCACCTCGTAGTTGCCGCTTTTGCCGAGGACCAGGGGAACGAGGTCCTTGAGCCACTGCTCGAGCCCGGTAAGCAGCCCGGCCCCGAGGAAAGCACCGGCGAAGGAGCCGACCCCTCCGACCACCGCCATGATCAGGTAGAAGATCGAGGCCTCGAGGGAAAAGGGACTCGGGTTCACGAAGCGCACGAAGTGCGCGTAGAGCCAGCCGGCAAGCCCCGCACCCAGCGCAGCCAAGACGAAGGTCCAAAGCCGGAGCGAGGGCGGCCGGGCGCCGAAGGAGGCGGCCGCCACCGCGTCCCCCTTGAGCGCCCGGATCATCCGGCCGTGACGGCTATGGATCAGCCGGTAAAGACCGAGGGCATAGAGCAGGAGAAGCCCCCAGGCGAGGTAGTGGTAGGCCCGCGGGTCCCGGAACTCGAAGCCGAAGACCGCCACCGGAGGCAGGTCCGAAAGCCCGGTCCGCCCCCCGGTGAGGGCCACCCAGCTCCCCATCACGATGTAAAGCGCCACCTGCCAAGCAATGGTGGCGAGGGGAAGGTAGTGCCCTTTGAGCCGGACGGTGAGTAACCCCAGCACCAAGGCAAAGACCAGGGTGGCGAGCAGCCCGGCCAAAAGCCCCAGCCAGGGCGAGACCCCGAGCCTCAACGCGAGCAGGGCACTGGTGTATCCGGCCACCCCCATGAAGGCGGCCTGGCCGAAGCTGGTCAGTCCGGCGAGCCCGGTGAGGAGATGCAAACCGAGGACCACGAGGGTAGCGATTGCGTAGAAGACGAAAAGGGTCTGGTAAAAGGGCGGAACGATCCAGGGCAGCACCAGGAGCAGGAGCAAGAGCACCGCGGTCATTCCTCCTCCTCCAGCACCCGCGAGCTCACGCTTCGCCAGGCCAGAACCGGGAGCAAGAGGGCGAAGACGATCGCCTCCTTGTAGGCGCTTGCGAAGAACGAGCTAAACGACTCGAGCACACCCACGAGCACCCCCCCGGCTACCGCCAGCGGGTAGCTCACGAGGCCCGCAACGATCGCCGCCACGAAGCCCTTCAGGCCCAATAGAAACCCCATCTCGTAGCTGGCGTTGGAGAGGGGGGCGACCAGGAGCCCGGCCAGGGCACCGATGCCGGTGGCCAGCAAAAAGGCCACCCGTCCCGCCTCCCGAACGCTGATCCCGGCCAGCCGGGCGCCGATCCGGTTCACCGCTGCCGCCCGCAACGCCTTGCCATACAGGGAGCGCCGGAAAAAGAGGTAGAGCAGCACCATCAGCACGGCGGCGGCCAGGATCAGCAGGATCCCCTGGCGGGGCACCGGCAGGCCGGCGAGCGCTGCCTCCCCCGGCCAGAGCGCGGGAAGGCGGAACTGCTCGGGCCCGAAGAAGGCAAGCCCCAGCCCCTGGTAGACGAAGTGCAACCCCACCGCCAGGATCAGGTACACGAGCACGCTCGCCCCCGGAAGCGGCTCGAAGAAGATCCGAAAGCTGGCGGGGCCGATCGGGAGCACTACCAAAACCGCCGCCAGAAGGGCCAGGGCGGGCACGGAACGCCCCAAAAACCCCACCCCCACCACGCCAAGGGCGGCCAGGAAAAGCCAGAGGGGGGTGCGCCCCCGCCGGCGGTCCAGCACCGCCCAGACGAGGAGCAGCCCGGCCGAAAGCCAGACGGTTCCGGGCAGCTTTCCCTCGAGCAGCATCGCCTGCGTGAGGGGGGCAAAGAGCACCCACTCCCCGAGCGGGATGAGGATCACCCGGGTGACCGCGAAGACCAGCACCAGCGCGAGCGCCACCAGGGCGTAAAGCGCGCCGTTGATCAAGCCGTCGGAAAGCAGAAAGCCGAAGATCAGGGGGTCCATGCCCGCCCTTTCCCTGCCTTAGCGGAAGCTACGCTCGAGCACCCACTTGCCGTCCTTGACCCGAACGATTACCGCCGCTTCCTCGAACTTGAGGCCGAGGTGGTCGGTGGGGCTCAGGTTGAAGACGCCGTGGGTGCCAACCACGCCCTGGGTTCCCTCGATGGCGTCGCGCAGCGCCTTGCGGAAGGCTGCGAGATCCCCGGGATCGGCCTTTTGGAGCGCCCGCTCGATCGCGTCCCGGGCGATCAACCAGGCGTCGTAGGCGTGCCCGCCGAAGGTCGAGTAACTCCCAACCCCGTGGGCGGCCTCGTAGGCCGCGATGTAGGTGAGCGCCACCCGCTTGGAGGGGAAGGTGTCCGGGAGCTGGGCGGCGACCAGGATGGGGCCGGCGGGCAGCAGGGTGTTCTCCACGAACTCGCCGCCCACCTTGAGGAAGGCGGGGTTCGCCACCCCGTGGGTCTGGTAAATCTGACCCTTGTAGCCCTTTTCCACCAGGGTCCGCTGGGGCAGCACCGCGGGGGTTCCGGCCGCCCCGATCAAGACCGCGTCCGGACGCCGGGAGAGGATCTTGAGCACCTGGCCGGTAACCGAGGTGTCCTTGGGCGAGTAGCGCTCGCTCGCCACCACCTTGAGCCCGGCGGCCTTGGCGGCCTTCTCGAACTCCCGCGCCCAGCCCTCGCCGTAGGCGGTGTTGAAGCCCAGGTAGGCGACGGTCTTGTAGCCGCGGGCGACCATGTCCTGGACCACCGCCTGGGACATGAGCTCGTCGGTCTGAGGGGTCTTGAAGACCCAGTAGCGCTTGTCGTCCACCGGCGCGACGATCGCCTTGGCCGCCGCCAGCGAGATGAAGGGCACCCCGGCCTCGGCCACCGCGTCGATCATCGCCAGCGAGTTGGGGCTGGTGGTGCCCCCGATGATCAGGTGCACCCGGTTTTCCTGGATCAGCTTCTTGGTGTTCTTGACCGCGGCGGTGGGATCGGTGCCGTCGTCGAGGATGAAAAACCGCACGGTCACGCCCTTGGGCATGCGATCGAGCTTGCCCGACTCGATCAGGAGCAGGGTGTTCTTCTCCGGAATCCCGAGCGAGGCCGCCGGCCCGGTGGCCGAGAGGGTGACCCCGATCCGCACCTCGGCCTGGGCCAGCGCCGTCGCCAGCACGAACGCGCCCAACCAAACCAACCCTTTTCGCATATCCCTCACCTCCTATTCACCGACCGCCGCCCGGCGTACGAGCAGCGGATCCGGCCGATACCGTTCCTCCCCGAGCTCGTCCTTCAGGCCGCGTAGCCCGGCGACGAGCGCGGGAAGCCCAAAGAGCTCCGCCCAGGCCAGGGGCCCGCGGGGGTAGCGGGTACCGAGCTCCATGGCCCGATCGAGGGTTTCGGCCTCGGCGAGCCCCTCCCTGAGCGCCGAAAAAGCCTCGTTGGCGAGCATCGCGAGGATTCGAAACGCCACCCCCCCCGGCTGGTCGGGTAGCACGACCGGGGTAAACCCCAGCGCCCGGGCGAAGCCGGAGAGCCAGGGCGGGACCTCCTCGCCCTCCGGGGCAAAGAGCTCCATCGGCTGGCCCGCGGCGTAGGGGGGAACGAGGGAGAACCCGTACACCCCCCGGGCCTCGGGATAACGCGGCCGCGCCAGGCTCGCCGAGTGGGCCCAGGCCAGGGTGAGCACCGGCCGGTCGGGGGGCACGCCCTCGGGATAGGCCTTCTCTCCGAGGGAAACCCGCAGATCGACGATCAGGTCGGCCTCTTCCGGGGCCGTGGGAGCTAGGCGCGAGGCCAGGATGCCGGCCAGGGCCCCCCCACCCACCAGGTGGACCGCCAGGGGGTGGGGCTCCGGAAGCTCCGGTTCCGGCTCGGGTTCACGGGGGTACGTGTAGAACCCCCGGCCGGTCTTCTGTCCCAGCCAGCCCGCCGCCACCCGCTCGGCCTGCAACGGGTGCGGCCGGTAGCGGGAGAGGTAAAAGCTCTGCTCCCAGACGCTCTTGGTGGCGGTGAAGTTCACGTCGAGCCCGATCAGGTCCATGAGCTCGAAGGGGCCCATGGGAAAGCCGAGTCCCCGCAGGATCCGGTCGATGGTGGCAAACGGTACCCCGTCGCCGGCGAGCACCAGGGCCTCGCCGTAGTAGGGGCGGGCGATCCGGTTGACGATGAAGCCGGGGCGGTCCTTGGCCACCACCGGCTCCTTCCCCAGCTCGCGCACGAAGGCCACCGCCCGACCGAGCACCTCGGGATGGGTCTCGACCCCCGGGATCACCTCGACCAGGGGCATCCGGGGGGCGGGGTTGAAAAAGTGCAGGCCCAGGACCCGCTCGGGTCCGGGAACGCCCCGGGCGAGCGCGGTAATCGAGAGGGTCGAGGTGTTGCTGGCGAGCACCGCCCGGGGATTCTGCGCCCCGAGCTCGGCGAAGAGGCGGCGCTTGAGCTCGAGCTCCTCCGGCACCGCCTCGATCACCCATCCGGCGCTGGCGAGCCCCGCCAGGTCGGCCACCGGGCGGATCCGGCCGAGCACCTCCTCGGGGGCCTGCGCCAGTCGCCCCCGCTCCCGGGCCCTTTGGAGCGAGGCCTCGATGCGCTCCAGCGCCGCCGCCACCGCCTCCGGGCGGGCGTCGTAAAGCAGCACGGTAAAGCCCGCCGTCGCCGCCACCTGGGCGATGCCCCGCCCCATGGTGCCGGCCCCCACCACTGCGACGATGCCGCGGTCGTTCATGTCACGTGCTCCGGCAAGCCTTCGAGCTCAGGGGCCTCGGTGGGCACGAACCCGCCCTCGAAGGCCTCTACCCGGCTCCCCTCCAAAAACCAGCTCCGGGGCGTCCGGTGCCCCCAAAGCGTCTGCCGCCGGGGGTCGTTCAGGCTCCAGCGCACCGGCTCGAAGTCGGGGTCCACGGTCAGGTAGTCGGAGGTGTAGAGCTCGATCCGGTGCCCGTCGGGGTCCCGCAGGTAGAGGAACATCGCGTTCGAGATCCCATGGCGCCCCGGTCCCCGCTCGATCCGATCGGTGGCCATCGCTCCCGCCAGGATGTCGGCGGCACGGATGATGCTCATGGGATCGGGGAGCCAGTAGGCGAAGTGGTGGAGCCGGGGGCCCTCACCGTTGGTGAAGGCAAGGTCGTGGACGTTCCCCTTGCGATGCACCCAGGCGGCCCAGAGCCGCCCTTGGTCGTCCTCGGTGTACTCGGTCAGCCGGAAGCCCAGCGCCTCGCGGTAGAAGGCCAGGGTCTCGGCGACCCGGGGGGTAAAGACGTTGGCGTGGTCGATCCGCAAGACCCCCGGCCCCCGGTACCGGTGGTAGGCCTGGAGCAGCCGCTCGTGCTTGTGCTCCCGGTGGTAGAAGACCAGGGGAAAGCCGGTGGGGTCCTGCATCCGGACCATCCGCGGCCGCTCGAAGCCCTCCTCTTCCCGGGCGGGAAGCCCCCGCTCGCGCGCGAGCGACAGGAGGCGATCGAGGTCCTCTTCCGAAGCTACCTTGTAGCCTATCCAGATCAGCCCGGGCTCGGGAGCCTGTTTCAGCCAGAGGCTCCAGGCCCGCTCCTCATAACCCCGCAGGTAGAGCTCCCCCGGTCGCTCGGCCACCACCACGAAGCCGAGCAGGCCTTCGTAGAACTCCCGGGAGGCCGCGAGGTCCCGGACGTAGAGCCCGATCTGACCGATCCGCACCACATTCGGCCGCATCTAGTCCTCCCATCCCAGGAACCGGCGGATCTTCTCCTTGTAGGGCTCCTTGTCGTACACCTCGTAGAGCGCCTGGTACATCCGCACCGGGTCCCCGAAGAAGAAGCGCTCGTAGAGTTCCTGCCGGGCGCCGAACCCGGAGAGGGTCATGTCCCAGGCCAGCCGGAAGAGCTGGAGCTTTTTACGCGCCTCGAGGTTCCGCCCCTGCAGGTATTTCGCCATCGCCTCCGCGAGCGGTCCCTCGAGATCCCGCTCCGAGGGCAGGAGGATCAACCCTCCCGCCCCGATCTGCTGGACGATCTCCCGGATGCGGGGGTAGAGCCGGGGGTAAAGGTTGCGGGCGCCGTCGAGCTTGGCCCGGCTGGGGACGAAGACCCCGTAGGCGTTGGCCTCGCCCTCCTCCTCCGCCGCCCGCCAAAACGCCCGCATCGCCTCGAGGTAGACGATGACCTCGGCGATCTTCTCCTGCACGTGCCCGAAGCGGTCGGCCCCGATACCCTCAGCCATCAGCGCCACCAGCCCGAGGAAGGCCTCGGTCTTCGCCACCTTGTGGACCACCACCTGGTGGGCCATGTGGTGGAGCGCGCCGGTGTCGGCGTAGGCCCGGTTGGTAAGCTCCACCGAGCCGAGGATGAAGATCCGCTCCCAGGGCACGAGCACGTCATCGAAGATCGCCATCGCGTCCATCTCCTCAAAGCGCGAGGAGACCGGGTGATCGAAGGCCGAGTCCCCGGCGAGCGGCTCCCGGCACACGAAGTGCAGCCCGGGGGTGTTGGTGGGCAGCGCGAAGGCGAGGGCGTACCGCTCGGCCCCCGGCTCGTTCTTGAGCACCGTGGAGGGAAAAACCAGGATCTCGTCGGCCAGCGGAAGGGTGGCGAGCATGCGGGCGCCCCGCACGATCACCCCCTCCTTGGTCTCGCGGACCACCCCCACCGGTATGTAAGGATCGGGCTGCTCGGCGGGCCCTTTGGACCGGTTGACCTGGGGATTGGTGAGCGCGTGGGTGGTGCAAAGGTCGTGCTCGCGGACGTACTCGTAGTAGTTCCGCACGTTCTCGGCGAACTGGGGGTCCCCCTGGGCGAAGAACTCGGCCGCCTGGGCGTAGGCGGTAAGGGCCGCGTTCAGATAGTCGGGGGTGCGCCCCATCAGGCCCAGGGTGCGGTCGGCCCAGACCTTGTAGGCGATCCCGCGCCGCCGGAGGTCCTCCCGGGTCTTGGACTCGAGGAAGCTCATCCCCACCGGCTGCCCGGTCTTGGGAGAGGGGTAGGTGAGCCGCTCCCGCCAGGCGGGGTCGTGCTGCAGGTCGTAGAGGGCCGCCATCGAACGCACGACCCCGGCAAAAGCGGGGTGGGTGGTGGGGTCCTCCACCCGTTCCCCCTTGAGCCAGAGGTTCGGGGGATTCGTCCGCAGGGCCTCGATGTACTCCGCACCCGTCCGGGCCACTAGCTTCCCTCCTTTCCAAAGCGCGGGATCGGGTGATCGCCGAGCGGGACCATGACGCTTTTTTCCTCGGTGTAGAAGGCGAAGCTGTAGTCCCCGCCCTCGCGCCCGATCCCCGACTCCTTCATCCCCCCGAAGGGGGTGGGGAGGTGGCGAACGTTGTGGCTGTTGATCCAGATCATCCCCGCCTCGATCCGGCGGGCGAGCCGGTGGGCGCGGGCCACATCCCGGGTCCAGACGTAGGCGGCGAGCCCGTAACGCACCCCGTTGGCGATCCGCACCGCCTCGTCCTCGTCGTCGAAGGGCATGACCCCGAGCACCGGCCCGAAGACCTCCTCCTGCTCGATCCGCATCCCGGGACGGACCTCGAGCACGGTGGGAGCGTAGTAATTCCCCTCGCTCCCCACCCGGTGCCCGCCGACGAGCACCCGGGCCCCCTCCCGCTTGGCCTCCTCGACGAAGGCCTCCACCCGGGCCAGGTGTTCGGGGTGGATGAGCGGCCCCACCTCGGCCTCGGGGTCCAGGGGATGCCCGACCCGGATCTTCCGGGCCCGCGCGACGACCCGCTCGACGAACTCGGCATACACCGGGCGCTCGACCAAAAGCCGTGAGTTCGCGGTGCAGCGCTCGCCGTTTAGGCTGAAGATCTGGAAGATCACCCCGTCGAGCGCCCGGTCGAGATCGGCGTCGGCGAAGACGATCGCGGGGCTCTTGCCGCCGAGCTCGAAGGAATAGCGTTTCAGGGTCTCGGCGCCGGTGCGCATGATGATCTTGCCGGTGGTGGTCTCGCCGGTGAAGCTGATCAGCTGGACGCCCGGGTGGGCGACGAGCGGCGCCCCCGCCTCCTCCCCGTATCCCTGCACGACGTTCACCACCCCCGGGGGGAGCTCGGCCTCGGCGAAGATGCGCGCCAGCATCCAGGCGGAAAGCGGCGACCACTCGGCCGGCTTCAGCACGCAGGTGTTGCCGGCGGCAAGGCAGGGGGCGAGCTTCCAGGTCGCGAGCATCAGGGGCGTGTTCCAGGGCGTGATCAACCCGGCCACCCCCACCGGCTGGCGGAAGGTGTAGTAGAGGAAGCGGTCGTCCACCGGGAAGCTCCGGCCGTCGAAGGCGGCCTCGGCCTTTTCCGCGTAGAAGCGAAAGTTCGCCGCCGCCCGCGGGACCTGCCCGCCGCGGATGATGCGCATCACCTGTCCCGTGTCCAGGCACTCGAGCACCGCCAGCTCGTCGGCGTACTTCTCGATCAGCTCGGCCACGCGCTCGAGGTAGCGTCGGCGCTCCCGGGCGGGCATCCGCGGCCAGGGGCCCTCGTCGAAGGCGCGGCGGGCGGCCCGTACCGCCCGGTCCACGTCCTCCTCCCCGCCCCGGGCGACCCGGGCCAGGGGGCGGTTGGTGGCCGGATCCAGGGTCTCGAAGGTCTCCCCCGAGGCGCTTTCCACGAAGGCGCCGTCGATGAAATGGGCGATCGTGGTCCCCTCGAGACGCCTTTGCACCTCCTCGATGAAGCGGGAATCCCAAGCGCGCTTCATGCCGCCTCCTCCACCACCGGGTTCTCGAGCACCCCCACGCCCTCCACCTCGATTCGCATCAGGTCCCCCGCGGCCACCGGCGAGAGGCCCCGGGGGGTACCGGTGAGGATCACGTCGTAGGGCTTTAGGGTCAGGAACCGGCTCAGGTAGGCGATGATCTCCGGAATCGCGTGGACCATCTCGGAGGTATGCCCCCGTTGACGGAGCTCCCCGTTGACGTAGGCGGCAAGGGAAAGGTCGTGGGGATCCGCGACCTCGTCCCGGGTCACCAGGTAGGGGCCGAGGGGGGTGAAGGTATCCCAGCCCTTGGCCTTGACCGGCGGGCGAAAAAGGTTGCCCACGAAGTCACGGACGGTCACATCGTTGGCCACGGTATAGCCCAATACGTACTCCATCGCCTCCCGCTCGGGGATCCGCCGGCCCGCCCGCCCGATCACCACCGCGAGCTCGGCCTCGTAGTGCAGATAGCGCACCCCGCGCGGACGCTCCACCGGGGCCCGGTGGGGCACAAGGCTTGCTGCCGGCTTGAGAAAGAGCACCGGCTCCTCCGGCTCCGAAAGCCCCAGCTCCCCGGCGTGGCCGCGGTAGTTGAGGGCCAGGCCAAAGATCGTTCCGGGCTCGAAGGGGAGGAGAAAGGTGGCGGTCTCCGGGTCGTGCTCGCGGCCCGACTCGTCGATGAGCCGGCCGTGCTCGAGCCGCACCTCCCGCACCCTCCCGTCGGCCAGGATCCGAGCCGTCCTCATGCCCACCCCCAGCGCGCAGCAAGCCGGTCGAGCCGCTCGGCCACCGCCGGGCTCGGGGGGCCGAGCGGGGGCCGCCACTCGGCCCGTAGCAACCCCGCCTTGGCCATCAGGTACTTAAGGGGAATCGGGTTGGTCTCCCAGAAGATCGCGTCGTTGAGCTCAAAGAGCTCATAGTGGAGGGCGCGGGCGCGGGCATGGTCACCACCCCGTACCGCCTCGTAGAGCGCCGCCACCTTTTCCGGCACCAGGTTGGCGGTGGCCGCGATCATCCCCCGCGCCCCCAGGGCGAGCATCGGGTAGGAAAGCGACTCGAGCCCGCAAAAGACGGCGAACTCCTCGCCCAGAACGCGGATCGTCTCGGTGACGACGTCGAGGTCCCGCACCGAGTGCTTGACCCCGATGAGCCAGGGGTAGCGTTCCCGGAGGCGGGCCATGACCTCGACCGGCATCGAGACGCACGCCCGGCCGGGAATGTTGTAGACCACCACCGGGAACTCGGGAACGGCGTTGAGCACCGCCTCGAAGTAGCGAAAGAGGCCCTCGGGGTTCGGTTTCGTGTAGTAGGGCACGATGACCATCGCGGCGTCGGCCCCGGCCTCCCGGGCGTAGCGGGTGAGCGCGATCGTCTCCTCGAGATGGGCGCTCCCGGTTCCGGCCAGCACCGGCACCCGCCCGGCGGCGACCTCCACCGCGATCGCGATCAGCCGTTTGCGCTCGTCCGGGTGAAGGGCGGCCGGCTCCCCGGTCGTCCCCCCCACCGAGAGCCCGTGGCTCCCCGCGGCGATCTGCCGCTCGGCCAAACGAGCAAACGCTTGTTCGTCTACCGCCCCGTCCCGGAACGGGGTCACCAGTGGAACCACGGATCCCTCGAGCAAACCTCACCTCCCGTTTGGGCCTGAGCATGCCCGAATCCCCGGACCCCAGGAAAGCGTAGGAAACAACAAATAGAAGGAAACTTTTGGTTTCTCAGGACAATTGTCCCGGCAATTCCTTGCAAAATTGCGAGCTCCTTGGTAAAAACCAACAAAACCCTCGGGCTCTTTTGGGGGACCTGGTGATCGCCTTCGACGGACTGGCGGAAAGCCTCGGGCTCAAGCGCCTGGTGCCAAGCCCGCTCCCGGTGACCTGGGTGGGGCGCGAGAAGGAGTGGGTGCCGGCCCTCGCCCACGCGGTGGTGGTCGCCGAGCGCGGCCACGCTGGCCTCGCCCACCGGTTGCAGCGTCAACGGGGGTCCGGGGTGTTTTGCAAGCACCCTGAACCCGAGCTGATCGAGGCCTGCCGCAGAAACGGCCTCGGCCTGGCCGTGCTCCCCCCCTGGAGCGAGGTCGCCGAGATCGCCCTCGAGGCCCAGCGCCGTGCCCTCGAAGCCTGTTTCCCCCGCCTGCTTACGCTCGGCCCGCTGGTGGAAACGCTCGAGGGACTCGCCGAGAACGAGGCCCGCCTGGTGGAGACCCTCCACCGCTGGACCCGACTCCCGGTAGCCCTGGTCGCCCCCTGGGGGGAGCGGATCGCGGGCGCGGGCCCGGTTCCCCCCGAACTTCCCGAGCGCCCGGGAGAGAGCTCCCGGCACCTCGCCCTTCCCGCCGGCGAAGCCTTGCTCGTCGCCTGGGGCAGCCCCGAGGCCCTGACCCAGGCCCGCGGGTTTTTGCACCTCGCCGCCCAGGTGCTGGCCGCCAAGAATCTCCTCGCCCAGGCCCAGCGGGTTGAGGAAGAGGGGCTTCGTGCCGCCCTCCTCGATGACCTTCTCGAACGCGCCGCCGACGAGCGCCGGGCGATGGCGTTTGGTTTTTTGCCCGAGCTGCCCTACGTGCTGGCGCTGGCGGAGCCCCCCCCGATCCCCGGGGAGCACCGGCTGGCCGAGGAGCGCCGCCGCCGGGTACTGCAGGAACTCCGCCACCGGGCGGCGGCCTACCTCTCCCGGCTGGGAACCGGCTACCTGGTCACCGCCCGGGCCGGGCGGGCGGTCGTGCTCTGGCAGACCCACGCGCCGGAACGGGAGGCGGCCGGACTGGCTTCTGCCCTGGGAAGCGCGGTGAGGATCGGGTATTCCGCCCGCCACCGCCCGCTCTCCGAGGTACCGGCCGCCTACCGCGAGGCCCTGATCGCGCTGAAGGCAAGCGGGGACGCAGGGCCGGCGGGCTTCGAGCAACTGGACCCGGTGGCCTGGGTGCTCCTGCAGCAGTCCCGGGAGGACCTCCGGGCCCTGGTCGAGCGCTTTCTCCCCTTAGAGGAGAAGCTGATCCGCACCCTCGAGGTCTACCTCGCCCACGGCGGCCGGGCCGAGGCCGCCGCCGAGGCCCTGCACGTTCACCCCAACACGCTGCGCTACCGGCTAGCCAAGATCGAGCAGACGCTCGGGGGAAGCCTGAAGGACCCGCAGACCCTCGCGCAAATCCACCTGGCCCTCCGGGCCCGGGCGCTGCTCGACGGCTAGCGGTAGGGGCGGGGAAACGCGCCGCCCGGCCGCGCCCCCAGCCGGCCCACCACCCAGCTCGCCACCAAGACCGCGGCCCGGG
>CAYYAB010000020.1:0-19453 GCA_964469895.1 uncultured bacterium | reverse complement strand
GCGTGGTGGACATCCCCTTCAGGAAAGAAGGCGAGCTCGTCTACCTCACCTGGAAGCTTGGCGAGGAGGCCCCGGTCTTCTGGCACGAGGTTACCGAGGACCCGAGCAAGCGTCACCCCCTTTAGCGGCCAGCGAAAAGTACCAGGGGGCCAAAGGCCCCCCAGTTCGTCTAAACCCCGCCCTTCATCAAAGACGGCAGCCAAAGACTGATCTCGGGGAAGAGGATTAGGATCACCAAGACAAAGGCGAGCACCGCGTAGAAAGGGATCACCCCCCGTACCACCTCGCCCAAGGGCTCCTTGGTGATCCCCGAGATCACGAAGAGGTTCAATCCCACCGGCGGGGTGATCATCGCGAGCTCCATCGAGATCGTCATCACCACCGCGAAGTGGATCAGGTTGATCCCCACCGCCTCCAAAATCGGCTGGAGAACAGGAAGGGTGATCAGGATGATCGAGACCGCCTCCAGGAACATCCCGAGGATAATGAAGAGTATCGAGGTCACCGCGAAGATCTCGTAGCGCCCAAGCCCATGAGCCACGATCCATTCGGCGGCCAGGGCCGGAATCTGCTTATTGGTCATGTAAAGGGAAAAGAGCATCGCCGCCGAGACGATCAGATAGATCATCGCGGTGATCGAGACCGCCTCCCGAAGCATCCGCACCCAATCCGCAAGGCTCGCCTCCCGGTAAATGAGGACTGAGACCAGGATCGCGTAAAAGAGCGCGATCACCGAGGATTCGGTGGGGGTGGCGATCCCGGTGTAGATCGTGCCCATGATCAAGACCGGAAGGAAGATCCCGGGTAGCGCCCACCAGAGCGTGCGCCAGCGCTCGGGCCAATCGGCCCGAGGAAGCCGGCCGTAACCCGCCCGACGGGCGTACCAGATGGCGAAGGCGATCAAACTCCCACCGAGCAGGATCCCGGGTAGAATCCCAGCGATGAAAAGCTTGCCGATCGACTGATCGGTGGTGATGCCGTAGATGATCATCGTCACGCTCGGCGGGATCAGGATCCCAAGCGTGCCCGAGGTAGCCACGAGCCCCATGGCATAGCGCTTGGCGTAGCCGTTTTGGATCATCGCCGGAATGGTCACCGCGCCGATGGCGGCAGCGGTAGCCGGGGAGGAGCCGGAGATCGCCGCGAAGATCATCGAAGATACCACCACCACCACGCTGAGACCCCCGGGAACGTGCCCCACCCAGGCGCGGACGAACTCGACCAGGTAGCGGGCGATCCCGCCGTGGGCCATCACCACCCCGGTGAAGACGAAGCCGGGAATCGCGAGCAGGGCGAAGGAGTTGATACCCTCGAACATCCGCGAGGGCACCTGGAGCACGTTAAAACCGGGCTCGAGCGCAAAGGCGATGAGCGAGGAGAGCGCGAGGGAGACCCCGATGGGGACGCGGAGCAGCAAAAAGAGCGCAAAGAGCCCAAATAGCACCAGCATCGAGACGCCCACACTCATACCCCGCTCACCTCCTCGTGGACCTCGGCTCGACCGCTAAAGAGGTCAAAAAAGCCGAGGGCGAACTGGAAGGCGAAAAGCGCGAAGCCAAGAGGAAGGATGAAGGTCAGGATCCACTCCGGGATGTCGGTATAGATCGAACGGAGGCCAAGCTGCTTTAAAAACATCACGTAGTACCAGCCGGCCACGGTGATGAAGGCAGAAAAGAGCAGGCCGATGGCATGAGCCAAAAGGTCGAGCCGCCGCTTCCCTGCGGGCCCCAGAAAGCTAAAGAGGATGTCCACGGTGATGTGCCGCCCCTCCCGGAGGGCCACGGTGAAGCCGAACATCGCCCCCCAGGCCACGAAGATGCGGGCGAACTCGTCGGCCCAGCCCGGAGGATTGTTGAGCACGTAGCGCATGAAGACGCTGATCAGCACCACCGCGAGACCCGCGCTCAAGAAAACCCCGGCGAGTACGTCCGAGAGCACGTAGAAAAACCGGCGGAACCCGGGGCGCTTCGCTAAAAAGGCGGCGAGGACGAAGACCAAAAGGGCAAAGATCGCGGATTGCCATAGCAGCGTGTTTAGCGTGACCATGCTTGCCCCCACGATAAGCCGAGGCCGGGGGCCCGCCGCCCCCGGCCTCGGGCCGGCGAGCGGCTAGCGGAGCGCCTTGATCGCGTTGATGAGGTCCCAGCCCACCTTGTCCCCGTACTGGTCGTAGACCGGTTTTAGCGCCTCGGCCAGCGCCTCGCGCTCGGCATCGGTGAGCTCCACCACCTCCATCAAGCCGCGAAGCTTATTGAGGGCGTCCTGATTCAGCTTCTCAGCCTCGGCGAAGGCAACCTCGTTGGCGTGGGCAATGCCCTCGAGGAAGATCTTCTTCTGCTCGGGGGTGAGGCTATTCAGGAAGATCTTGTTGGTGATGACCACGTAATCCAGCCGGTGGTGGCGGGTGAGAGAGAGGTACTTTTGCACTTCGTAGTAGCGCTGGGTGTAGATGTTCGAAAGGGTATTCTCCTGCCCGTCCACCACGCCCTGCTGCAGCGCCTGGTAGACCTCGGAGAAGGCGAGCGGCACG
Organism: uncultured bacterium; assembly: GCA_964469895.1. Classification (GTDB taxonomy): domain Bacteria; phylum Deinococcota; class Deinococci; order Deinococcales; family Marinithermaceae; genus WFXV01. Next base: position 16,923 of record CAYYAB010000020.1, on the reverse strand, counting down.
GCGGTGGCCCCGAGCGCCTTCATCATCGCCTCGAGCACCCCCGAGGTCTGGGTGCGGAACTTCAGGCCCTTGAAGTCCTCGGGCTTCCTGAGCGGCTTGTTGGCGGTGAAGTGCACGAAGCCGTTGGGCCAGAAGCCAAGCCCCACGAGCCCCGCCTTGTCCAGGCTATTGAGTAGCTTTTTCGCCGCCTCGGACTGGGTGAAGCGCTTGAAGTGCTCGGTGTCCTTGAAGAGGTAGGGCATGTCCACAAACTGGAAGGCGGGGTTGTAGCCCTTGAGTTTCGTAGCCGAAGGTACGAGCAGCTGAATGTTATTGAAGATCAGCGCGTTTAGCCCCTCGGCGTTGTCCTTGTAGAGCTGGCTCGAGGGGTAAAGCTCAACCTTCATGGTGCCGCCCGACTTTTCCTCGATGTAGGCCTTGAGCGCCTGGGCGGCTTTCCCCTTCGGGGTGTTCAAGGTGGTGACGAACGAGAACTTAATCACCACCGGCTTCGCCGCAAGACCCAGCGAAGCCCCTAACGTAAGGGCCAAAACCGCGAAAAGCGCGCCAATCCTTTTCATAAACGTTCACCTCCTCGTGCGTCTGCACGCGTATTCTACCGGCATGCCCCGGGGGGTACAAGGGCAGGCGTCCCGATCCGTATCCTGGGTCCGTGAAGATCCTCGATTTTCGCAGCGATACCCTGACTCGGCCGACCCCGGCGATGCGCCGGGCGATGGCCGAGGCCGAGGTGGGCGACGACGTCTACGGCGAAGACCCCACGGTCAAGCGGCTCGAGGCCGAGCTCGCCGAGCTTTTCGGCTTCGAGGCGGCGCTTTTCTTCCCCTCGGGGACGATGGCGAATCAGACCGCTTTGCTGCTTTTGGCCCCCCGGGCCAGCGAGGTCCTCGCTCCCGAAGGCGCCCACGTCTTCGAGTTCGAGCTGGCGGCCCCCGCGATGCTCTCGGGGGTGCTCGTCCGGCCCCTGCCCGCGCCCTCGGGCCGGCCCGAGCCCGAGGCAGTGGAAGCGGCGGTCCACACCTCAGTGCACCAGGCGCCCACCGCGATGCTCTGGCTTGAGAACACCCACAACCTCGCGGGCGGCACCGTCCTGAACCGTGCCCTCACCGACCGGCTGCTCTCGGTGGCGCGGGAAAAAGGGCTAAAAGCCCACCTCGACGGCGCCCGAATCTGGAACGCGGCGGTGGCGCTTTCGGAGAAGCCGGCGACCCTCGCCCGGGGTTTCGACACCGTCATGGTCTCGCTTTCGAAGGGGCTCGGGGCGCCGGTGGGCAGCGTGCTGCTCATGCCCCGGGCGCTCCTATCCGAGGCCCGGCGCTACCGCAAGGTCCTGGGGGGTGGAATGCGCCAGGCCGGCGTGCTGGCGGCGGCGGCGCGGGTGGCGCTTTGGGACTGGGAGGAAACCCTGGCCCGCGACCACGCCCTGGCCCGGGAGCTCGCCGAGGGGCTCGCGCAGCTCGGGCTCGAGGTGGACCCGCCGCCCGAGACCAACATGGTCTACCTCCGGGTCAAGGACGCCCCCCGCTTTTGCCAGCGGCTCGAACAGGTGGGGGTCAGGGCGCTGCCTTTGGGAAACGAGCGGGTCCGCTTCGTCACCCACCGCGATCTGCCCGAGGACGCGGCCCGGCTAGCCCTCGCGCGAATCGCGCAGATTCTCTAGCCTAACCCGGGCGAGAAAATCCCGCCAGGGCCGGTGGCCGGCGGCCTCGGCCTGCTGCCTGGCGGCGGCGAGCTTGTCCTCGTCCCCGGCCGCCAGCGCCCAGGCGAAAAGCGCCCGGCTCGCGGCGTAGGGGTCGCGCTCCTGGGCGGCCCGGCGGTAGGCCTTCTCGGCGAGCTCCAAAGCCCGGGCCTTCCCCTTGCCCCAAAGCGCCTGGGCCTCGGCGAGGAGGGCGAGGCTCACCGCGCTAAAAGGCCGGCCGGCGAGCTCCTGAAGCCCCATCGCCGCCGGCAGCGGGCCGGTGGCCGCCTCCCGGGCCTTCCCCAGGCGCAAAAGCGCCTCCCCCTCGAGGAGGAGGGCCATGAGCAAAAGCTCGTAGCTGCCCGCCCGCTCCGCCACCTCGCGCACCTCGCGGGCCCGCTGGACGGCGAGCGCGGGTTCGCCGGTAAGGGCCTCGAGCTGGCCGAGGTGCAAAAGCGCCCAGTAGCGCTCGTCGTACTCGCTGGCGACGAGTCCTTCCAGCCAGCGCCGCCCTTCCTCCACCCGGCCGGCGCGAAGGAGCGCCGCCCCCAGGTTGAGCTCCGCCCGAGGGCGGGTTCGGGATTCGATGCGCTCGAGCACCGTCTTGAGCACCCGGGCGGTGGCCTCAGGGCGAAAAAGCCGCCAGTAGAGGTCGGCGAGGTCGAGGGCGGTGCGGGGCTCGAGGGGGTAGGCGGCCTCCATCTCGGCGAGGAGCTTGAGCGCCTCGTCCTCCCGGTGGGCATCGGCGAGCATCCCCGCCTTGCCCACCGCGGTGGACCAAAGGCCCCGGAGGATCTCCTCCCGCTCGTGCTCGAGCCAGGCGCGGAACTCGGGAAGGGGGCTTTCGAGCCCGGGGGCGAGCTCGCCGTAGAGCCCGCGGAGACGGTCGAGGTCGCGGTAGGCCTCCTGCCAGTAGTCCACCACGTCGCTCTCCACGTGGAGGCGGAACTCGGTCCCCTGGGCCTCGAGCAGGGGACCGTAGGGGCTTTGGTTCACCGCCTCGATGGCCTTGGCAAGCGGCGGGATCACCCGCCTGAGCTCCTCGAGCGAGCGCCAACCCGGCCGGGCGGAGAGGTAGACGACGAGCTCCGCCCCCGGTGAGGGGGGAAGATCGTCGGGCAGAGCGCCGAGGAGTTGGACGCGCTTTAGTCCTTCCACGGTTCGACCAGTTTATAGATGACGAGGGCCGCGAGCAGGGCGCGGCTCCCCTCGCCGGCGGCGCTGAACTTGACGTCCACCAAAACGGCCTCCTTGGGCAACTCGGCGACCGCCCGGTTGATGCGCTCCTCGAAGAGGTCGGGGTCGGTGCCGGTGACGAGGCGAAAGCGGAGTTCCTCCATCTTTTCCACGATACCAGCCAACCCTCGCGTACAATGAGCCCATGAACCTGGAAGCGCGGCTCAAGGAAGCCACCCAGGACCCGATTCTGAGCGAGCTCAAAGGGAGCGAGGGGCTCTTTGCCGTCACTCCCCGGGAGCTGATCTATGTGGGGCCTGAGGGGATCCAGCGGGCGCCGCTCGCCGAGATCCGCCGGGTGGCCAGTGCCAAAGGGGGAATGCTTCGGATCGCCGGCAAGGAGACCACCTTCATCGAGGCCTCGGTGGCGGGGTTTGATCTCGGTGAGTTGAAACTTTTCTTTGAAGGCGTGAAGGGCTACGTCACGAAGGCCCGGAGGGGCGAGCTCGCCCCGGAACCCGCCGAGCCGGCGGAGCCGGCCGAGCCGCCACCGGCGCCCGAAAGTCCCCCCGCTCCGGAGGCCGAGCCCGAGGAAAAGACCTTGGAAACCCTTCCCACCGAGGAAAGCCCTCCCGTGGTGCCGGAGGAAGAAGAAGCCGAGAAGGCGCCTATGCCGCCCGAACCGGCCGGGGCACCGGCGCCCCGGAAGACGAGCCCTCTTCGTCTTCCCCTGAAGCTCCTCGCCCTCCTCACCTGGGGCTTCACCGGGGCCGCCCTCTACCTCTCCCCCGGGCTCGATCCTCTATGGATGGCGGGGCTTTTGCTCGGGGGGCTGGGGCTTGGGCTTTTGGAATGGCGGGTCGCCGATCTTTAGACGAAAACGTCCTCTTTTTCCTGATTTTGATCGCCATCCTCTTTGCCGGGGCAGTCGCGCTTTGGCCCCGGCTTTCGGTTCGTTTCGCCCCCGCTCGGGTCGAGGTCACGCCCTACCGGGAGACCCGCGTCTCCCTGAACCGGGCGAGCCTCGCTGAGCTCGAGGCGCTCCCCGGGGTGGGACCGGAGCTCGCCCGGAGGATCGTGGAACACCGCCCTTATCTCCGGGTCGAGGACCTGCTTCGGGTGCCGGGGATCGGCCCCAAGACGCTTTCGCGCCTCCGGCCCCTGGTCACCCCATGACCCCGGTCTACGCCCTCGCCCTGGGGGCGCTCGCAGCAGCCCTGGTAGGGGTACCCTGGGGTCTTTTGTTTTTGCCCGCGCTGCGGCTTTTGCCCCGGGGCGCAAGGGGGACGGGAGCCCTTGGGCTTTTGCTCGTCCTGGGCTCCCTGCTTCTCCACCCTGACCCCTGGAAGGGGCGGATCGGTCAAAGGGCGGTGCTCGAGGGAACCCTCGTTCGGGGGATTCTCTACACCCGGGAGGGGGCGATCTACCCCCGGCTCTTCCCCCGCCCGGAGGACGGGTGGGCGCGGGTCGAAGGGCGGGTGGCCCGGCCTGCGCGGCCCCCGAACCCAGGAGGGTTCGACCTCGCCGGCTGGCTCCGGGGGAAGGGGGTGACGGCCGTGCTCGAGGACGCAAAGCTCCTCGCCTGGCGGCCCTCCGAGGGGCCCCGGAGGACCGCCGCTAGCCGGCTTGCCGCCGGGCTCTCGCCGCCGGTGGCCGGGCTCGCCCGGGCGCTGGTGCTCGGCGAGCGGGCGGCGCTCGCCGATGCCGAGAGCTTCCGCCGGGCGGGGCTTGGGCACCTGCTTGCGCTCTCCGGCCTTCACGTCGGCTTCCTGCTTGGCTTTCTCCTGATCCTGCTCTATCCCCTAGGGCGGTTCCGCTACCCGCTCGCCCTCTTGGTGGTGCTCGGCTACCTCACCCTCGCCGGCCCAAGCCCGAGCCTTCTGCGGGCGGCGCTGATGGCCGGGGCGGGGCTGCTCGCGCTCTTTTGGGGGCGGGGGCAGCCCGGGCTCCTCGCCGCCTTGGCGCTCGCCCTCGCGGTCCAGCTGGTGCTCGCCCCCTGGGCGCTTTACGACCTCGGCTTTCGGCTTTCCTACCTGGCGGTGGCGGGGCTCGGACTCTTCTTGCCGCCCCTTTTCCGGGCGATCCAGCCGTTTCCGGCGCCTCTGCGCTGGGTTTTGGGCGGGCTTTTCGCCACCTTGGCGGCGCAGGCCGCGGTTCTTCCCCTGATCCTCGACGCCTTCGGGCGGGTATCGCTTTTGAGCCCCCTTGCGAACCTCCTCGCGCTGCCCCTCGCGGCGATCTTCGTGCCGCTTGGGTTCTTAAAGCTCCTTGGGCTCGGGTTCCTGGCCCCGGGGCTCGAGCTCACCGGCCGCGCCCTCCTCTGGGTGGCGGGGGCCTTTGCAAACGCCCCGGCGCTCACCTGGGGAGCGATCCCGGTAAGCGGCTTTTGGCTTTACTACCTCGCCCTCCTCGCCGTCTTGCTCGGGCTTTGGGGAAAGCTTTCCCGGACCCAAGCGGCCTTCCTCGTCCTCCTCGCGGTGCTCGCCGCCCTTTCTCCCCGGGCGTTTCCGGTGCTCGAGGTCTGGCAGCTCGACGTCGGCGAGGGGCACGCCACCCTGATCCGGGCCCCGGGCGGGGTCGAGGTGCTCCTCGACGCCGGGCCCGAGTGGGCGGCGGGCCGGGTCTTACGGGCGCTTCGGGCGCTCGGGGTGGACGACCTCGACCTGCTGGTCCTCACCCACCCCGACCGGGACCACGCCGGGGGCGCGCCCCGCATCCTCCGGGAACACCCGGTGGGGGCGGTGCTCACGGGGCCTCACTATCCCGAGGACGACCCCGCGCTCGCCTCCGCCCGGCTCCAGGGCGTCCCCCACCTCGTCGCCGCCTACGGCGACCGGGTTCGCCTCGGGCCGCTCACCCTCGAGGTCTGGCACCCGAGGGCTCAAACCCCGCCCGGGGACAACGCCCGGAGCCTGGTGGTGCGGGCGCTTTGGCGGAACCGGGCGGTGCTCGTCCTCGGCGACCTGCCGAGGCGCTTCGAGGACGGCCTCCCAGATCTTCCCGCCGACGTGCTGGTGGCAAGCCACCACGGGGCGGAAAACGGAACCGGCCAGATCGTGCTCAAAAAGGCCCGGCCCAAGGTGGTGCTCATCGGGGTGGGGAAAAACCCCTTCGGCCACCCGAGCGCGAGGACCCTCGAGCGAATCCGGGCCGCCGGCGCCCAGGCGCACCGCACCGATCTGGAGGGGGCGATCCGGGTCCGGCTCGGGCCCTAGGTATCGTCGGCGCCGAGGAGCTCGAGGATTCCCTTGAGTTCCTCCTCGCTCGCAAAGAAGAGCTCGACCCGGCCCCGCCGGCGGCCGGTGATCCGCACCCGGATCCCAAGCCGCTCCTCCAGCGCCCGGACGAGCTCGGGGTGGGGCTCGGAGCGCCGGGGGGCCGCCTGCGTCCGGTCCTTTAGCTTCTCGGCCTGGCGCACCGAGAGGCCCTTTTCCAAAATCTCCCGGAGCCCCCATAGCCGCCTTTCCTCGGGGAGCATGAGGAGGGCCCGGGCGTGCCCGGCGGTGATCCGCCCCTCGTCGAGGGCGGCGAGCGCCTCCTCGGGGAGCTGCAAGAGCCTGAGGGCGTTGGTCACCGCGCTCCGGCTCTTGCCTACCCGGCGGGCGATCTCCTCGTGGGAGAGGCCCATCTCGGAAAGGCGCGCGTACCCCCTCGCCTCCTCCACCGGGGAGAGGTCCTCCCGCTGGAGGTTTTCCACCAGGGCGAGCTCGAGCGCAGCCCGGTCATCGAGTTCGCGAACGATCGCCGGAATCTCGGTAAGCCCCGCCCGCTGGGCGGCGCGAAAACGCCGCTCGCCGGCCACGAGCTCGTAGCCGTCCCCCTTAGGGCGGACGACTACCGGCTGCAAAAGCCCCTTCTCCCGAATCGAGGCGGCGAGCTCCTCAAGCGCCGCCTCGTCGAACCGGCCCCGGGGCTGCACCGAACCCGCCTCGATCAGGGCAAGGGGCAACCGCACCAACCGCTCGCCCCCCTCGGGGGTGGAAAGGAGGGCGTCAAGCCCCCGCCCCAGTCCGCTACGCCGTCTCGACACGCAAAATCACCTCCCTGGCGAAGGCGTGGTAGGCCCAGGACGCCGGGCTCCCGGGGGCGTAGTGCACCACGGGGAGCCCGAAACTCGGGGCCTCGGCCAGACGCACGCTTCGCGGAATCACCGCCTCGAAAACCTTGTCCCCGAAATGTTTCCGCACCTCTTCGACCACCTGGCGGGCGAGCACCGTGCGACGGTCGTACATGGTGAGGAGGATGCCGAGGAGGCGGAGCCTGGGGTTTTGCCGAAGCCGCACCTCGTCCAGCGTCCGGAGGAGCTGGGCCAGCCCCTCGAGGGCGTAGTACTCGGTCTGGAGCGGCACCACCACCCCGCCGGCGGCGAAGAGCGCGAGCAGGGAGAGCGGCCCGACGCTCGGGGGCGTGTCCAGGATCACGTAGTCGTAGCCCTCGCCCAGGGCGGAGAGCCTTCGGGCGGCGGCGGGATCGGGGGGCGCCGCCACCAGCGCGAGCAGCCGCTCTCCCGCGGGGGCCAGGTCGAAGCCTAGGTCCTTAAGGGGAAGCCGTACCTCGCCGAAGTCGGCGTCTCCGAGGAGGTAGTCCCCGAGGTCGGGCTCGCCGGGTACCGCCCCGAGCCCCGAGGTCGCGTTGGCCTGGGGGTCGAGGTCGGCGAGCAGCACCCGCCGCCCCTTCTCGGCCAGACTAGCGGCGAGGTTGATCGCGGTGGTGGTCTTGCCCACCCCGCCCTTCTGGTTGGCGATGGCTAGGATCACCGCTTCCCCACCTCGACCGCCACCAGCGTACCCCCCTCGCCGAGTGGTTTCACGTGAAACACCCGCCCCCCGAGGGCGGCCACCTCTTCCTCCCAGCCAGGACCCTTCACCGAGAGCAAAGCCTGGGGCTCGAGGTGGGCGGTAAGGCGGTAGATCTCGGGAAAGGGCGCCACCGCCTGGGCGGTGATGTAAGGAAACCGCCCTGAGAGGTTGCGCACGTCGCCCGCAAAGACCCGAACGTTTGCAAGCCCGAGCCGGGCCCGGACCAGGTCCAAAAACGCCGCCCGCTTCTTCCGCCGCTCCGCCAGGGTGAGCGCGAGGTCGGGCCGGAGGATTGCGAGGGGGATCCCCGGCCAGCCCGCCCCGGAGCCGAGGTCGAGGACCCGGGCCCCCTGGGGGAGGACTCCGGCGTAGGCTTGGGTCACCTCGAGGAGGTGGGAGGGGTCTTCTAGCACCCGCCCTGAGGATAGGTCGGCGACCGCGCCGTAGTGGCGAAGGAGCTCGAGGAAACGTTGGATCTTCTCTTCCACCCTAGCCTACCTTTCGCCCCACGCGGGCGAGGTGGACGAGGAGCGCGGTGACGTCGGAGTCCCGCACCCCGGGGAGCCGCGCCGCCTCGGCGAGCGTCCGCGGCCGGGCCCGGGTGAGCCGCTCGGCGGCCTCCCGGGAGAGCGAGGGCACACGGGAGAAGTCCACCCCCTCGGGGATCGGATGCTCGGCGAGCTCCTCAAGCCGCTTCCTTAGCCTTTCTTGCCGCTCGATGTAGCCGGCGTACTTGGCCCGGATCTCGACCTGGCGCATCTCCTCGGGGCTAAGCGCTTCCTCCGGCGGTCCCACCCGGCGCAAGACCTCCGGGTAAGTGGCCTCGGGCCGGCGAAGGTAGTGAAGGGCCGAAACCCCTTCCACCTTGACCCGGGAAAGCCGCTCGAGCTCCCGCGCGACGCGCGCGTACTTTTCCCGAACCCGCCTCTCCTCCGCTTCGGGCAAAAGCCCCCAGGCGACCCCGAGCGGCACGAGCCGCTCGTCGGCGTTGTCCCCGCGGACGAGGAGCCGGAGCTCGACCCGGGAGGTCATCATCCGGTAGGGCTCGTCCACCCCCTTCCCCACCAGGTCGTCCACCATCACGCCGAGGTAGCTCGAGCTCCGGGGCAGCGTCACCTCCCCCTTCCCGGCGGCGTGACGCGCCGCGTTCACCCCGGCGAGGAGGCCAAGCGCCGCCGCCTCCTCGTAGCCCGAGGTCCCGAGCACCTGCCCGGCGAGGAAGAGCCCGGGGAGCTTCCGGGAGGCGAGGCCCCAGGTGACCTCGGTGGGGTCCACCGCGTCGTACTCCACGGCGTAGGCGTAGCGCTGGATCTCGGCCCGGGCAAAGCCGGGCAGCGAGCGCACCATCCGCTCCTGCACCGCGGGCGGGAGGCTCGAGGAGAACCCCTGCAGGTAGACCTCGCTGGTGTAGAGCCCGTCGGGCTCCACAAAGAGCAGGTGGCTCTCCTTGTCGGCGAAGCGCACCACCTTGTCCTCGATCGAGGGGCAATAGCGCGGCCCCACCGCCTCGATCCTCCCGGCGTAGAGCGGGGAGAAACCGAGATGATCCCGGATCAGGCGGTGGGTTTCATCGGTGGTCCGGGTCATCCAGGTGGGGAGGGCGGTGGCGTGGGGCCCGGGCTCGCCGGAAAACGTCGCCGGCGGGTCGTCGGGGGGCACCTCGGTGAGCACATCGTAGTCGATCGTGTCGGCCCGGATCCGGGGCGGCGTCCCGGTTTTGAAGCGCATCAGCCGGTGCCCAACCCGCTCGAGCGCGTTCGAGAGCCAGCGGGCGGGGGGCTCCCCCTGGCGCCCGGCGGGGCGCGCCTGCAGCCCATACCAAACCTTCCCTCGGAGGAAGGTCCCGGCCGCCAGCACCCCCGCCCGGGCCCGGAGCAGCCGACCGTCGGCGGTCTTGACTCCGGCGAAGGCGCCGTTTTCGATCCAAAAGTCCACCGCCTCGCCGCGCACCGGGACCACGTTCGGGTGGGCAAAGAGCAGCTCCTGCACCGCCAGGGCGTAGAGGTCCCGGTCGGTCTGGACCCGCTCGCTCCAGACCGCCGGCCCCTTGGAGCGGTTCAAGACCCGGGTATGGATCGCCGCCCGGTCGGCGGCCCGGCCGATCAGCCCCCCGAGGGCGTGCACCTCGTGAACGAGCTGGCTCTTGCCGGGGCCCCCCACCGCCGGGTTGCAGGGCATCGCCCCGACCCGGGCGGGGTCCAGGGTCAAGAGCGCCACCCGCGCCCCCATCCGGGCGGCGGCGTAAGCGGCCTCGACCCCGGCGTGGCCGCCCCCGACCACCACCACGTCGAACGTTTCACGTGAAACGTTCATCCCTACGAGCATAGCCTCCGGAGCCCGGCGATTAAAATAGGGGGCCCTGGGGGTGGAAGGTGATCACCGAAGTGGAGATCTGGCAGGAGGCCCTGGACCACATCAAAGCCCACGTGAGCGAGGTCGAGTTTCATACCTGGTTCGAGCGGATCCGCCCGCTCGGGGTGCGGGAGGGGGTGCTCGAGCTCAGCGTCCCCACCAGCTTCGCCGCCGAGTGGATCCAAAAGCACTACGCGCCCTTGATCAAGGAGGCCCTGAGCCGGCTCGGGGCGACCGCGCCCCGCTTTAAGCTCAAGGTGGTTCCGGGCCAGGCGGTGCAGACAGGCATCTTCCCCCCCGAGCCCGAGGACGCCCCGCCCCCGCCGGAGCGCCCCCAGCTCAACCCCAAGTACACCTTCGAGAACTTCGTCGTCGGCCCCAACAACCAGATGGCCCACGCCGCTGCCCTGGCGGTCGCCGAGTCGCCCGGCCGCGCCTACAACCCCCTCTTCATCTACGGCGGGGTGGGGCTCGGAAAGACCCACCTGATGCAGGCGGTGGGGCACTACGTGATGCGCACCAACCCCCGGGCCAAGATCGCCTACATCTCCACCGAGACCTTCACCAACGACCTGATCAACGCGATCCGCGAGGACCGGATGAGCGCCTTCCGGGAACGCTACCGCTCGGTGGACCTGCTCCTCGTCGACGACATCCAGTTCATCGCCGGCAAGGAGCGCACCCAGGAGGAGTTCTTTCACACCTTCAACACCCTCTACGAAAACCACAAGCAGATCATCCTCTCCTCCGATCGCCCGCCCCGGGAGATCAAGACCCTGGAAGAGCGGCTGAAAAGCCGGTTCGAATGGGGGCTGATCACCGACATCCAGCCCCCCGACCTCGAGACCCGGATCGCGATCCTCAAGATGAACGCCGAGTTCCGCGGGGTGGAGATCCCCGAGGACGTGCTCGAGTTCATCGCCCAGCGGATTACCTCGAACATCCGCGAGCTCGAGGGGGCCCTGGTGCGGCTCATCGCCTACGCCTCGCTGAATGGAGTGCCGATCACCAAAGCGGTGGCGATGCGGGCACTCTCCCACGTCTTCACCCAGGAACAAAAAGAGCCCACCATGGACGAGATCCTCGCCGCCGTCGCCCGCCGCTTCGGGGTTCGCCCCGAGGAGCTCAAGGCCAAGGGGCGGGCTAAGGAGGTGGTGGTGCCCCGGCAGGTGGCGATGTACCTGATCCGTGAGCGGCTCGGGGCCTCGCTCCCCGAGATCGGGCAGTTCTTCGGCGGCCGCGACCACACCACCGTGCTCTACGCGGTGCAAAAGGTGCAAAAAGCCCTGGAGAAAGACCCCGCCCTCAAGGCCACGGTGGCTGAATTACGGGAGGAGTTGGGCTAACCTGTGGAAAAGCCTGTGGAAACCCCTGGGGAAAACGCTGTGGAAAGGCTGGGGAAAAGTGCGATGGTTATCGCAAATGTGGAAAACCCGGCGAGAAATCCACAACTTATCCACAGGTCCTCGGCAAGTTTTCCACAACCCTGTCCCCAAGCCTTGAACCGAATCCCATCGGCTTTACGCCGCTTTTCCCCAAAATCCCCAGGCCCTACGGCGGCTACGCCGGACTTAATCTTTCAAGCAAGGGCAGGAGTAATCCCTTAGGAGGTGAACACGCATGCGAGCAGGAGTTGCCAAACGGGCTTTGGCCGAGGCCGCCGGGGTGCTCGAGCGCATTGCCCCGAGCAAACCGAGCCAACCGGTCCTAGCTCAGCTCTACCTGGAAGCGCTGGAGACGGGGCTTAGACTTCGGGCCACGAATGGCGAGGTAGACCTCGAGCTCCTCGTTCCCGCGGAGGTCGAGGGCGGCGGAGCCACGCTGGTCCCCGCGGCCCTTTTCGGGCAGCTGGTCCGGTCGCTGCCTGCGGAATACGCCGAGCTCCGGCTCACCCCCGAGGGGCTCGAGCTCGAGGGCGGAAGCTTCGCCACCCGCATCGCCGTCGCCGACCCCGAGGCCTTCCCCCCCTTCCCCGAGGTGCCCGGGCCCGAGGGGGAGGTGCCCTCCGGGGCCCTGGCCAAGGCGCTCGCCCGGGTGCGCTACGCCGCCGCCCAGGAGGAGTACCGGGCGATCTTCCGGGGCATCCAGCTCGAGCTCGACGACGCCCGCCTCCGGGCGGTGGCCACCGACGGGTTTCGGCTCGCCCTTTACGACGCCGAAGGGGGCGGGGCGCTTACGGCCAAGTTCGTTCTTCCCGCCCGCAGCGCCGACGAGCTGGTCCGGCTGATCAAGGACGCACAAGTTCCCCTGAAGCTTGCGGTGGGCGAAGGGCGGCTTCGGGTCGAAGGCGAGCGGTTCCGCACCGCGATCGCCCTGATGGAGGGGAGTTTCCCCGACTACCAGCGGGTGATCCCGGGGCAGTTCGTGCTCGAGGCCACCCTCGACGCCGAGGCCCTGCGCCAGGCGATCGAGCGGCTCCGGGTGCTCGCCGATCGCCAGAGCCAGCGGGTGGACCTCGCCTTCTCCGAGGGCGCGCTCGAGCTCGCTGCCGAGGGCGAGTACGGGCGCGGGCGGGAGGCGCTTCCCGCCGAGGTCCAGGGCGAGGTGCCGCTGGTCGCCGCTTTCAACGCCCACTACCTGGGGGACGCCCTAAAAGGGCTCAAGGGGCCGGTCCGCTTCAAGCTCTCCGGGGCCCAGACCCCGAGCGTGCTCACGAGCGAAGAGGAGCCCGGCTACCTCGCGGTGGTGGTGCCGCTTCGGGTGTAGACTCCCAGAGGGAGGAACGCGATGACCACCATCGTCGAAGTGCGGGCCAGGGAGGTGCTCGACTCCCGCGGGAACCCCACCGTGGAAGCCGAGGTGGAGCTCGAATCGGGGGCGGTGGGCCGGGCCATGGTCCCGAGCGGGGCCTCGACCGGGAAGTTCGAGGCCCTCGAGCTCCGGGACGGCGGCCCCCGCTACTTGGGCAAGGGCGTATTGCGGGCGGTGGCCCACGTCAAGGACCGGATCGCCCCCGAGGTGGTGGGGCTCGACGCCCTGGATCAAGCGGCGGTGGATCGGGCCATGCTCGCCCTGGACGGCACCCCGAACAAGGCGTCTTTGGGCGCGAACGCGATCCTCGCGGTCTCGCTGGCTACCGCCCGGGCCGCCGCCGAAGCCCTCGGGATCCCGCTTTGGCGCCACCTCGGCGGGGTGCAGGCGGCGGTGCTCCCCGTACCGCTTATGAACGTGATCAACGGCGGCGTCCACGCCGACAACGACCTCGACGTTCAGGAGTTCATGCTGGTGCCCCTCGGTTTTTCGCGTTTCTCCGAGGCACTCCGGGCCGGGGTCGAGGTCTTCCACCATCTCAAAAAGGTGCTGAAAGCACGGGGCTACGCCACCAACGTCGGCGACGAGGGAGGATTTGCCCCCGCCCTCAAGGGGAACGAAGAGGCGCTCGAGCTCCTGCTCGAGGCCATCGAGCGCGCCGGTTACCGCCCGGGCAAGGAGGTGGCGCTCGCCCTGGACGCCGCCGCCAGCGAGTTTTACCAGGGCGGCCGCTACCTCTTTGAGGGCAAGGAGCGCGCCGCCGAGGAGCTCATCGAGGTCTACGAAGGCTGGGTGGAACGCTACCCCATCGTCTCCCTGGAAGATGGCCTCGCCGAGGAGGACTGGGAGGGCTGGAAGCTCCTCACCGAGCGGCTCGGGCAAAGGGTCCAGCTCGTCGGCGACGACCTCTTCGTCACGAATCCCGCCCGGCTCGAGCGCGGCATCGAGGAAGGGGTGGCGAACGCGATCTTGATCAAACCCAACCAGATCGGCACCCTGACCGAGACCCTGGAAACGATCCGTCTCGCGCAGCGGGCCGGCTACCGCACGGTGATCTCCCACCGCTCGGGGGAGACCGAGGACCCCTTCATCGCCGACCTGGCGGTGGCGGTGAACGCGGGGCAGATCAAGACCGGCTCCGCTTCCCGTTCGGAGCGGATTGCCAAGTACAACCAGCTCCTTCGCATCGAGGAAGCCTTGGGCGAGGGGGCGGTTTTCCTGGGGCGGAATGCTTTCTAGGCGCACCAAGATCGTCGCCACCATCGGGCCGAAAAGCCGCGAGCCCGAGGTCCTGCGGGCGCTCCTTTCGGCCGGCGTCAACGTGGTGCGCTTCAACTTCAGCCACGGCAGCCACGAGGACCACGCCCGGGCGTTCGAGCACGTGCGGGCGCTCGCGGAGGAACTCGGGCGCCCGATCGCGGTGCTCGCCGACCTCCAGGGCCCCAAGATCCGGATCGGCCGCTTCAAGGGGGGGAAGGTTCGCCTCGAGCCCGGGCAAACCTTCGTGCTCACCACCGAGGAGATCGAGGGGGACGAGACCCGGGTCTCGGTCTCCTACAAGGGCCTCCCCGGCGACCTAAAGGAGGGCCAGCGACTCCTTTTGGACGACGGCAAGGTGGTGCTCGAGGTGGTCGAGCTTACCCCCACCGAGGTGCGCACCGTCGTCCGCGTGGGGGGGGAGCTCTCCGACCACAAGGGGCTGAACATCCCCGGGGCCGACCTCTCGATCCCCGCCCTCACCGAGAAGGACATCGAGGACCTCGCCTTCAGCGCCGAGCTCGGGGTCGACTGGGTGGCGATGAGTTTCGTCCGCAGCCGGGACGACCTCCTGCTCGCCCGGCACTACATGAACCGGTTTGGCTCCCGGGCCCGACTCATCGCCAAGATCGAAAAGCCCCAGGCGGTGGAGCGCTTCGACGAGATCCTCGAGGAGGCCGACGGGATCATGATCGCCCGCGGCGACCTCGGGGTCGAGCTGCCGCTTGAGGAGGTACCCCTCGTCCAAAAGCGGCTCGTGCGCCGGGCGATCCACGCCGGCAAGCCGGTGATCACCGCCACCCAGATGCTGGAGTCGATGGTCCAAAACCCCTTCCCCACCCGGGCCGAGATCTCCGACGTGGCCAACGCGATCTTCGACGGCACCGACGCGGTGATGCTCTCGGCCGAGACCGCCACCGGCCGCTACCCGGTGGAGGCGGTTCGGGTGATGGACCGGGTGGCGAAGAGGGTGGAGGCGAGCCCGGAGTACGCCGAGAAGATGCTCTTTTTGCGCCCCGAGCCGCTCCACACCTCGCCCGACGCGATCGCGCTCGCGGCGGTGGACGTCGCCGAGTCGCTGCCCGCCGAGGCGATCGTCGTCTTCACCGCGAGCGGGGGGTCGGCCTGGCGGGTGGGGCGGTTCCGGCCCCGGGTCCCGATCCTCGCCCTCACCCCGAGCGCCGAGGTGATGCGGCAACTGGTGCTCACCGCCGGCGTCTACCCCCGGCTCGCCCCCGACCCCAAGGACACCGACGACATGGTCCAGATCGCCCTCGCCGAGGTGAAGGCCTCGGGTCTGCTCGAGCCCGGGGCCCGGCTGGTGATCACCGCCGGGGTGCCCTTTGGGATCTCGGGCACCACCAACATGCTCCGGGTGGAGCGGCTCCGGTAAACTGGGGCGGTGGCGAAAAGGCGTAAGAAGCGCCGGCTGAAACCCTCGCTCAGGCGCCGCTACGAGGCCGAACTCGTTCGCCTTTTAGGAGAGCTTTCGCTGCCCCTGCTCTTGCTCCACGCCGCCCTCACCGTGGGGACCCTCGGGTACATGGCGCTCGGGGGTGATTTTTTAAACAGTTTTTACATGACCGTGATCACCATCGGGACGATCGGCTTCGGCGAGGTGCTTCCCCAGTTCGCCACCCCCAAGGCCCGCGTCTTCACGAGCTTCCTCGCGCTTTCGGGAATCGGCATCTTCACCAGCTCGGTTACCATGGTGGTGCGGGTTTTTCTGAAGGAGGACCTGGTCTCGGTCTGGAGGCAGCTCAGGATGTTTGACGCGATCACAGGGCTTCGGGGGCACTACATCGTCGCCGGGTACAACCGGACCGCCCTCGAGCTCTACCGCCTCTTGAAACGGCGGGGCATCCCCCTCGTGGTGCTGGACGGCCGCCGGGAGCTCGAGGGCGAGCTCCGCGCCGCCGGGATCCCCTACTACGTGCTCGAGGACCCGATCCAGCGCACCGCCCTCGAGGCCGCCGGGATCCAGCGCGCCCGAGGGCTGATCGCAAACCTCAAGGACGACGCCAAGAACATCTCTCAGGTGGCGGTGGCCCGGCTCCTCCGTCCGGAGGAAAAGTTCGAGGTCTACGCCTTTGCCTCCAACCCGGATGCCGCCGACCGCATGGAGGCGCTGGGGGCCACCCGGGCCTTCCTCCCCAACCGCATGCTCGCCGGGCGCCTCGCCGCCTACATCCTCCACCCCGAGTCGGCCTACGTGGGGCAGCTCCTCGATCGCATCGCCTTCGGCGAGGAGGCCGAGGTGGACCTGTTGGAGCTCGTTATCGACGAGGGCCACCCCTGGGTGGGGAAGACCATCGAGGAGATCAACCGAAGCTTCCTCGGAAGCGTGATCGCCGTTCGGACCAAGGAGGGAAGGCTGGTCACCGAGCTCGCCTTCGACCGTCGCGTCGAGGCGGGCGAGGCGCTCATCCTTTTCGGCCCCACCCGGAGCCTCAGGAAGCTGAAGGAGGGTCGCGGTGTCGGTCAATCTTAAAAAGCTGCTCACCGATTTCTTCATCCTGATGGCGCTCACCACCAACATCAGCTTCATCGTCAGCCCCAACACCGTCGAGCTGGTGATCGTGGTGGCGATGAACCTAGCGGCGACGATCCTCAAGATCGGTGAGAGCCGCATGCTCTCGGCGGAGCAGATGGCGGCGAGCCTGGCCGCCGATCTGCACCTGGTCCCGGCGCTCTTTTTTTACGCGCTCGGGAACGGCCCCGAGGGGATCGGGCTCGCCTGGGGGGCGCTCGCGGCCAACGTGGTCTCGGTGGTTTTGGCCATTGTGGACGTGGTCCTCACCACCCAGACCGAGCTTGAGGAGTATTGACAGAATCCCCCGCCTTTGGTACTTTGAACTTTGCGCCACGGCGGTGGCGGGGGACCTTGAAAAGGCGGCCGAGCAGTCCGAG
>CAYYAB010000019.1:0-19721 GCA_964469895.1 uncultured bacterium | reverse complement strand
GGCCGCTTATATCGAGTACAAGGAGGGCGTCTTCGTCCGGGCGAAGGGGGCGCGGCTTCTCAAGGAGAAGCTCCGCTTCGAGGCCGGTCGCCTGGAGTACGACGTCGCCCACGAGACCGTGGTGCTCGGGGAGGGGGTGCGCTTTTCCTCCCCCCGCCTTTCGGGACTCGAGGCACCCCGCGGGATGCTCTACCTGAAGGACGGGGTCGCGGTGCTCGAGGGCGGGGTGAAGAGCGAAGCGCCCGCCTTTCAAGCCGAGCGGATGGTGGCCGACACCCGGGAGGGGCTCGTCCTCCTTTTGGGGGCGTTTTCCTACCGGGACCCCGCGCTCGGGATCACCCTGAAGGGCCAGGGGGAAAACGCGAGGCTGCTCCTTCGCTTTAAGGAGGAGGGGGTCGAGGCCGAGACCGAGGTTCCCCCGGAGATCCTGAAGCGGCTTTTCGCCTACCTCGGGGGCTAGCCTTGCGGCGCGCCCTCGCCTTCGCCCTTTTCCTGGGCGCGGCGCTCGCTGCCTGCGGGGATCGGCCCTACACCCTCGAGACCCCCTTCGGGCTCGCCGGGGGCGAGGCGCTGAAGCTCCGGGCGGGGGTGCTCGAGCTCACCCCCGCCTGCTTCGAGGCCGAGGGGCTTTCCTTCGAGGCGGCCTGGCTTCGCTTCGACCAAAAGACCGGCCGGCTTACGGCCAGGGATCCAAGGGGCGAGCTTCGGGGCTGGCGGTTTTCCGCCCGGGCGCTTTCGGGCACCGCGGAAGGGCTCGTCCTCACCGAGGCCCGCTTCGAGCGGGAAGGGGTTTCGCTGGAGGCTGCGCGAGCTGAGCTCGAGGGCGAGACGGTTCGCCT
This sequence comes from uncultured bacterium, assembly GCA_964469895.1. GTDB lineage: Bacteria > Deinococcota > Deinococci > Deinococcales > Marinithermaceae > WFXV01. Next base: position 18,882 of record CAYYAB010000019.1, on the reverse strand, counting down.
CGAGCAACTTTTTGCCGAGGCCTATGGCTACCGCTTCTCGGCCGAGAAGGGGCGCCTCCTCGGCGATCGGTTCGTCGCCGAGGCCCTTTCGGCGACCCCCTGCCGGGTGGGGGAGGCGCTCCGGCTTTCCGGCGAGCGGGCGGTCTTCGACCTCCGGGAGGGGCGGCTCCTTTTCGAGGAGAGCGCCCTTACCTACTACGGGCTCTGCCTCGCCCGGCCCGAGCGCCTCCTTCTCGACCTCCGGCGCCCGCCGAAGCTCGCGTTTCCCCTCCGCTTCGCCTACGGCGACGGCCTCACCCTCGGGCTCGAGGGACTGCCGCTCTTTGAGGAGGGGGTGCCGCTCGGCGCCGAGCGGGCGAGGCTCACCCTGCTCGCTGAGGGGATCGGCGGGGCGCGCCCCCGGCTCCGCTTCGGGCTTGTGGAAAAGGAGGCGGCGTTTTCGCTCGGCGTGGGGCCGGGGGCCTTTTCCCTCGGCGTTCGGGCCCGCGGGTTGAGGAGCGCCGCCTTCGAGGACGGGCGCGGCTACCTCGAGCTCCGCCCCGACGTCCCCCTCGCCCCCTTCGCGCTCGCCTACTCGAGCCCTACCGAGGCCGGGGTGGCGGCCGGGGTCTACGCCAAGGGCCGGTTTTCGGCGGGAGGTTTCGTGCTCGAGCCCTACCTCCGCCTCGCCCTCGCCCCGGGCGCGGATCCCTGGGCGGCCTACGGCGGCCGGCTCCGGGGACGCCTGGGCCCGCTTCACCTCGCTCTCTCGGGCACCGGGCGGCTGGGGAGGCCCACGGGGTTCTGGGCGAACCTGCTCGAACGGGAGCACCTGCGTCTGGACGCGCGGCTCGAGGATTTCGCCCTCGCCTACCGGCTCGAGCCCGCCGCCGGCTGGTCTCGGCTTGAGCTCGCCTACGAGGCGCCCTTCTGGCTCCGCGCCCGGGTGGGCTTCGGCAATCGGGCCGACCGGCGGGAACTCGTCTTCGGCTACCGCGCCCCCAACCCCGCGCCCGGGGGTTTTGCCCTGAGTCCGGAGCTCGGGTACGATCTCGGCTTGGGACGCGTGAGCCGGCTCGCCCTCGAGCTCGCCTACGCCGACGGCTGCCTGGTCTACCGGCTCGGCGCCCGCTACCTCGTCGAGCCCTGGCCCGACGAGGCCGGGGGATTCGCCCTCACGATGGGAGTGGCCCTGCCGTGACCCGGATCGATCGATACGTCCTGCGGGAGCTTTTTCCTCCGCTCGTCTTCGGCCTCGTCGTCTACGTCTTCCTGCTCCTCATCTCGAACCTCCTCGGCCAGGCCAAGTGGGTGGTGGGCTTTCCCTTTTTCGGCATCCTGAAGTGGCTTTTCTACCAGATCCCCCTGGTCGTCAACCAAACGCTTCCGGTTGCGCTTTTGCTCGCGGTGCTGCTCGCGTTCGGGCGGCTCTCCCGGGAGAACGAGCTCCTCGTCATGCGGGCTGGGGGGATTCCTCTCCTTCGGGTGGCCCGTTGGGTCTTCGTGCTCGCCTTCCTCGCCACCGGCTTTACCCTTTACCTCGCCGAGTATGTGGTTCCCAAGGCCAACGCCCGGGTCACCCAGATCTGGTGGGACGAGCTCAGGACCCGCGGCCGGGGGCTCTCCCGGCTCGTGGGGCAGGCGGTGGAGGTGGGGCCCTACCGGCTTTACTTTGGCGATTACGACTACCGCGCCGGGGAGATGCTCGGGGTCCGGCTCGAGCGCTGGGCGGGGGACGCCCTCACCGTGGTGCTCGCCGAGCGCGGGCGGATGAAGGATAACCGCCTCACCCTCTGGAACTACCGGGTCTTTGGCCTCGACCTCGCCGCGCTGGAGGCCCCCGGGGAGCCCGAGGCCACGCTTCGTGCCCTGCTCCGGGCCCAAAGCCGCGGGGAGCGGCTCGTGCTCAAGCTCCCCCGGACCCGGGAGGAGATCCTGGTCCGAAACGCCGGCGAGCTCTGGGGCGACACCCACAGCATCAGCTACTGGGCCCGTCGCGCTTATGCCCCCGGCACCGGTCCCCGGGACCGGGCCGAGGCCTTGGTGATGATGCACGCGAACCTGGCGCTTCCCTTTGCCAACCTGGTGGTGGTGATCTTCGCCCTCCCCCTCGCGGTCCGGAAGGCGGCGAGCACCAGCCTCGCCTTCGGTTATTCCTTGGCGGTCACCATTCTCTACTACTTCCTGATGACCGCCGGCAAGATCCTCGCCCTCGGGGGCAAGCTCGACCCCGTGCTCGCGGCCTGGGGGCCGAACCTCATCTTCCTGGCGATCGGCCTTTGGATGCTCCGGGGGATGCGCCGCTAGGGACGAGGCCGAGGAGAAAACCCAGGCCCAAAAGCAAAAACCCAAGCCCAAAGGGCCGCACGAAGAGGCCGAGCAGGGCCCCGGCGAGGAGGAGCCCGGTCCGCACCCGGGACCGGCGGGTCCGGCCCGCGAGGTAGCCCAAAAGGAGCGGCAGGGCCCAGAGGAGGGCCTTCAGGAGGCCAAAGGCGAAGGGCGTCACGGAAAAAGCATACGGGCCGGGGACGCGCCCCGGCCCAGGGAGTGGGGGTGAGGGGGTTAGTCGTCTTTCTCGTGGTGCTTTTGCGTTTTCTCGTGATGCTCCTTTTTATCCTTGTGCGCTTGGCGTTCCTTCTTGTCCTCGTGCTTTTCCTTGTAGGCGTGCTTCTCCTCGTGTTCCTCCTTTTCCCGGTACTGGTGCTCCTCCGGGTGGTGCTCGGCGTACTCGTAGGCTTCCTCCTTATGGCCGGCCTTGTAGGCAAGCTTCGCGATCGGCCCCGCCGGCGCCAGGGTGCCGTCTGGGAGCTCGACGAGGACCTTGTCGCCGATCCGGGTGAGGGGATAGGTGGCGATCCGGTTCCCCTCGGTGTCGTAGATCACGATGGAGGCCGCGGCCCGGATCAGCGCCTCTTCGGGCTTTGTCCCGAGATCGGAAGACCAGATGGGGTTGCCGCTTGCGTCGAGGAAGACCACGACGCTCCCGCTTTGGACCGTCTGGACCACCTCGGGCGGGAGGGAGGGGGCGGAGCTCGCCGCCGCCAGCGCGAAGACCGAAAGACCGAGGAAGAGCAGGGTGGTTTGGATGGGCTTGGTTCCTTTCATAGCGCCCCTAGTTTGCCCCCCGGGGGTAAACGCGGGGTAAACCGGCGGCCGGCTTAGGATAGGGGCATGCGGGAAGGCTTTTATCTGGGGAGGGTCCGGGATACCGGCGAAAGGTACCTCTACGATCCCGACGACCTCGTCACCCACGCGGTGATCCTGGGCATGACCGGGTCGGGCAAGACCGGGCTCGGGATTGGCCTCCTGGAGGAGGCGGCACGGCGGGAGATCCCCGCGTTGGTCTTGGACCCGAAGGGCGACCTTACGAACCTCCTCCTTCATTTCCCCAAACTCCGGCCCGAGGACTTCCTCCCCTGGGTGAGCGCCGAGGAGGCGCGGCGCCGGGGGATCTCCCGGGAGGCGCTCGCCCGGGAGAAGGCCGAGCTCTGGCGAAAGGGCCTCGCGCGGGACGGCCTTGGCGAGGCCGAGATTAGGGAGCTCGAGCGCGTGGGGTACGCCGTTTTCACGCCGGGCTCCTCCGCCGGGATTCCGATCTCGATCCTGGCCTCGCTCAAGGCCCCCACGGGCCTCGACGCCGAGGCCCTCGCCGACCGGGTGGCGGCCACCGCCTCGGCGATCTTGAGCCTCGCGGGGCTTTCCGACCTTGACCCGGTGCAGGACCGGGAGCACATCCTGGTCTCCCGGATCCTGCTCGAAGCGTGGGAAAAGGGAGAGGACCTCACCCTGGAGAGGCTCATCCTCCGCGTCCAGCGCCCGCCCTTTTCGCGGCTTGGCGTTTTCGATCTTGAAACCTTCTTCCCCGAGCGCGCCCGCACCGAGCTCGCGCTGAGGCTGAACGCCCTCCTCGCCTCGCCGGGGTTTGCCCTTTGGACGAAGGGCGTGCCCCTCTCGATGGACCGCCTGCTTTTTGACGAGGGGGGCAGGCCCCGCCACGCGGTCGTCTACCTCGCCCACCTCGACGACGCCGAGCGGATCTTCCTCGTCACCCTGCTCCTAGGCGAGCTCCTCTCCTGGACGCTCCGCCAAAGCGGCACCGAGCGGCTCCGGGCCCTCCTTTACTTCGACGAGGTTTACGGCTACCTGCCCCCGACCCGGGTGCCGCCCTCGAAGCCCCCCTTGCTGAGGCTTTTGAAGCAGGCCCGGGCCTTCGGGGTGGGCCTCGTGCTCGCTACCCAGAACCCGGTGGACCTGGACTACAAGGCGCTCTCCAACGCCGGGACCTGGTTCATCGGCCGGCTTCAGACCGAGCAGGACAAGGCCCGGCTTCTGGACGGGCTCGAGAGCCTCGCCGGGGGGCTCGAGCGCGGCGAGCTCGACCGGATGATCTCGGGGCTTGAAAAACGGGTTTTCGTGGCGAAGAACGTGCACGAGGGCGCGCCAAGGCTCTTTTCCACCCGCTGGGTGATGAACTACCTGGCGGGGCCGCTTGGCAAGGAGCGGATCCCCGAGCTCAACGCCCGGGTGGGGGTGCGCTACCAAGAGGGCGAAGCGGCCGAAAAAACGCCAATTAACGCCGAGGCCCCGGAGACCCTGCCCGATCGCCCGGCGGTCCCCGCCTGGCTGGAGGAGTACTTCTTCGGCGAGGGCACGCTCTACCCCCAGCTCTTCGCCCAGGCGGAGTACCGGGTCGCCCGCAAGAAGTACGGCGTTCACGCAAGCGGCGAGGTGGCGGTCTTGGTGCCGCCAGAGGAGCTGAAAGGGCTCGTTCCCTGGGAGGATTTCGTGGTCGAGCCGAGGGAGGAGCTGCCCGACCGGCCGCCCGCAAACGCCCGCTACGCTCCCCTGCCCGCGGTCTTTACCGACGTCCGGGCGATGAGGCGGCTCGAGCGGGCCTTCAAGGACTGGGTCTACCAGCACGCCCGGGTCACGATCTGGGTGAACGAGGCCTTGGACCTCGCTTCAGAACCCGACGAGCCCAAGGAGGCGTTCTTGAAGCGGGCCGAGCGGGAGGCGCGATTCTTGGCCCAGGAGGAGATCCAAAAGCTCGAGAAGAAGTACCGGCGGCGGATCGCTTCCCTGAAAAAACGGCTCGAGCGGGAAAAGCGCGAGCTCGCCGAGGACGAGGCCGAGCTCAAGCGCCGCAAGCTCGAGGAGATGGGCGGCTACCTCGAGACCGTGCTCGCCCTCTTCGGAGGCCGCCGCCGCTCGGTGACCGCCGCCCTTTCCAAAAGGAGGATGAGCGCTCGGGCGGCCGAAGAGGTGGAGGAGTCGAGGGCCGAGATCCGGCGGCTAGAGGAGGAGATCGCCGAGCTCGAGGAAGAGCTCGCCGCCGAGGCCGAGGCGATCCGGGCTCGGTGGCTGGAGCTCGCCGCCGAGGCCAAGCCCCTCGAGCTCAGGCCCTACAAGAAGGACATCGGGCTCGAGGCCTTCGGCCTCGCCTGGGTGCCCTAGTCGAGGAAGGCGGCGATCCTTCGGGCGGCCTCCTCGAGCACCTCGGGGGGCTGCACCAGGGCGAAGCGCACGTACCCCTTGCCCCCGGGCCCGAACCCCTGGCCGGGGGCGAGCGCGACCCCCGCTTCCTCGGCCAGGCGGAGGGCGAAGGCGACGTCGTCCATCCCCTTGGGGAGCGGCATCCAGAGGTAGAGGCTCGCCTTGGGGGCGGGAAGGACGATCCCGTGGCGGCGGAGGGCGGCGAGCAGCGCGTCGCGGCGCTTTTTGAAGACCTGCACGTCGCGGCGGATGCGCTCCAGGGGGAGCTCGAGCGCCCGGATGCCCATTTTCAGGATTCCCGCGTACTGGTTGAAGTCGATCGGGGCCTTGACCCGCTCGAGGGCGGCGATCGCGTCGGCGTTGCCCAGGATGAAGCCGAGCCGCACCCCGCCTAAGTGGTAGGACTTGGAGAAGGAAAAGAGCTCGACCGCCCGCTCCCGGGCCCCCTCGATCGCGAGCAGGGGCAGGGCCTCCCCTTCGAAGAGGAAGTCCACATAGGGGTTGTCGTGAATCACCAGGAGGTCGTGTTCCTCGGCGAAGGCGAGGGCGCGCTCGAAGTAGGCGCGGTCGGCGACCGCGGCGGTGGGGTTGTTGGGGAAGTTGAGGAGGAGGGCCTTGGCCCTCTTGAGCACTTCAGGAGGTGCCTTGAGCACCGGCCGGTAGTCGGCGTCGAGGGAGAGGGGATAGGGCTCGGCCCCGGCCACCGCCGCCGCACCCCAGTAGCTGGGGTAGGCGACCTCGGGCAGGAGCAGCACGTCGCCGGGGTCGAGGACGGCGAGCAAGAGGTGCCCAAGCCCCTCCTGGCTCCCGATCAGGGTGAGGGCCTCCGTGTCCGGATCGAAGCGCACCCCAAAGCGACGGAAAAACCAATCGGTGGCCGCCTCGAGGAAGGGGCGGGTGCAGCTTTTCAGACAGTAGCCGTAGGTCTTGGGGTCGAGGGCGGCCTCGGCCAGGGCCTCCATCGCCTCCCGTGGCGGCGGGAGATCGGAGGATCCGATCGAAAGGTCGATAAGATCGCCGCCGGAGCTCCGGCGGCGGGCCTTGGCCTGGTCCATGAGCAGAAAGACCGATTCGGGAACGGACGAGGCGCGACGCGAGGCGAAGCTAGGCATGTTCCATTCCACCTCCGAACGATCTTCCGGTGATCGTCTCCAGCGCGTGGGGGATGACCGGCAAAAGGGCGGCGAGGGACTCCGCCGCCCCCTTGGGGCTGCCCGGAAGGTTGACGATCAGGCTTTTTCCCCGCACCCCGGCGACGCCCCGGGAGAGCGCCGCCATCGGGGTCTTCTTGAGCCCCTCGAGCCGCATCAGCTCGGCGAGGCCCGGTACCTCCTTGTCGAGGACCTCCCGGGTGGCCTCGGGGGTGTGGTCCCGGGGAGCGAGGCCGGTGCCGCCGTTCGTCAGGATGAGCTCGAGCCCCAGCTGATCCGCCCAGAGCCTCAGCACCCGCCGGATCTGGGCGGGCTCGTCGGGGACCACCTCGTAGGCGGCGACTTCGAAGGGTCCCTTCTTCAGGACCTCCCGGATCGCCTCCTGGGTGGTGTCCACCCGCTCGCCGCGGGCGCTGCGGTCGGAGACCGTGAGAATGCCTACCCGTATCATCCGCGTCCCTCCAGACAGCCCTTGAGCAGGTGCTCGAGCCGGGCCAGCCGGTCCTCCAGCCGGCGCACCGCCTGGGCCAGGGCGGCGAGCGCCTGGGCGGTGTCCTCGGCTTCCGCCGCCGGAGCGGCGTCGCTCTCCTCCTCCACCCAGCGAAACCCGTCCCAGCGGAAGCGGACGCGCACCCCGTGTTCTAGGAGATGCGCCCAGAGGGTTTGGTCGTCGTCGCGGTAGCGGAGCTCGATCCCGGGGGGAGGTTTGACATCGCCCTTAAAGTCCCAGGGCACCACGCCGGGGCGCTGTTCGTCGCCATCCAAGAAGTTGCGGAGCGCTTCCTTCGCGGCCTCGAGCCCAGCTTCGGGCATGTTCTTATGTTAAAAGACCCCCGGCTGGGCCGGGGGTCTTCCGGGAGTGGGTGCCTCGCGCTAGGGCGTCGTCTCCTTCTTCTGCTCCTTTTTCGGGGCGGCCTCCTCGCCCTTGGCCTCCTCCGTCTTGGGGGCGAGGGCGTCGAGCACTTCCTTGAGGCGGTTTTCGATCTTGGCCTCTTTCTTGAGTTCCTCGATCCAAGCCCGGGCGGCCTCGGCGCGTTTTTCGGCAAGGGCGAGCTTTTCCGCCTCGGCCCGGACCTCCTCAAAGGGCCGAACCACCTCGGGAGTCACCTTACGGACGATCGCCACCTCGTAGTCCTTGTCCCCCACCTGGATCACGTCGGAGACCTTACCCGCCGGGGAGTCTTCCTTGGGGGCGTCGCCGAAGACCACCGGCTGGAGCACGGGCGGGAGCTGGTCCGGGGTGGCCTTCTCGGCCTCGACGTACTGCCCGCCGAGCTTTTCGGCGAGCTTTTTCGGATCCTCGCCCTTGAGCACCCCTTCCCGGTATTCCTTGGCCTTGGCCTCGTCCTCAAACCGGGCAAGCGCCACGGAGGCGGTGGCCGGAATGGTGAACTGGGCCTTGTTCTTCTCGTAGTAGGCCCGAACCTCCTCCTCGGTGACGGTGAGGTCCCTGGTCTTCCAAAGCTGTACGTCGGAGGCGATGCGGGCCTTGGGGCCGATGAAGGGCTTGCCGGTCTTCTTGGCCTCCTGGAAAAGGAGCTCGTTGGTCACGAGCTGGTCCAGGGTGGTGGGGTAGAAGAACTGGACCACCAGCTCGCCGAGGCCTTGACGGATGAGATTCGGGACCTGCGGGTTTGAAAAGACCACCTGGGAAACGTCCTCGAGCCGGATCTCGGCGTCGTTGACCCGGGCCACCACCGGGTTTTGGTAATGGTAGGGGAAGTTCTCGGCGAACTTGACCTGGGCCTTCTTGCGGACCTCGAGCACGTAGTTCTCCAACGCCCCCTGCTGCTTGATGGCGAGGGCATCCTTCTTGACCCGGTCCTTGACCTCCTCGTAGGTGACCTCCCCGCCCGGGAGGAACTTCACCACCTGGACGATGTAGTAGCGCCCGCCGGCCTCGACCACCGGGGTGATGCCCCCGCCGGTGAGCTTGAAGACCTCGGCCGCCACCGCCTCGGGGAAGACCACCCGGGTCACCGGGCCGGGCTCGGTGGAGCCGGGTTCGGCGCCGAGCGCTCCCCCCTGGTCCGCCCCGACCTTGGAGTACTTCTTGGCGAGCTCGACGAAGTCAGCCCCAGCTTCGAGCTCCTTTCGGATCTTCTCCGCGAGCGCCTTGTCGTCGACCACGATCTGCCGGGCGAGGACCTTGTCCTCGGGGGCGTAGTTCGCCTTGTGGAGCTCGAAGAAGAATCGGGCTTCCTCCTCGGTGAGTTTAACCTTCTTCTTGATCTCCTCGAAGCGCTTTTGGATCTTGAGCGCCCGCCGGATCTGCTTTCTTAAGAGGCTATCGGTGTAGCCGATCTGCTGCAGGAAGCGGTCGTAGGCCTTTTTGTCGGTGAGGCCGAACTGCTTGCGGATCTTGGCGACTTCGTCCCGCACCTCGGCCGCGCTCACCCGGATTCGGCTCGCGTCCTGGGCGAGGGCCTCGTTCAGGATCACTTGCTCGATGAAGTGGGTCTCGATCAGGGGACGGAGCGTACCCTCGGGCGCCAGACCGAAAAGCGGGTCGGACTGCTGCATTCGGGCGAGATCGAGCTCGTAGATGGGCTTGCCGTTCACCCAAAGCAGCGCCCGCCCCTGAGCCTGCTGCTGGCCTTTTGGGGTAAAGAGCAAGATGGTACCGAGGGCGAAGCTTACGGCGAGAATGCCGAAGATGATGGTGATGGCACGACGATTTACCTTCACTTGACGACCTCCCTAGCGACTTGGTACATTAGCCGTTGCTGAGTGCGCCCGTAGCTCAGCTGGATAGAGCGTCGGCCTCCGGAGCCGAAGGTCAGAGGTTCGAGTCCTCTCGGGCGCGCCACTTTTTCTTTTATAGCCGCACTCTTTGAGCCCTGGGTGAACATGGATCTCACGGGGGAAGTCTAGCATTCCCCCGTGCAAGAATGAAGGCGATGATCAAGCGCATGCTCCTCGCCACCGACGGATCGCCCCCGGCAAGAAGCGCGGAGGCCCTCGCGCTCTTCTTGGCTCGGCGGCTTTCGGCCGAGCTCGTGGCCCTCTTCGTCAAAGACGTGCGGCTTATTCGCTTTCCCGAGCTCCTCGACTTCGGGGCGATCAGCGTGCCCGTGCCCACCTACCACGAGGCGATCGACGAGGCGCTCGAGGCTCGGGGGAAGGCGGTGATCGAGCGCCTTTCCCGCGAGGCCGAGGGACTCCGCTTCGAGGGGGTGATCCGCACGGGCGTGCCCTACGAGGTCATCGCCAAAGAGGCCCGCGCCTTCGACCTGGTGGCGATCGGGCGCGCCGGCGAGCAGGCGGGGCACGAGGCCACGGGGCTGGGGAGCACCGTCGAGCGGGTGGCCCGAACGAGTCCGGTGCCGGTTTTGGTGGCGGCCCTCGATTTCGCCGAGCCCGAGCGTTTGGTGGTGGGCTACGACGGATCCGACTCCGCGGCCCGGGCGCTCCACTTCGCCGCCGATCTGCTCGAGGGGATCGCGCTTGAGGCCCTGGTGGCGAGCGTGGACGAGGACCTGGACCGGGCCGCGCTACTCGCCGCCGAGGGGGTCGAGTATCTCCGGGCCCACGGCGCCAAAGCGCACGCCAAGCCGCTCTCCGGTGACCCGGCGCAGGAGCTCGTGCAGCTGGCGGAGCCCAGCGATCTTTTGGTCATGGGGGCTTTTGGCCGCGGTCGGGTGTTTGAGCTCCTCCTCGGTTCCACCACCGAGTACGTGCTCCGCCGGGCCGCGTGCCCGGTGGCCTTGGTGCGCTGATGTTTTTTTACGAGTACCTCTTCGTCCGGACCTCGCTTTTCTGGCTGCTCGTAAACGGGGTGCTCGGGGTGCTCTTCTACCTCGACCCCGGGCTCCTGGGCTCCTGGCGGAGCGTGCACGTCCACGCCGGGGTCGTCGGTTTTTTCATGAACATGGTCTTCGGTGTGGCCTACTGGATGATGCCCCGCCCCGGCCAGATCAAGCAGCCGGGGCTCGAGGCCCTGACCTACTGGACCCTCAACCTGGGGCTTCTCCTAAGGGGTGTGCTCGAGCCCCTTTCCGCTTCCCGGGGCCAAAGCGACCTTTTGAACGCGGGGCTTTTGCTCTCGGCGCTCCTTCAGCTTTTTGCCATGATCGTCTTCGTTTACGCGATGAGCCGCCGGGTGGTGACCAATGAGATGCTCTGGCGGATGCGCAAGCTCCGCGAGGAGCAGAAAAAGCGCTAGAGCCCGAGCCAGTAGCCGGCGGCGACCAGAACGACCGTGGCCCAGCCCCAGAACATCTGGCCCCAGCCCACCTTCTTGGCGGGGATCGGGGGTCGGCGGAGCATGAAGAGGGCGTAGACCGAGAGCGCCGCGATCGCCGCCGCGCCCAGCCAGGGGATCCAGCCCTGCCAGGCTAGGAGCAGGGCGAGCAGGGTGCCGAGGGCGCCGGTGGCGGCCATCGAGGCCAGGCTCACCGGAAGCCCCCGCGCCCGCCGCACCGCCGCTCGGGCGTAGCGGATCGAGACCAGCGCCCGGAGCGCGAGCACGAGCCAGCTCCCAAGCGCCCACTCCGGGCTCCCGCCCCCGGCGAGCACCGCCGCCGGGGCCAGGGTGGCGGCCCCGAGGGCCCCGGCCATCTCGCTGACGAAGCTCCGGCCGCGTCCGGCGGCGTCGAGCCCGACCTTCAAAAACGCCATCGGAAGCCCGAGGAATAGCGGCAGGAGAAAGGGCGCCTTGGCGCTTAATAGGGCGAGGGCGAGGCCTAGGCTTGAGAGCAAGACGTAAAACCCTCCCACCTTGAGGGCGAGCAGGGTGCGGGGGTAGCGGTGGCCCCGGCGGAGGTCGGAGAGCGCGAGCTTGACCGGGTGGTGGGCGAGGAATGCGAAAAGCCCCATCACGCCGACCCCGAGCCCGGCTAGGCTCGGGGCGAGGGCGAGGCCGAGCAGGATGGGCTCGAGGGTGAAGCCCCAGCCGCCGTGCTCGGCGGGCAGGGCGACGCCGCGTAGGAGGGAGGGCGAACGCGTGGCCATGGCGCCTTTAGCCTACGCGTCCTCCTTGATAAGGAGGTTAAGGGCGAAGGAAACCAGCGCGAGGAGAAGGGCGCCGATGAGGGCGCCGGTAAAGCCCCGGACCTCGAGCGGGGTGGCGAAGGCCACGAGCCAGAGCACGAGCGCATTCACCACCAGGGTGAAAAGCCCGAGCGTCAGAAGGTTTAAGGGAAGGGTGAGGAGGAGCAAAACGGGGCGGATGAGGGCGTTTGCCAGGCCGAGCACCAGCCCCGCCACCAGGTAGTCGTCGAGACCGCTTTCGGGCGCGAAGTAGACGCCCGCGTAGAGCTCGCTCACCACCCAGAGCGCGAGCGTGTTCACGAGCCAGCGCAAAAGGAGCGCCCGCATGCCGGTATGCTACAGGACGCATGGCGCGTCTGCTTCGCTTCGCCGAGCTCCGCTTTCCCATCGATCCTGCCGCCACCTTCGGGCGGGAGGGGCCGCTTGTGCTCGAGATCGGTTTCGGGGACGGGCGGTTTCTGGTCACCCTCGCCCGAGCGCACCCCGAGTGGAACCTCCTCGGGGTCGAGGCTGCCGGGGCCAGCGTGGTGCGGGCACTCCGGCGGCTTCGCCGCGAGGGGGTCGAGGCGGTTCGGCTCTTTAAGGGGATGGCCGGGTTCGCCCTTCGGAACCTGGTACCCCCCCGGGCCCTTTCCCGGGTCTACGTCAACTTCCCCGACCCCTGGCCGAAAAGCCGACACGCCGAGCGGCGGCTTTTGCAGGTGCCCTTTTTCCGCCTGCTCTCGACCCGGCTGGCGGATGGGGGCGCGCTTTTCTTGACCACGGACCACCCCGACTACTTCGCCTTCGCGCTTGAGGAGGGAAGGAAAAGCGGCCTTTTCGAGGTCCGGACCCTTCCGCCGCCCCCCGAGGTCCTCACCACCAAGTACGCCGAGAAATGGAAAAAACGCGGTCGCCGGTTCTATCACGCGGTCTTTGCCAAGGCGGCCGAGGCCCGTGAGGCCTTCCCGCCGCTTCGAAAGGAGGACGAGATGCCCCACGCGATTCTCGAAGGCCCGCTTCCCGAGATCCGGGACTTCACCAAAAAAGTCCACGCTTTCCCCGGCGGGCACGCGATCTTTCTCGAGCTCACCCGACGCCTTCCCGAGGGGTACTACTTTCTTTTGCGGGTGGAGGAGCCTGAGCTCGAGCTCATCCAAGAACTCCTCCTCGAGCTCCGCCCGAGCGCCCACGGCCTCTACGCCGGGATCAAGCGCTTCGGCGACCCCCTGGTCACCCCCGGGGTGCGGCACGCGGTGGGTTTTCTGGTGGACTGGCTCGCCGCCCAGGGCTTAAAGGTTCAAAAGCGCTCCTACTAAAAACCCCGGGGCCCTAGGGCCCCGGGGCGAGCGGGCCTTTTCGCCCTTACTCCTTGTAGATGTCCTTCCAGAGGAAGGTCCCCGAGCGCATCGGGTTGTAGTAGACGCCCTTTAAGTTGTCCCGGGTGACGATGAACGGCGACTGCGAGGGCAGCGGCACGTTCACCGCCAGGTCGTGGGCGAGCCGCCCGATCTTCTTGTAGATCTCGGCCCGCTTCTTGGGATCCACGGTGGCCCGGGCCTCCTCGATCAGACGATCGAGCTCGGGGATGTTCAGGTTCTGACGCTTCGCCAGCGCGCCCTTCGAGTGGTAGAAGGGGTGGATGAAGTTGTCGGGGTCGGCGTAGTCGGCGATCCAGCCGAGCGGCCAGATCGGCAGCATCTTGTTGCGGGCGCTCCGCAGGTAGTCGGGCCACTGCAGACCGCGGACGTTGACCTTGAACTTGGGATTGATCGCCTCGACATTGGCCTTCAGCATCTCGGCGATGGTCTGGCGGAAGGTGTTGCCCTGGTTGTAGGTGATGGTGATCTCAAATCCCTGGTCCCAGAGCTTGCCGCCGAAGGCCTTCTTGAAGTACATCTCGGCTTTGTCGGGGTTGAACTCGTAGATCGGGATGGTGGGGTCGTAGCCAAGGAACGAGGGCGGCAGGGCCATCGTGAGCTTGACGCCGTGGCCCAGGAAGATCTCATCAATCAGTGCGTCTTGGTCCACCAGGTGGGCGAACGCCTTGCGGACGTTGATGTCACTAAAGAGATCACGCGGGGTGTTCTTGCCGATGTAGGGGTTGTCCTTGCCCTCGACCTTGAAGTTGAAGAAGATCACCCCGGCCCCGGCGGGCGCCCAGTTCGGGTCGCTCCAGACCTTCACCCCGGGCAGGCCCCGCACCTGCGACTCGACCGTGGCCCAGTCGTTCACCGTCACCCGGTCGGCGTCGCCGCGCTTTAGGGCCTCAAGCCGGGTGGCCTGCTCCTTGACGATCTGAACGAGCACCCGCTTGATCTTGGGCTTTTTGCCCCAGTACTTGTCGAAGGCCTCGGCCACCACGTTCTCGCCGTCCCACTTGACGAGCTTGTAGGGGCCGGTGCCCGACATGTGCTTGTGGAGGTAGCCCTGGCGGAGGTCCTTGCCCGCCCAGTCGAGCCAGTCCTTCTTGGTGCCGCTCCACTCGCCGTGCTCGATCGCCCACTTGGAGTCAATAATCGCGGCGCCGGCGTAGAGCAGCTTGGCGAAGAAGCTGGGGTCGGGCTTCACCAGGGTGAAGCGGAGGGTATAGAGGTCGTCGCACTCGACGCTCTTGTCGATGAGCTCCCAGTACTTGTCGTACGCCTCCGGCGAGGCGTTCTCGCCGAGGGCGCTCTTTGCGTTCGAGTCGTAGCCGATCAGGCTCTCGGCGAAGAACCATCCGGGCCCGTCGCCGGGGTTCGTCACCAGGATGCGCTCAAACGAGTACTCGGCGTCCCGGCAGGTCATCGGGTTGCCGGAGTGGAACTGCACCCCTTTGCGGAGGTGGAAGATGTAGGTCTTGCCGCCGTCCTTGATCTCGTAGCTGGTAGCGAGCAGCGGTTCGTACTCGGTGAGCGAGTCTTTCTTATACGTGTAAAGGGTCTCGTAGACGTTCTCAATGATGTGCAGCGAGGCGGTGTCGTAAGCCTGCGCGGGGTCGAGAGTGTCGATGTCGCCGAAGGTCATGTAGACGTAGGTATCCTTCGGCACCGCCGCGAAGGCGACCCCGAGCAGGAACGCGAGCGCCGTCAGAATCCCGATTTTCTTCCTCATAACCACCTCCCGTACCTTTCGTACGCGGCCCAGTATAGCAAAAAACCCCCGCCGACTTCGAGCGGAGGCCGCTAGGGACGGGGCTTTTAGCTTCTCGGGTCGAGGGCGTCGCGCACCGCGTCGCCGAGCAGGTTCCACCCGAGCACGAAGAGCGCGATGGCAAGCCCCGGCCAGACCCAGGTGTACCAGTACTTGAGGGGCTCGCCCGGCGGCCCCACGATCCAGTTCCGGGCGAAGTTCACCATCTGTCCCCAGTCGGCGAACCCGATCTCGGGGCCGAGGCCCAAAAAGCTCAAGGCCGCCACCGAGAGCACGATCGAGCCGATATCGAGGCTCGCCAGGATGATCAGGGGCCCGATGGCGTTCGGGAGCACGTGCTTGAAGAAGATACGCAAGGGCCCCGCGCCGAGCGCCCGGGCCGCGTCCACGAAGTCCTGGGCCTTGACCTTCAGGATGTTCCCCCTGAGCATCCGGGCGTAGGTGGGCCAGCTGACGATCGCGATCGCCAGCATGATCGTGGTCAGGCTGCGGCCGAAGATGGTTACCGCCACCATCACCAAGACCAGGCCGGGGAAGGCGTAAACCGCGTCGGTGAAGCGCATCAGCGCGTGGTCCACCCAGCCGCCCAGGTAGCCGGTGAGCCCCCCGATCAAAATGCCGATCAAAAGGGCGACGCTAATCACGAGGATGCCCACGTAAAAGGCGCTCCGGGCACCCCAGATGAGCCCGTAAAGGATGTCGTAGCCGCCCCCCGAGAGGCCCAGCGGGTACTTCTTCGAGGGGTGCTTGGGGATCGGCGAGTAGCCCTTCCGGGGGATCTTGTAGCAGGAGGCCGGGGGGTGGAGGGTCGCCCGCCAGAACTTGGGGGAAAGCGGGTTCCTAAGTACCTTGACCGCCTCGGTGCGCTTGACGCCCAGGTCGCGGAGGCAGTTTCGACCCATGCGGTCGGCGGTGAGGGCGGGGGCGAAGATCGCCACCAGCATGAAAAAGAGCACGATCAGCGTGCCGACGATCGCCAGCGGGTTGCGGCGGAACCGCCGCCAGGCGCGGGAGCGCCAGAAGGACTCGCGCTTGGGTTTGAAAAGGGTCGCTTCGGCCATGGCCTCCTCACTCGTAGCGGATCCGCGGGTCCACCAGGGCGTAGAGCATGTCCACCGCGATGTTGGCAAGGGCGACGATCAGGGCGGTAAAGAGGGCGAAGCCCAGAATCGAGGGCTGGTCCAGCTGGACCGCCGCCGCCGCCGCCCACTGCCCGAGCCCCGGGAGGTTGAAGATCGTCTCGGTGATCACCACCCCGTTCAGCATGAAGGCAAACATCAGTCCCGCCAAAGTGATCACCGGTATCAGGGCGTTGCGGCGGGCGTGCTTGTAGTAGACGACTTTTTCCGGCAGGCCCTTGGCCCGGGCGGTGCGCACGTAGTCCTTGCCCAGCTCGTCGAGCATCGAGGAACGCATCACCCGCACGATCTGGGCTCCGAGCACCAGGATCAGGGTGATGGTGGGAAGCACCAGGTGCTTGAGCGCGGCGAGGGTTACGTCGAGCCGGCCGTTTAAGAGCCCGTCGATGGTGAGTAGCCCGGTGTAGTAGCGGAACTCGCCGGCGTTCGCCTGCTGGGCGAGCTGGATGATCAGGTCGGGGGGGAGCCGGCCGATGCCGAAGAGCTTGAGGTAGCCATAGACGACGGCCACGAGCGCGATGCCCAAAACGAAGGTGGGAAGCGACCAGAAGACCACCGCGAGTACCCGGATCAACTGGTCCAAGAAACGGTCCCGATAGATGGCGGCGAGCGTCCCTAGCCAAACCGAAAAGAGCAGGGTCGGCAAGAAAGCGTAGAGCACGAGCTCGGCGGAGACCGGAAGCCGGGTGGCGATGGATTCGAGCACCGGCTTCTTATCCACCCGGGAAAACCCCAGGTTCCCCTTCAGGGCGTTTTTTAGCCAGGTCCAGTACTGCACGTAAAAGGGCGCGTCCAGGTTGTACTGTTTGATGATTTCGTCGATGTGGGCGAGCTGCTGCTCGCTCTTCACGTAGGCGGCAGCCCGCGCCGTCGGGGGCAGGAACTGGAGCAACCCGACGATCACCACCGAGACCACGAAGAGCACGATGGGCAGTTGCAAAAGCCTCCGGATCGCGTAGGTGAGCACGTTCGCCTCCCCGGCCTAGCCGGCCGCTTCCCGAGTTTACAAAATGCGGGGGGCCGGATGGCCCCCCGCCTGGGT
The DNA here is from genome assembly GCA_964469895.1 of uncultured bacterium. Lineage (GTDB taxonomy): Bacteria > Deinococcota > Deinococci > Deinococcales > Marinithermaceae > WFXV01. The sequence continues at coordinate 1,972 of CAYYAB010000019.1, read as the reverse complement.
TCCTCCGCCTTACTTCTTGGCGATGTCCTTCCAGAGGAACTCACCCGAGCGCATCGGGTTGTAGTAGACCCCGACGACGTTGTCGCGAGTGACCATGAAGGGCGAGGGCAGCGGGTAGGGTACGAAGGGCACGATCTCGTAGCCGCGGTGGCCGATCTTGGAGTAGAGCTCGGCACGCTTCTTGGGATCGGTGATGCTCCGGGCCTCCTCCACCAGGCGGTCGAGCTCGGCGTCTTTCAGCCCGATCTTGTTCCCGTAGTAGCCGCGGGAGTGGTAGTAGGTGTAGACGAAGTTATCGGGGTCGGCGTAGTCGGCGCCCCAGCCCAGCACGAAGACCGGGAGCTGACGCTTCGAGACCGCCCGGATAAAGTCGGGCCACTGCACGCCCTGGACGTTGATCTTGAACTTCGGGTTGATCTCCTCGATGTTCGCCTTCAGCATCTCGGCGATGGTTTGGCGAGTGGTGTTCCCTTCGTTATAGAGAATGGTGAGCTCGAAGCCCGTCTTCCAGAGCTTGCCGCCGAAGGCCTTCTTGAAGTGGGCCTCGGCCTTGTCGAGGTCGAGGTTGTAGATGGGGATATTGGGGTCGTAGCCCAGGAACGAGGGCGGAAGGGCCATGGTGAGCTTCACCCCGTGGCCTAGGTAGAGGTCCTCGATGATCGCGTCCTGGTCGAAGGCGTAGGCAAAGGCCTTGCGGACGTGCACGTCTTGGAAGAAATCGGGGGGTACGCCCTTACCGTCGAGCTTGCCCGAGCCCAGGTAGGGGTTGTCCTGAACCGAGGGTTTTTGGTTGAAGAAGATCGCGCTCGCCACCGCCGGCGCCCAGTTCTTGTCCTCCCAGACCTTGACCCCGGGCAGGCCGCGGATCTGGGACTCGAGGGTGGCCCGGTCGTTGATCGTCACCCGGTCGGCGTCGCCGCGCTTTAGGGCCTCGATCCGGGTGGCCTGCTCGTCCACCACCTGGACCAGCACTTTCTTAATCGCAGGCTTTTTGCCCCAGTAGCCGTCGAAGGCCTCGGCGACGACGTTCTTCCCGTCCCACTTGACGAGCTTGTAGGCGCCGGTGCCCGAGGCGTGGTTGTGGAGGTAGCCCTGGCGGAGGTCGCGCCCGATCCAGTCCTTCCAGTCCTTCTTGGTACCGCTCCACTCGCCGTGCTCGATCGCCCACTTAGAGTCGATCACTGAGGAGGCGGTGTACATCAGCTTGGCGAAGAAGCTGGGGTCGGGCTTCACCAGGTGAAACTTGACGGTGTAGAGGCCGTCGCACTCGACGCTCTGGTCGATTTTTTGCCAGTACGCCTCGAGAAAGGCCTCGAGCTTCTTGGGGTCGGGGTTTTCACCGAGTTCTTCGGCGGCCGCCGCCTTGGCGTTCACGTCGTAGCCCACCAGGCTCTCGGCGTAGAACCAACCCGCGGAGTCGCCGGGGTTCGTGACCAGGAGGCGCTCGATCGAGTACTCCACATCGCGGCAGGTCATCGGGTTGCCGGAGTGGAACTTGACGCCTTTGCGGAGCTGGAAGGTGTAGGTCTTGCCGTCCTCGCTTATCGAGTAGCTGACGGCGAGCGCCGGCTCGTACTCGGTGAGGGAGTCCTTATTTGTTAGGTATAGAGGGTTTCGTAGATGTTCTCGAGGATGTAGCCCGAGGCGGTGTCGTAGGCCTGGGCCGGGTCGAGGGTGTCCACCTCGCCGAAGGTCATGTGGACGAAGGTGTCCTTGGGGGTGGCGAAAGCGAGGCCCAGTGCGAGGGCCGCCGCCAGTGTCAGGATCCTTCCGTGTTTCATACTTGCTTCTTTCCTTGCACTCCCCCTATGGGGGCAACGGGCCCATTACACCCCGGGCCGGAGCTTGCTTTGCTCGAGGGAATAGCGTTTGAGGGCGTCGGGGTTCAGGGTGACCCCGATCCCCGGGCCCTCGGGGACGGGCATCCACCCGTTCTTGGCCTCCAGGGGTTCGTTCACCACGTCCACCTCCC
>CAYYAB010000018.1:0-20254 GCA_964469895.1 uncultured bacterium | reverse complement strand
GGCGAGGCGCTTCGCCGAATCGCCGAGGGGGCGGCGATGATCCGCACCAAGGGCGAGGCCGGTACCGGCAACGTCGTGGAGGCGGTGCGCCACGCGCGCCGGATGTGGAAGCAGATCCGCTGGCTCCAGTCCCTCCGGGAGGACGAGCTCCCGGCGGCGGCCAAGGAGCTAGGGGCCCCCCTCGACCTGGTCAAGTGGGTCCACGAGCACGGCAAGCTCCCGGTGGTGAACTTCGCCGCCGGCGGCGTCGCCACCCCGGCGGACGCGGCCTTGATGATGCACCTCGGAATGGAAGGGGTCTTCGTGGGATCGGGGATCTTCAAATCCGGCGATCCTAGGAAGCGCGCCCGGGCGATCGTCCGCGCGGTGACCCACTACGACGACCCCGAGGTCCTGGCCGAGGTGAGCGAGGACCTCGGCGAACCCATGGTGGGGATCAACATCGATCTGATCCCCGAGGAAGAGCGGCTCGCCAAGCGCGGCTGGTAGCGGGTTTTTCGCGCGGGGCTTTAGGCCCCGCGGCCTTTTTACCCTATAAGTGATATCTTTCACGAACTTTCGGGGCTTACCCTTTTCACAAACCACGCGCAAACGCCTTGACGCCCTCCGGACAAAGCCGCAGGATAGGGGCGATGATCGGGATTCTGGCGGTCCAGGGCGATTTCCGCGAGCACGAGCACATGTTTCAGAGGATGGGGGTTCCGACCCGCCGCGTGCGGAGGGCAGGGGATCTCGCCGGGGTCACGGGTCTCGTGATCCCGGGCGGGGAGTCCACCACCATCGGAAAACTCGCCCGGGAGTACGGGGTGGAGGAGGAGGCCCGGCGCCGCTACCAGGAGGGCTCGCTCGCTCTTTGGGGAACCTGCGCCGGGGCGATCTGGCTTTCACGGGAGATCGAGGGCTACCCGGATCAGCCTCGGCTCGGGGTGCTCGACCTCGCCGTGGCCCGGAACGCCTATGGCCGCCAGGTGGAGTCCTTCGAGACCGACCTTGCGATCGAGGGGTTCGATCGCCCCTTCCACGCGATCTTCATCCGCGCGCCGGTGATCACCCGGGTAGGGGAGGGGCTCCGGGTGCTCGCGACCTACCGCGGGGATCCGGTATGGGTCGCGGGCGAGCGGGCCATGGTCACCACCTTTCACCCCGAACTCACGGACGACCCCCGGGTGCACGCGTTCTTCGTGGAGCTTGTCGAAAAAGGGGTTTCCCTCAAGGTCGGGTGAGGTTGCTCCAGTTGGTCTTGTGGCTTTTGGGGTGGCAATAAGCGTTTTTCGCAAGCGCGTGAAAAAGTTCACGAACCGGGGCAACCCACATAAATCACAAAGAACAACCCAAATACCAACCTCAAGGACGAATCCGGGTATACGTGCGCGGGAAGGGAACCGCCTCCCGCACGTGCGCAAGGCCCGCGATCCAGGCCACGGTGCGCTCGAGCCCCAGTCCAAAGCCCGCGTGGGGCACGCTCCCAAACTTCCTGAGGTCGAGGTACCAGTCGTAGACCTCCTCGGGCAGGCCGCGCTCCTGGATCCTCCTTTTCAAAAGCTCCAGGTCCCAGATCCGCTCCGAGCCGCCGATGATCTCGCCGTAGCCCTCGGGGGCCAGGAGGTCGTCGTTCAAGACGAGTTCGGGGTCCTCGGGGTCGGGCTGCATGTAGAAGGCCTTGATCTTGGCGGGGTATTTTTCGATGAAGACCGGCCGGTCGAACTGCTTGCTGATCGCGGTCTCGTGGGGGGCACCGAAGTCCTCGCCGTAGGGGATGGGCTCGACGCCTTCGTCCTCGGCGATTTTTTCGAGTAGCTCGATCGCCTCCTGGTAGGTAAGCCGGGGGTAATCGCCCAGGGCCGCGGGCTCGAGCTTCTTGGGATCGCGCCCCAAGAGCTCCAGCTCCCTTGTCCGGTTTTCGAGTACCCGGCTCACCAGGTAGCTCACGTACTCCTCCTGGAGCTTGAGGTTTTCCTCGTGGGTCATGAAGGCGGCCTCGGGCTCGACCATCCAAAACTCGAGGAGGTGCCGCCGCGTCTTGCTGCGCTCGGCCCGGAAGGTAGGGCCGAAGGTGTAGACCCGCCCGTAGGCGAGCGCCCCCGCCTCGGCGTAGAGCTGGCCGGACTGGGAGAGGTAGGCTTTTTCCCCGTCGAAGAGTTCGACCTCGAAGAGCTCGGTGGTACCCTCGACCGCGCTCGGGGTGAGGATGGGGGCGTCGAAGCGGAGGAAGTGGCGCTTCGAGAAGAAATCGTGGGTGGCGCGCTCGAGCTCATCCCGGATTCGCATCACCGCCCAGGGCCGCCGGTGGCGGAGCCAGAGGTGGCGGTGGTCCAAGAGGAAGTCGATCCCGTGGTCCTTTTTGGTGATCGGGTATTCCCCGAGGGGCTTCGAGATCACCCGGAGCCCGGTGACCTCGAGCTCGAAGCCCCCGGGGGCCCGGGGATCGGCCTTGACGCGCCCCCGAAGTTCAAGCGCGGTCTCCTGGGGCAGGTGGTCGGCCTCGCGGAAGGTCTCCTCGTCCACGTGGCCCTTAAAGACCGTGGCCTGGAGGAAACCGGTGCCGTCCCGGACGATCAGGAAGTGGATCTTACCCTTCGAGCGTCGGTTAAAGAGCCAGCCTAGAAGCCTTACCTCTTGGCCCTCAAACTTTGCGATCTCCTCGATGAAAACGCGGCGCATAGGGCCAGTTTACCGGGCGAGCCGGTAGGCGACGTAGGCCTCGAGGGCAAGGGCGTAGACCGCGAGCGCGGCCAGGGCCACGTCAAGCCCGGGACTACCGGTGAGCCCAAGAAGGGGCAGCGCGGCGAGCGCCAATCCCCCCGCGAGGGCCGCCCCCTGGGCGAGGAGCCCCTGCACGTACTCGTCGAGCAAGAGCTCACCGCTACCCGGCAGGACCACTACCCCAAGCGAGAGAAAGGGAAGCCAGAAAAGGGGATGGCCGCCGGTGGCGAGAAAAGCGAAGGCAAGCGCGGTAAGGCCACCCCAGAGGGTGAGCAGCCACCGGTTCAGCCTTCCCCGCGGCCCCAAACGAAGCTGGATCCGACCAGCGGGGGGAGCGGAGAGGCTCGCAAGCACGCCCACGATGAGCGCGACGAGGGCAAAAACACAGGCCCAGACCGCCACCAGCACCCAGGCGGCGGCCGCCGGACCCCCGAAGTAGGCCACCAGCAAGGTGGCGACCAAAACCACGAGGGTAAAGCCCCCATCCCTAGGCGCGGAGCTCATCGTCCTCCTCCGGGAGAAAAATCGCCTCGATCGGCTCCCCGAAGACCCGGGCGATTTTGAAGGCGAGCGGCAGGCTGGGATCGTAGCGCCCTTTTTCGATGGCGATCACCGTCTGCCGGCTGACCCCAAGCCGCCGCGCCAGCTCAGCCTGGCTCCAGCCCTTTCGGGCCCTGAGCTCGCGGATCTTGTTTTTCATCGCCTCCCAACCTCCGGGCCCCGCGAGTACCGGGACGTACCGCGGAAGCTTTCCCAGGTGGGTGTACCGGATGACCTCGGACTCCCAAACATGCATGTCAAGCCTCCTTTACACCTTCGAGTGTAAAGTATGCTTGACCATTTGTCAAGGGTGCTTTACCCAAAGCGCGCCCGGATCGCCTCGTAGGCCTCCCAAAGCCCGCCGGAAGTGTGGGGAGCGACGACCACGTGGGCGGCCTCCTTCGCCGGGGGCACCGCGTTTCCCACCGCGATCCCGAGCCCCGCCCGGAGCAGCGCGGGGCGGTCGTTCAACCCGTCGCCCACCATCGCGACGCGGGAAGGGGGCACCGCCAAAAGCTCAGCGAGCTCCAAAAGCGCGGTCCCCTTGTCCCGGCCGCGGGGCCGGAGCCCCACGTAGACCCGTCCTTCGAAGGGGCCGTGCACCTCGGCCTCGAGCTCGCCGTCGAGCAAACCCTCCGCCTCCCGCCACGCCGCAAGTGGGATCCCCGCGAGCCACACGGTGAGGGGAGGATGGGCGAGGAGCGCCTCCGGGGGCGCGGGGAACGAGGGGGTACCGGTCCGGGCCACGTGCTCACCGAGCTCAGGAGGCGGCTGCCCCGCGAGGTAGAGGCGCACCCGGCTCGCGGTGATCACGTCGGCGGGAAAGCGGTGGCGCTTGAGCAGCTCGTAGATCCGCCGGGTGGCCCGCTCGGAAAAGGGGTGGAGGCGGCGGGGCTCGCCGAGGGCGGTGCCCACCAGACCCCCGTCGGAGTAGGCGTGGAGGCCCTCGGGATCGAGCCGCCGGGCGGCCTCGAGGGCAAACCCCGCGGCCAGCCGGCCGGTGTTCACCGCGAGGAGGTAGCCCGCCTCCCGGAGCGCCCGGACCACCGCCAGGGCGTCCTCGAGGAACCGCCCCTCGGCGTCGAGGAGCGTGCCGTCGAGGTCGAAGGCTACGAGTCCCCGAGGCGCCATATCGCCTCCAGGGCCCGGGCGAGACCGCACGCGTCCGCCGGAGGGACGACGAGGTCGGCCGCCCGCCGGACCTCTTCGGGGGCGTTTCCCATGGCGACGCCGAAGCGTACCGCCCGGAGGAGCTCGAGGTCGTTCTTGCCGTCGCCCACCGCCGCTGCCTCGCGGGCGAGATCGACGCCGAGCCGCTCGGCGACGAAGCGGGCGGCCTTGAGCTTGCCCACCCCGGGGGCGGTGAGCGAGGCGTAGACGATCCCCGGGGTCGCCGGGCTGGTGGCCTCGTGCAGGTCAAGCCCGAGGGCGAGGACGGAGGGGCGGAGAAGAGGCCAGCGCTCGCTCTCGACCACGAACTGGGCCCGCACCACCGGGGCCTCGAAGAAGACCCGGTGCAGATCGCGGGGCTCGGGCCCGACCCCGATCAGCTCCGCGTGGGCGTCGAGGAGCCGGGAGCTACGCTCGGCGTAAAACCCTCCTCCGGCGGCGTAGGTCTCGAGCGCGGCCGCCTCCCTCCGGGCGAGATCCACCGCCCGGTGGTAGGGGGTCTGGGGAAGCCGCCAGGCCCGGGCCACCCTACCGCGGCCGTCCAGGACCACCGCCCCCGACTGGAAGATGTGGTAGCCCTCGGGGTCGAGTCGTTTCGCGTACTCCAGAGTCTTGCCCCGGGCCAACCGGCCGGTGGAGAGGGCCAGCGCGAGGCCCCTTCCCCGCGCCTTCGCGATCGCCTCCCAGGCGCAATCCGGTACGCCCTGGCTTCCTACCAGGGTGCCGTCGGCGTCAACGAAGACCAGTCGGATCATAGCTCGAGCACGCCCCGCTCGGCGATCGCCGCGCTTCCCCCCACGTAGACCGCGTAGGGCTCGCCGCTCGCGGTGTACTCGACCCGCACCCGCACCTCGCCGGGCACCCCGAGGTGATGCCCCTGCAATACGGTGATGATCACCGCGCCCTCGCGCCGGGGAACCACGCCCGCCCGGGCGAGGAGGGCGGCGAGCGCCCCGTTCGCACTTCCCGTAACCGGGTCCTCGGGGATCCCAAGCGCAGGGGCAAAGTCCCGGGCGTAGTAGGTGCGGGGACCCATGGGGGCGTAGGGGTGGAAGGTCGAGACGCCGAGCCGCTCGGAGAGCTCGGCGAGCTTCCTGGGATCGGGCTCGAGGGCGTCCACCATCCCGGGCGCCACCATCGGCAAAAAGAGCGACCAAAGCCCGGCATAGGCCACCCCCACCGGCAATCCCCGGTGCAGGTAGCGCTCATCCGCCCCCAGCGCCTCCATCACCGAACGGAGCTCGGCGTAGGTGGGCGGGCTTTGAAACCGGGGGGCGGGTTCCCGCATCACCGCCTCCACCGGTTCGTCGCCCCGGTAGTGGATCACCACCGGCACGGTCTCGCCCGGCGTGCGAAAGAAGAGCTTCTCGCTCCCCGCCTTGGCGATCCCCTCCTGGAGGAGCGCGAGCGCGAGCGCGATGGTGGCGGCACCGGCGAACTCGATCTCGCCCCCCGGGGTGAGGTAGCGCACCTCGAAGACCTCGCCCCCGCCGCCCACCACCAAGGCGGCCTCGCGGACGCCGAGCCGCCCGGTGATCCTGGCCGCGTCGGCCTCGGAAAAGCCCCGGGCGTCGGGGAAGATCGCCACCCGGTTGCCGGTCCCCGGGGTGCGGGTGAAGGCGTCCACCAGGAGGTAGGGGAGCCTCATACCACCACCTTGAGCCCGAGCTCCTTGAGCTGGTCCTCGGAGACGGGGCTCGGGGCGCCGGTCAGGGGGTCGCGGCCGGCCTTGTTCTTGGGGAAGGGGATGACCTCGCGGATCGAGGGGCTATCGGTCATCAACGCGAGGAGCCGGTCGAGCCCCCAGGCGATCCCGCCGTGCGGCGGTGCCCCGTAGGTCAGGGCCTCGAGGAAGAAACCGAACTTGGCCTCGGCCTCCTCCTCGCCGATCCCGAGCACCTCGAACATGCGCTTTTGCAGGTCCATGCGGTGGATGCGGATCGAGCCCCCGCCGATCTCGACCCCGTTTAGGACCAGGTCATAGGCGAGCGCCCGGACCCGGCCGGGATCGCGCTCGAGCAGGTCGAGGTCGTCGGGGTGGGGCATGGTGAAGGGGTGGTGCATGTAGGTCCAGGCCTCGGCCTCGTCGTCCCACTCGAGGAGGGGGAAGTCCACCACCCAGAGGAAGGCCCAGCCCTCGCGGGGAAGTTCGAGCAGCTCGGCGAGCTTAAGCCGGACAGCGCCTAGGGCTTCGAGCGCGATCTGCCAGCGGTCGGCGACGAAGAGCAGGGTCTCGCCGGGGCGGGCGCCGAGCACCCGGGCGGCGTCTTCGGGTAGGAACTTCGCGATCCCGCCGGAAAGCCCGCCCTCCTCGACCCGGGCCCAGGCGAGGCCCTTCGCGCCGTGGCGCTTCGCCTCCTCCTCGAGCGCTTCGATCTGCCTGCGGGAAAGGGCCGCCGGGGCCACGAGCGCGCGTACCACTCCACCTGCCTCGAGCACGCCCCGGAAGGCGCGGAAGTCGCTTTGCTCGAAGAGGGCTTCGGCGGGCTTGAGCTCGAGCCCAAAGCGCACGTCCGGCTTGTCCGAACCAAAACGCTCCATCGCCTCGCGGTAGGGGAGGCGGGGGAAGGGGGTCTCGATCTCGATCCCGAGGGCTTCCCGGAAGACGTGGGCGAGGAGGCGTTCGTTTAAGGCGTAGATATCCTCGGGCTCGACGAAGCTCAGCTCCATGTCGAGCTGGGTGAACTCGGGCTGGCGGTCCTTGCGGAGGTCCTCGTCCCGGAAGCACTTCGCGAGCTGGAAGTAGCGGTCCACCCCGGCCACCATCAGCATCTGCTTGAAGAGCTGAGGGGACTGGGGGAGGGCGAAGAACTTACCGGGCTCAAGCCGCGAGGGCACCAGGAAGTCCCGGGCGCCTTCCGGCGTGCTCTTCGTGAGCTCGGGGGTTTCGACGTAGTAAAACCCCTCCCGGTCGAGGAAGTCCCAGATCGCCTTCTCCACCTTGTGGCGGAGGCGAAGCCGCTCCATCATGCTTTTGCGGCGGAGATCGAGGTAGCGATACCTGAGCCTGAGCTCCTCGTTCACCTCGGGATCGGCCTCGCCCCGCCAGCCGGCGTCCACCGCGAACGGCGGGGTCCTCGCTTCGGAGAGGACCTCAAGGGCCTCTACCGCCACCTCGACCCCGCCGGTCTTGAGGCGGGGGTTTTTCTGGTCCTCGGGCCGGGGGCGCACCGTGCCCTCGACCCGGACCACGTACTCGCCCCGCACCTGCTCGGCCGTGGCGAAGGCGGGGGAAGCGGGGTCCACCACCGCCTGCACCAGGCCCTCCCGGTCCCGGAGGTCGAGAAAGATGAGCCCCCCGAGGTCCCGCCGCCGGTTCACCCAACCCTCGAGCACCACCCGCTCGCCAATGTTTACTTCGCTCAGCTCGCCGCAGTAATGGGTACGCTTCACTTCATAGCCTCCAACCAGCCGGGAAGCGCCTCCCGGGGAAGCTCGGTTTGCTCCCCGGTGTCGAGGCGCTTTACCGAGATCGTACCGCGCGCGCGCTCCCCCTCGCCCAGGAAGCCGACGAACCGGGCGCCCCGCTTTTCCGCCTCCTTGATCCCCTTGCCCGGCCGCTTCGGCTGGTAGGCGAGCTCGACGCGAAAACCGGGGCGGAGTTGCTCGGCGAGGGCGAGGGCCTCGGCCACCGCCGCTTCGTCGAGCGGCAGGAGGAAAAGGTCAAGCCCCGGGGCCCCGGGGGCGGGGATGCCCTCGGCCTCAAGGGCGAGGATCAACCGGTCGGTGCCCACCGCCCAGCCCACCCCGGGGAGGCTCGGCCCCCCGAGAAGGGCGGTGAGGCCGTCGTAGCGGCCGCCACCGCCGAGGGCGGCCTGGGCCCCGAGCCGGCGGTGGTGCACCTCGAAGGCGGTGCGGGCGTAGTAGTCCAGGCCGCGAACCAGGGTCGGGTCCTCTTCAAAGGCGATCCCGAGGGCGCTTAAAAGCGCCTTCACCGCCTGAAAATGCGACCGTGCCTCCTCCGAGAGGAACTCCCAAAGGGGGCGAACCCCCGCTTTTTCGAGCACCTCCCGGTCGCGGGGGTCCTTGGAGTCCAGGATGCGGAGAGGGTTCCGGGAAAGCCTAGCTTTGGAGTCCTCGGAGAGCGCCTCCTTTTGGGGCTCGAGCACCTCCCGCAGGTAGGCGTTGTAGCGGGCGCGGTCGGCGGGGTCGCCGACGGTGCCGAGCTTGAGCGTCCAGTCCCTGAGGCCGAGCGCCTTCAAGAGGTCCAGGAGAAGGGCGATCGCCTCCGCGTCCACCGCCGGCTCGGAAAGCCCCACCGCTTCAAAACCCACCTGGTAGAACTGGCGGTAGCGCCCCTTTTGGGGCCGCTCGGCGCGGAACATCGGACCCCGGTAATAGAGCTTGACCGGGGCCGGCCAGACCTTCATCCCGTGCTCGAGGAAGGCCCGCATCACCCCGGCGGTGCCCTCGGGCCGGAGGACGAGCCGACGCCCACCCCGGTCGGTGAAGGCGTACATCTCCTTTTGCACGATGTCGCTGCTGGCTCCGACCCCGCGCTCGAAGACCGGCGCCTCCTCCAGGATCGGGGTCTCGATCTCGAGGGCCCCGGCGGCCTCGAGCACGCGGCGGGCGGTCTCCTCGATCCAGCGTTTGTAAAAAAGCGTCTCGCCGAAGAGGTCTCGGGTGCCGCGAACGGCCTTGATCACGGCTAAAAGCCTACCCCCGATGGCGGTGTTCGACAAGCTGAAACTCGATTTGTTCCATAATGAAACCATGCGTAGGGTGCTGGCCTGGGCGCTTGGCGACGGGGTGGAGGCGGCGAAAAAGCTCGAGGCGGGGGTGCCCGCGGGGTATCTGGAGGAGCTCGTGCGGGAGCTCGAGCTCAGCGGGGAAGACCTGCAGACGGTCTTCGGGCTCCCCCGGGCCACCTGGTTCCGCCGCCGGCGGATGGGGGTGCTCCGCCTCCGGGAGGCCGAGATCGCCTACCGGGTGGCCCGGCTTTGGGGGCTTGCGCGCTCGGTCTTCGACGGGGACGAGGCCGCCGCCCGTCGCTGGATGAAAACCCCGCACCCCGAGCTCGGCGGACGCACCCCGCTTTCGGCGGCGCGTCTCGAACCGGCGGCGCGGGAAGCCGAGGCGCTGCTCGTTCGGGCGCTCGCCGGGGTGGGGGTCTAGTGCGGGCCTGGATCCTCGCCCGGGAGGACCGGCTCGAGGCCGCCCTCAGGGGAGCGGTGGCCGCCCGCTACGGCGGCCCCTGGAGCCCGCCCGGGCTGCCCGCGGTCTACGCCTACGAGACCCCGGCCGCCGCCGCCCTCGCCCTCTTTTATCTCTTGGGGGCGGCTCCGGCGCGGGGGCTTCGCTTTTTCGCCCTCGAGCTCCCGGACCCGCTCGTCGCCACCCACGCCGGCCGGGACCGTCCCCGGGAGGTGGGGGCCCACTTCCTCGCCGCCGGCCGACACCTCGCCCTCCGGGTGCCGAGCCGGATCGCGCCCGCCACCTGGCTCCTCCTCATAAACCCCCGGCACCCGGCCTTCGAGGCGGTCCGGGTGCGGCCGGGAGCCCGGTGGGGGGAGGAAGCGTATTAGACCCGGGCGTACTCGGCCCGCGGGATTTCCGTGGGTTCTTTATTTCGCGTTAATATCCCTTAACGCGAAATATCCCCGCACCCCGGGCATCGGGCCGGCTCGCGCCCGCCACCTGGCTCTCTCTGGTTCAACGGGCGTACACGAGCACCCGACCCACCGGCGCAAGACCCCCGGTCGCCGGGTCCCGCTCGGGCCTGAGCTCGAGCTCGAAGACCCCCTCCGAGGCCGGCCACCAATGCTCCTCGTAGAAGTCGTAAAGCCAACCGGCCCGGAGGTACGGCGAGCGGAGCCGGACTTTTCGGCGTCCCTCGAGCTCACCCACCAGCACCAGGCCCCGCTCGTAAAACCGCACGTAGACCCCGTCCTGAAACTCGAAATCCTCACCGAGCGGCTCCCCGAGGTCCGCCTGGTAGACGGGAAGCCGCTCGAGCCGCCGGTCGAAGGGCACCTCGGTGTAGCCGGTATGCCCCCGGAGCTTGGGGACGGCGTAACCAAAAAGGATCGCGTTTTTCGGCGTCTCGGCGCGGTAGGTGCCGTCCCCCAGGGGCACAAAACGCGGGGCGGCGTAGTTCATGTAGACGAAGCCCGAGAAGTGGGTTCCTCCGTATTTGCGTCCGAGTCTGTCAAGTTCCCTTAGCCAGTCCAGGGTATCCTTGAGCCGGCCCCGGCGGTAGTTCTCGCTCACCGGGTAGTAGAGGGTGTCGGGCACCTCGACCTCTCCCCTCTCCCGGATCCGAAGCCGCCGCCCGAGGTACGCCTCCCCCACCGCGTAGCTCTCGGTCATGTCGAGGTGCACGTGGGGTAAGACCGCCCTGGCGTTCCGAAAACCCTGGTTGCTGACGATGATACCCGGTGCCTCCCGGGCGAGCGCGGCGTAAAAGCGCCCCACCGCCTGGAGGTAGTCCGCTCCCGGGTGGCGCCTTCTGAAGGTCGCCCGCATCTCGTCATAGGCCTCCTCTTCGAGGAAGACCCCGGGCCCCCAGTCAAAGAAGATCCCTTGCCAACGCTTCGCCGCTTCCACGAGGGATTGCACCTTCCTCGCGATCACCCGCGCCTCGCCGTAGTCGAAGTAGTAGTCCTCGCACCAGTCGTAGCCCATCGCCTGGCAGTGCGGAAATGGGCCTTTGGGGTTGAGGCTCGCCCAGTCCCGGTTTTCGTAGAGCCAGGCGGCGAGCGGGAAGTCCTCGCCCTCTAGCTCGTGGTAGGCGGCCGGCATCCAGTCGTAGCCAAGGAGGCGAACGCCCCTTTGAGCGAGCTCGGCATAAGCGGGGTCCGGACCGTCCCAAAGGTCTCCGGCCTCGACCAGGGCGAAGCCCAGAAGCCAGGAAAGCTCCCCCGGGTCCGGCGTGCCGGTAGCGGTGGCGTAGGCCCCGGGAGCGGTGGGATAGCGCAAAGTAGACGCCTCGTTGCAAGCGACCAGGAAGAGGGCTAGAAAAAGACCAAGTACGCGCACGGGCTCAGTCTAAGCTCCAGGCTAGAATGACCCCCGTGCTGGTCCCCCTTGGCAACTGGACCGACCCGAAAAAGCGCCGGCTGCTCGCGGTCGAGGCCGCGACTACCCGGGACGAGGACCGGTTGCTCGAGCTCCTCGAGGTCTACCTCTTCACCAAGGGCCGGAAGAAGTCGGCCACGAGCCCCGAGACCCTGAAGACCTACCGGGTGGCGGTGCGGGACTTCCTCGCCTGGGCCTGGCCAAAGGGAGCGAAGGGGCCAAGGGTGCCGATCCTGAAGGCGAGCTCCGACGACCTCGACCGCTGGGTCTCGGAGCTCTTGACCCTAGGCGGCCACCTTGCCGAGAACGCGGGTCCCCTGGCCCCGACTACGGTGCAGACCTACCTCTCGGGGGTCCGGGCCTTCTACCGGGCGCTCGCCTGGGCCGGGGCCGCCGAGGTGCCCGAGGACGTCCACGCCCCCGCCGACCCCACCCCAAGGGAGGAAAGGCGCCCGGCCCTCCCCTTCTCCCTCTACCGGGAGCTCCTCCGCCACCTCGAGGGCGAGGAGCCCGAGAAGGTTCGGGACCGGGCGCTCGTCCGGGTCCTGGGCGAGGCGGGGCTCCGCGTAGGCGAGGCGGTGGCCCTCGAGGTGGAGGACTACGACCCCGCCGAGCGCACCCTCACCGTGCGCCGGGGCAAGGGGGGCAAAAGGCGGACGGTGCCGCTTTCGCGGGGGGTGGCCCGGGACCTCGAGCGCTGGCTCCGGCTCCGGGCCGGGCTCGCCGCCCCGGGGGAAAAGGCGGTCTTCATCAACTTAAAGGGCCCCCGGGGGCGGGGGCGGCGGACCAGCGCCGACATGGTGCGAAGGAGGCTTAACCGCTACTACGCGGAGCTCGGCTTTCCCCGCCGCTACCACGGTGCCCACCTGCTCCGACACACCGCCGGAACCCGGTTTTACAAGGCCTCCGGCGACCTGCACCTAACCGCCCGGCTCCTCGGACACCAAAACGTCAACACCAGCGCGATCTACGCCAAGATGGACCTCGGCGACCTCAGGGCGCTGGTGGAGCGCTTAGACGAAGAAGAAGGCGAAGGCGAGTAGGGCGTAGACCCCGAGCAAGAAGACCCCCTCGATCCAGCGGGTGCGGCCGTCCCGGAGCACGCTGTTCGCGATCAGCACGGTGGCGGTGAGCGCGGCGAGCTCGAGGGGATTCTTGAAGACGAGGTCGAAGGGCTGCCCCAGCAAGGCCCCGAGGAAGACGAGGAGCGGGGCGACCAGCAGGGCGATCTGGATGCTCGAGCCCACCGCGATCTCGACGCTCAAGTCGATCCGGTTCTTACGGGCAAACGCCACCGCCGCCATGTGCTCGGCGGCGTTGCCCACGAGCGGTACCAGCACGATGCCCACGAAGAAGGGGCTGATCCCGAGCGCTCGGGTGGCCGCCTCGAGGTTTCGAACGAGGAGCTCGGAGCCGGCCACCACTCCGAGGGTAGCGAAAAGGAGCACCGCCGCCGCCCGCCAGGGCGATCCCTCGACCGCGTGGCGGGGCCCCTCGCCTTTGAAAAGGTCCCGGTGGGTGACCAGGGTATACCCGAGGCTCGCGAAGTAGCTCGCGATCAAGACCCCAGACGCCGCCAGGCTATAACGGAGGTCCGCGCCTTCGGGATTGGCCACCCCGAAGTAAATACGTTCGCTCAGGTCGAAGAGCGCCGGCAGAGCGAAGGCCACCAGGGAGAGGGTCAGCAGGGTGGCGAGATGCCCCGCGCTCTCGGTGGAAAAGCGCTGCTCGGGGTAGCGGAGTCCCCCGAGGAAGATCGAAAGCCCGAGCACCAAGAGGATGTTCCCCAAGATCGAGCCGGTGATCGAGGCCTTGACCACCTCAATGTGCCCGGCGGCGAGCGCCACCCCGGCCAGGATCAGCTCGGCGGCGTTGCCGAAGGTGGCGTTGAGCAGGCCCCCGAGCGCCGGCGTGGTGCGGGCCGCGAGCACCTCGGTGGCTTCCCCCATCCAACCGGCGAGAGGCAGGAGTGAAAGCGACGCCAGGAAGAAGACGAGCACCCCGGGCCAGCCGAGGTGCTGGCCAAGGGCAGCCAGGGGAAGGGCGAGCACCAGGAGGAAACGGCCCACCCTCCCAATCTATCCGGACTCGGCCCGCCTCAGGGTGTAGACCCGGCTCACCCCCTCGGTGCTGGTGACCCCGACGACGGCGTCGGCAGCCTCGAGGGTGCGCTTTTGGTGGGTGACGATCAGGACCTGGCGACCTTTCTTGAAGTGTTTCAGAAAGCGAACGAAGCGGGCCAGGTTGGCCTCGTCGAGGGCGGCGTCCACCTCGTCCAAAACGGCGATGGGAAGTCCGCCCTCCCGCACCTCCGCGAGGGCAAAGAGAAGGGCTAAGGCACCCATCGTCTTCTCGCCGGTGGAAAAGAGCGAGAGCGCCCGCACCCGCTTACCGGCGGGGGCGAGCTCGAGGGCAAGACCCCTCCCCTCCCGGCGGATCCTACCCTCGCCTCCGAGCAGTCCCCGAACGTATTCGGCGAAGGCGGTGCCGAGCCGGGTCTCGGCCTCTTTCAGGCGGTCCTCGAAGTCGCGCTTGAGCTCGGCCAGGAAGCGCTGGAGACGGGCGTGGGCCTCTTCGGCCTCCGCAAGCCGCTGGGACTGTGCTTTGAGCCGGGCCTCGAGCGCCTCGAGCTCGACCTCGGCCCGGAAGTTCACCGGTCCGAGGTCGGCGATCGCCCGCTCCACCGCCCGAAGCCGCGCGAGCCCGCCGGAAGCCGCGGGCCCCGGGGGGAGCTCGGCGAGCTCGGCGGCGAGCGCCTCCGCCTGGGTCTCCTTGCGCACCGCGGTGAGCTCGGCCTCCTCGGCCTCGGCGACCTTGCGGTCGGCCTCCCTTTGGGCCCGGGAGGCCTCCAAAAGGCGCCGCTCCCGGGCCTTGGCGAGCTCGCCGAGGGCGGCGCGTACCCCCTCGAGGAGGCCCGTCACCCGATCGCTCCAGGCCTCAAGGCGCGTTTCCGCCTCGAGAAGGCGCGCCATCCGTACCCCGCCCTCTTCCCGCCGGGCCCGGATGGCGGCGAGCTCCTCCTCGAGCCGGGGGCGCTCGGCCTCGGCTGCTCGGTAGCGGGCCCAAGCCTCGGCCTGGAGGAGCGCCTCGCGTAGCGCGTGCTCCCGTTCCTCAAGGGACGATAGCGCGCTCCAATCGGGTTCGGGCACCGCCTCGGGTGGCGCTCCCGGCTCGGGGAGCGGTCGGGCGAGGCTTTGGTGGAGCAGGCGGAGCTCCTCAAGAATCGCCGAGACCTCCCGGGAAAGGGCGCCGGTCTCCGGGCGACGGGCTTCGAGCGCATCCCGCTCTTTTGCGAGCCGCTCGAGCTCACGAACGATCGCTTCCCGCTCCGTTTCAAGCTCCCGCGCCCGGGCCGGGAGCTCGAGCAACCCATGGCGGCGGGAGCGCCCTCCGCTCACCGCCCCGGTCGGCTCGAGGAGCTCCCCGCCCCGGGTGACGATCCGGCGGGGATGTTGCTTGAAGCACGCAAGGGCGGCGTCCAGGTCCTCGGCGAGCAGGGTCTCGCCCACCACCGTGCGGGAAAGCCGGGGATCCCCCTCGAAATGCACCCACTCCCTAAGCCGCCCGAGGATCCCGGGGCAGTCGGGTACCGGCCGCTCCCCGGGCGGACGGGCGAGGGTCCGGGCCAGGAGGGTGGCCCGAAAACCCCGCTCCTTCAGCCAGGCCACCGCCCGCTTGAGGCTGGGCTCGTCCTCCACCACCACCCAGGAAAGCCGGCCCCCGAGGGCGGCCTCGGCGGCCTCCCTGAGCTCCGGCGGGAAGGCGATGAGCCGGGCGACCGAACCGAGCACCCCGGGAAGGCCGGCAGCAAGGAGCCGCTTCGGACCTTCGGCAAGACCCTGGCCTTCCTCGAGCGCCCGGCGCACCCGTGAATGCTCGGCCTCGATGGCGGCGAGCTCGGCCCGGGCTTGCCGCTCCCGGGTACGAAGGCGTTCGAGCGCCGCCTCCACCTCGGCCTGCTCCAGAAGTTGCGCCCGCAGCCGGGGGAGCTTCTCCGCCAGCGCCTTCTCCAGCGCCCAAACCCTTCGGGCCTCCCGGCGCCGCTCCTCAAGGGCTCGCTCGTAGGCCTCGAGGGCGCCCCGGTAGCGGGCGTATTGCTCAAGGTAGCGGCGATAGGCGCGCTCGGCTTCCTCGAGCCGCCGGCGCAGGGTGCGCCGCTCGGCCTCGAGCTCGGCAAGCTCCCGGCGGAGCGCCTCGACGGGGCGTTCGGGCTCGGGAGCCTCGGGTGGGGTCGGGAACGCGGAAAGGCGGGCCAAGAGCTCCCGCTCCCGGCGCTCAAGGAGCGCGAGGTTTTCCCGGGCCAGCGCCAGCCGCTCGGAAAGCCCCCTTCGCTCCGCCGCCAGCGAGGAGCGAAGCTCGCCCAGCCGGGCCTCGTCGTCGCGCACGTGCTCGTAGCGGCGGGCAAGGTAGGTGGCCTCGCGCTCGGCGAAGGCGGCCGCTTCCCGGAGCCGCTCGGCCTCGGCCCGAGCACGCTCTGCGCTCGCTCGGGCCTCCTCGGCGGCCTTGCGGGCTTCTTCGAGGCGGCTTTGGAGCAGGCCCCGGCGAAGCGCAAGCCGTTCGGCCTCGAGCTCCCGCGCCCGCCGGGCGAGGCGGGCGGCCTCGGAGAGCCTGGCCCGCTCGAGCTCGAGTTCCGCGTACCTTTCCCGTTCCTCGGTCATGCGGGCCGACGCGGCGGCGAGCTTGGCCTCGGCTTCCTGAATGCGCGCCTCCACCTCGGAAAGTCCGGCGGCCTCGACCAGGAAGGCAAGGAGCCGCTCCGGCGGCGCCTCCACCACCCCCGCCACCTGCCCCTGGCCGATGATCGCGTTCCCCCCGGGGCCGAGCCCGGTCCCCGCGAGGGCGAGGGAGAGCTCCTTCAAGCTCGCGCGGCGGCCATCCAGGCGCGCCTCCTGGCGGCCGTCGCGGTAGATCCGGCGGAGGAGCTCGAAGCGGCGATCGGCGTGCATCCGAAGCCGGACCTCGGCGAAACCCGCCGGCCGCCGGCCCGGCGCCCCCTGGAAGACGAGATCCTCGGGACCCCCGCCCCGGAGCCGACGGGTACGGGCCCCAATGACGAAGCGGATCGCCTCCACCAGGTTCGACTTCCCCGATCCGTTCGGCCCCACCACCGCGGTGACGCCAGGGAGGAGCGGCACCACGGTGCGCTCGGCGAAGGACTTGAAGCCGTGGAGGACGATCTCCTCAATCCGCATGGCGCTTCTTGTAGCGGGCCATCGCTTCCCGGGAGGCCTTAAGGGGAAAGCGCGCCTCGAGCTCCCGTGCCTTCGCGGCGAGGGCGGGCTCGAGCGCGATCTTGTACTGGTTCGCGAGCTTGAAAAAGAGCAAGAGGAAGTCGGCCATCTCCTCGGCGAGCCGATCCTCCCCCTCCTTGTAGGCCTCCTGCCGGAGGAGCTCCCGGGCGATCTCGCCGAGCTCCTCCACGAGGTGGAGCGCGGTGTGCTCCGGGGCTACCTCGTGCCAGCCCCGGGCCTCGTCGAAGGCGGCCACCCAGGCCTGCCACTCGGAGAGCGTCACCGCGCCCTCCGGATGGGGTCGGCGAGGGAGAGGTGGATGAGCGCCATCGCCGGCTTGCCTTCAAGAAGGAAACGGACCTCGTCGGCTTCCGTGTTGGCAAGGGCGGTGTTGGCGAGGCCGTAGAGAAGAAAGCTCTCCCCCCGCACCCCGTAGCCGAGCTTTTTGTAAGCCCCGGGAAGGTCCAAATAAACCGTTTTTCCAGCCAGAAAGGCCCGGGGCACCGGGCTATCCGGGGGTAAAAGCGGCCGGGCCCCCGCGAGCTGGGGCCCCTTGACCAGCTCCGAAAGCGCCCGGGCGAGTTTGGACTCAAAAGGAGCAAGCCGTACCTTTCGCCGCTCTAAGACGAACCCCTCCCGGCCCGCGAAGTAGAGCTTGAGCTCGACCTCCTCGGGTTCGGCCTCGGCGCGGACCACCGGGGCCGGGGGATTTTCCACCCGGTCGGGGGGGCGGCGCGTGCCCAGGAAAAAGGCTCCGAGCCCCGCGAGGAGCACGAGCGCCCCGAGCAGGTTCCAAAGGGTCCAAGCGCCCCTCACCGCGTCCTCCCCAGGTAAGCCAGAATACCGTTGGCGAGCCTTTCCGCAAGGGCGTTTGCATCCCCCTTGGGGAGCTCGACCAAGGCGGCGGCCTTCGGGGCCCAGGCAAGCAAGGCGATCTCCGCCCGGCCCCGGTTTACCCCGAGGCTTTTCGCGAGCCGTTCGGCGAGCACCGCCGAGGCCTCCGCCGGGGCCACCTCGCGGGAGAGCGCCCGGGGCGCGCCCCCAAGCAGCAGCGCCTCCCGGGCCCGGGCGACGAAGGCAAGCGCCAACGCGTCGCCCCGGGGGCGGTAGGTGTAGACCGCCCCCGACCCCCCTTCCGCGAGCACCAGGAAGACGTCCGCGAGGGTACCGGCCTCGGCGCGGGCGGCGGGGGTCGGCCCCCCGCCGAGCCGAGCGGCGATTCCCCGGTTCCTAAGCCGGGCGACCAGCGCCTCTGCCACCCGCTTACCTAGGGGCCCGTAGCCCCCGTCCACCACCACGAGCGGCCTGGGGGCGGGCTTTTTCGGCGTGCCCACCCAGAACACCGCCCCCTTGGGGTAGGGGGCGTACCGCACCGGCAGGCCCTCGGCGCCGGCCAAGCGGAGCTCGAGCCCAAGGGGATGGGGCGTGAGCTCGAGCCCGTAGAGCCGGTTGCCCAAGAGGGGGAGAAAACCCTCCATGGGAGCGCCCCCCACCACGAGGAAGCGGGCAGGCCCGGTGGCGACCAGGTTGGCGTCCCGGGAGAATCGCAGGAAGAGCTGTTCCCCGCCATCCCCGATCGCGAGGTACTGGTCGAGGAGCCGAACGGGTTCAAGCCGCACCCGGATCCCCGCCTCGCTCCCCGCATAACTTGCCCCGAGCGCCCGGGCCACCCGCTTGACCGGCACGAGGACCCGCTCCCCCTGCCGGAGCGCGAGGGGTTTTTCGATGTTCGCGAGCGCCGCCCTGGGATCGGGAACGACCGGCAACCTAAGCGCCCGGGCTCCTAGGGTGAGGTAAAGATCGGCGCCCCGCTCCAGGTAACCAAGCCCTAGGGCGCGGGCAAAGGGCCGGGCCTCGGTGTAGGAGACCCCGCGGTTTAAGGGGTATACCGCGCTCAAACGGGCCGAGCCTGCCAAAAGGGGCTTTTCGCTCTGCCCGAAGGCCGAAAGGAGCAAGAGGAAGAGCCAAGCTACTCGCCGTACCACGAAGCCAGCTCCCTCTCGATCGCGCGGCGCTTGTCCACCTCTTTTTTCTCGTACTTGCGCCGCCCCCGGGCGAGACCCAAAAGCACCTTGGCGTAGCCCCGCTCGTTGAAGTAGACCTTGAGCGGAACCAACGTGAGTCCCCGCTGCTCCAGCTTGCCCCGGAGCCGGTTCAGCTCGTGGCGGTGGAGGAGCAGCTTGCGCCGACGCCGGGGGTCGTGGTTGGTGTAAGAGCCCTTCTCGTAGGGGGCGATATAGAAGTTCTCAAGCCAGAGCTCGCCCCCATCAAAGCGGGCGAAGCTGCCGGTGAAGTCCACCTTCCCCTCGCGCAGGGACTTGACCTCGGTCCCCTTTAGCGCGATGCCCGCCTCGATCGTCTCGATCATCTCGTAGTCCCGCCGGGCACGGCGGTTTTCCATGACCACGGCTCCATCTTAAGCGCGTATACTCTGAATCCGGTGAAGAAGCCCGAACACCTGCTGGCCCCGGCGCTCCTCGGAACAGGCGTGCTCGCATTCCTCGCCGCCGAGGCCAACCGGCTGGAAATTGGGGGGCGGGTGAGCGCCGGCCTCGCCCTATTCTTCGCCCTTCTAGGCCTCGCGATCGCAGGGTTCGGGGCCCGCCGGACGGGGGTCTGGGGGCTTTTGGCTGTGGCCGCGGCCACCCTCGGGTTGGGCGGGGTCCTCGAGGCCCCGCTCGCCCTTTTCACCCCCGCCGCCGGGGTCCTGCTCTACCTCGGGCTCCGCCCCCGGCTCCCCGAGCCCGCCCAGGCGGCGTTTTGGGGCTGGGCCTTCGTCTGGCCGAGCCTTGCCCTGGTACTGGTCTGGCACGTCTTCCCGAGCTTCTTCGCCTTCTACATCAGCCTCTTCGACCGGGTAAGCTTCATCGCCAAAAGCCGCTTCGTGGGGCTTTTGAACTACGAGATCCTGGCGAAGGACCCCCTTTTTTGGAAGGCATTATCCAACACCTTCTGGTACGTGGTTTTCACCGTGCCCACCGGGATTTTTCTGGGAACGGTGGTGGCGATCTTGCTCAACGAGCGGGTGCGGTTGCTTGGGCTTTTTCGAACGATCTATTTCTTGCCCTACATCACCGCCCTCACCGCCGCCGCCGCGGTCTGGATGTGGATCTACCACCCCGAGTTCGGCTTTTTAAACTGGCTCCTCGGCACCCCAGGCTTCGACTGGCTGCACACCCCGGACGGAATCTTCGCCCTCGCCCTCCGACCTTTCGGAATCGAGCTCCAGGGCTTTTTCGCGGGGCCTAGCGTGGCCTTTGTCGCCATCATGGCGATGAGCGTCTGGCACCTTCTCGGCTACAACGTGGTGATCCTTCTCGCCGGGCTGCAGTCGATTCCCCGCCAGTACTACGAGGCGGCGATGATCGACGGCGCCACCTGGTGGCAGCTCCAGCGCTACATCACCTGGCCGCTGCTCTCCCCCACCACCTTTTTTCTGGCGATCATCGGTCTGATTGGGGCCTTCCAGGTCTTTACCCAGGTCTACGTGATGACCCCAACCGGCGGCGTCTTGAACGACACCTTGACGGTGACGATGTACCTCTACAACAAGGGCTTCCGCGACTCCGACTTCTCCTACGCCTCGGCGA
>CAYYAB010000017.1:0-20332 GCA_964469895.1 uncultured bacterium | reverse complement strand
TCCATGCTCCCCATCGGCTCGATAGGGGCGGCCTCGCGCACCTCGCCGAGCGCCTCTTCCCACCCCACGTCCCGGCCGGCTTCGAAGGGGACCTCGATCCCGAGGCGCCTTACCACCAGCAACTTGGGGGTTCCGGCGAGCCTCGCGGCCGCATCGGCCACCGGCTTCATCGCGACCGGGCGGCCCCGGCGGAAGAAGCCGTCGGCGGTGACGAGGAGCCCCGCGTCTGCGTCTTTGAGCCGGGTGGCCACCGCCTCGGCGCCGTAGCCGGAGAAGATCGGGACCAGGATCGCCCCGATCCGGGCGATCGCCAGGGCGGCGATCGCGGTCTCCGGGATCATGGGCAGGTAAAGCCCCACCCGGTCACCTTTTCGCACTCCGAGGTGTTTCAGGGCGGCGGCGGCGCGGCCGACCTCACGCTCGAGCTCCCGGTAGGTGAGCCGGGTGACCCTGCCGTCCTCCCCCTCCCAGACGAGCGCGAGCTGCTGCGCAAGGCCCCGGGCGAGGTGCTGGGTGACCGCGACGTGGGCGAGGTTCAACCGGCCGCCCACGAACCACTCGGGCCAGGCGGGCCCCCGGGAGAGGTCCACGAACGCTTGGTAGGGCTCGAACCACTCGACGCCGATCTCCTCCAAAGTCGCCGCCCAGAAGCGGTCCATCGCCTCCACCGAGAGGCGGTAGAGGGCGTCGTAGTCGGCGACGCCGAGCCGCTTCATCAGCCGCTCCAGGTGGCTGCCCTGGGTGTAGGTGGAACTGGGATACCAGACCGGTTTCATGGCTTTTTCCTCCAAAACCGGCGCCAAAGCTGCCGGGTCGGGGTCTGGGGCTCGGCGGGGCGGGAGGACGCCGGGGGCTCCTCGGGCGCCTCGAGGGCGCGCAGGAAATCGGCAAGGCCTAGCCGCTCGGAGGGGTCCTTTTCGAGCAGGCCGAGGACCGCCCGGGCGATCCGGGGGTTTTCCCCCTTTAGCGGGGGCGGCTTTTCGGTGAGGTGGGCGGCGAGGAGCTCCGCGTAGGTGTCGCCGTAAAAGGGGCGTTTTCCAGCGAGCAGCTCGTAGGCGAGGACCCCGAAGGAGTAGGCATCCGAGGCCGGGGTCGCCTCCCCGCCTTTGAAAAGCTCCGGGGCCATGTAGAAGGGGCTCCCGGCCCGCTCCAGGGGTTCGGCGTCCTCCCGGGTGCGGGCCACGCCGAAGTCCCCAAGCTTCGCCACCTCGCCCCGGAGAAAGACGTTCGCGGGCTTCACGTCCTGGTGGACGATGCCGAGCCGGTGCAGGTAGAGGAGGGCCTCGGCGAGCTGGCCGAGGTAGCCGAGGGCCCGCTCTCGGGGGAGCGGGCCCTTTTGCAGCCGGTCCTCAAGGCTACCTTCCTCGAAGTACTCGAGCGCCAAGAAGGCGCCCTTTCCATAGGGCTTGCCTGCGATCCCCTTGACCAGGTGCGGGTGGGAGAGCCCGAGCGAAAGCCGTACCTCGCGGGCAAAGCGGTCGCGGAGCGCGGGATCGTTATGCACCTCTGCACGAGGGATCTTGAGCGCCACCGGCCGACCGTCGGGGGCATGGGCGAGGTAGACCTGCCCCGTGGTCCCGAGTCCGAGCAGGAGCTCGAGCCGGAAATCCTCCCGCCTGAGGGGCCGCGTCATTCGAGCACGAGGGCTTCGCCGGGCTTGAGCACCTGTCCTTCGAAGCCGAGCGCCTCGGCCCGGGCCACGAAGGCCTCGCCGTCCTGCTGGATGGGGGGGAAGGTGTTGTAGTGAATGGGGACCACCGCCTTGGGCCTGAGGAGCTCGAGCGCCCGAAGCGCATCGTCCGGGCCCATGGTGAAGGTATCGCCGATGGGCAAAAGGGCGAGGTCGAGCCCTACTTCTCCGATGAGCCGCATGTCGGAAAAGAGCGCGGTGTCTCCGGCGTGGTAGATACGCTTCTCCCCGAGTTCGATCACCACCCCCATGGGCATCCCGCCGTAGGTGCCGTCAGGGAAGGAGGAGGAGTGCCAGGCGGGGAAGAACTTGAGCCACCCTCCCTCGAAAGCGTAGGTTCCCCCGATGTTCATCGGCCAGGCCTCGGCTCCTCGGGCGGAGGCGTAGCTCGCGATCTCGAAGGTGGAGACCACCTTGGCCCCGGTGCGCTTGGCGATCTTCAGGGTATCCCCCCAGTGATCGCCGTGGGCGTGGGTAAGTACGATCAGGTCGGCTTCGACCTCGTCGGGGCCGGCCGCCGCCATGGGGTTGCCCTCGAGGAAGGGGTCGATCAGGATCTGGACCCCGTTGCCCTTGATCCACGTCGCTGCGTGGCCGAGAAAACGTACCTCCACCATCTCGCTCACCTCCCGCTTTGGCCCTACTCTATCACCCGAGCTCGACGCGTTCGGGCAGCGACGCGAGTACCCGGGCGAGGTTTCGGGCGAGGGCTGCCTCGACCATGCGGCGGAGCGCCCGCCCGCCCCACTTCTCGCCGGCGGGAAGATGGGCGTGGAGGACCAGGCGGATCCGGTAATAAAGCTCGCTACCCTCGGCCTCTCCAACGCCGCCGAGTTCGGCCCAAAAGGGCTCCTTTTCGAGTGGGATTGGGTCGAGTTCGGCCTTTTCCCGCCCGAATAAACGACTTTCGAAGGGAAAGCAGATCTTACCGAAAATCGGCGCCTCCCCGCAGAGGCGACCCCTGAAACGGTCCCCTTCGCGCTGGAGCCCCTCGAGGCCGGGTAGGGGGGAGAAGACCCGCTCGGGGGCGAAGAGGAGGTCCCGCGCTTTGTCGGGGGGCGCGGCCAGGCGGAAGGCGAAGCGGTGCTCGAGATCCATCCCTAATCCACCCACTCCACCTTGACCTTGCCTGCTTTCTTGAGCGCTTCGATCTCGGCGTCGGTGGCCGGGGCCAGCCGGGGCAGTTGGGCAAACTTGGCGGTCTGGCTGGCGAGGCCCACCCGGACCACCAGCACCCCTTCGCGTTCGTCCTTGCCGATCCGCCAGACCAGGTGCTGGCCCAGCTCGAGGAGTTTCGCCGAGCGCTCGTCCATACCCCCTTATCCTAGCGCCCGCGGGGGATGGACGCGGTCGCTGGGTTCGTAGAAACCATTATGAATCTTCACACGATCGCGCTCTTTCTCCACCTCGTCTTCGCCGCGGTCTGGGTGGGCGGGCTCTTCGCCTGGGCCCACGGGGCGCGCCTTCGGCCCTCGGTCTTTCTGGCCTCGGCCGGGGTCATGGGCCTTTCCGGGCTCTACCTGCTCGGATACGGCCGTCCCGACCTTCTTCGGGAAGGACTTTTTCACCTGAAGCTCGCCGCCTTCGGGGGGCTTTCCCTCCTTGCCCTCTACCTGGCCTGGCGTCCGGCGGCGGGGCGGGGCCTCGCCTGGGCGGGGTTTGGGCTCGGCCTTCTTGCCCTTTTCGCCATCGCTGCCTTGCCCTAGCTCACCGCCTCGAGCACCGCGAACTTCAGATAGCCGGTCTCAGGGACGTTGATGAGGACCGGGTGGTCGGCCGCCTGGCTCCGGCGGGCCACCACCCGGAAGACCCGGCGGGCGTCGCTGGCGGCCTCTTGCAGCATGGTAAGAAAAGCTTCTTCATTCAGGTGGTGGCTGCAGGAGGCGGTGAGCAGGTGGCCTCCGGGGCGCAGCATCCGCATCGCCCGCAGGTTGATCTCCTTGTAAGCGGCGTAGGCGCGCTCGAGGTCGGCCTTTTTCCGGGCGAAGGAAGGGGGATCGAGGACCACGAGGTCGTAGGCGGGACCCCGCCGCGCTTCCCGTTTCAAAAAGTCGAAGGCGTTCGCCGCCAGGGTTCGGAGGTTTGAAAGGCGGTTTTTCTCCGCCGCCTCCCGAGCTACCGCGAGCGCCGCCTCGGAAGCGTCCACCACCCATACCTCGGCGGCGTGGCGGGCTAGGTGCAAGGCGAAGCCCCCCTGGTAGCCGAAGACGTCGAGGGCCCGCGCGGGCCGGGTTCGCTCGGCGAGGGCGCCGGCGAAGAGGCGGTTTTCCCGCTGGTCGAGGAAGGCGCCCGTTTTCTGCCCCTGCCAGGGCCGGACCGGCAGCCAGACCGGCCCCTCCTCGACCCAAAGGCGCTCGGGGACCTCCCCGAAGGCCGCTTCGACATAGAGGGGAAGCCCCTCCTGTTGCCGGCCGCGGGCGTCGTTTTTGAGGAGCACCCCCCGCGGGCCGAGGGCCTCCACGAGGGCCTCGACCAGGGCAGCGCGGCGGGCCTCGAGGGCGGCGGCTCCGATTTGCACCACGAGGTAGCCGGCGTACTCGTCCACCACTAGCCCCGGGAGGAAGTCACCCTCGGCGTGGACGAGGCGGCGGCCGCCCTGGGGTCTTTCGCTACGGTCGGACTCCCGTCTTTGCAAGGCAGCTTTTAAGTTTTGCAGCCAGGCCTCCCAGGGATCCGCCTCCTCCCAGGCGTAGGCCCGGACCGCGAGCTCGGTCTTGGGGTTGAAGAGGGCCAAGGCGAGAAAGCGCCCCCGGTGGGTCACGGGGTAGAAACCGGGTTCCTCGGGGGCGCGGCGGAGCATCCCCCGCCAGACCCAGGGGTGCCGGCTGAGAAGGCGTTTTGCCCCGCGTTCATCGACCTCCACGAACATGTCCTTGAGTTTAATCCGCGTTGACACTGGCCGAAGCCCGCCGGTATTATGCCCGGGGCGCGGTTTTCGCGCGTTTTCCGGTGGAGGGGAGAGCCTATGCATGGCCTAGGACTTATCAAGAGCCTGGCGGAGCGCGAGCGCGAGCTCGCCGCGAAGCTCGAGGAGGCCCGGCAGATGGCCGAGGCCAAGCTACGCCAGGCCGAGGAGGAGGCCCGGCAGAAGATCGAGGCCGCCGAAGCCGAGGCGGCCCGTCTTTTGGAGGAGGGCCGGGCCGAGATCGAAAAGCGCGTGCGCGACATCGAGGCCGAGGCCGAAGCCCGGGCCGAGGCCGAGGCCAAGAAGGTGCGGGAGATTGCGGAGGCCCGGCTCGAGGACGCCGTCCGGCGCGTTCTCGAGGAGGTGGTTCCGTGATTGCACCGATGGAGAAGCTGGTGGTCGCGGGGCCTAAGCGCCTCGCCCGCGAGCTTCTCGCCGAGCTTCAGCGGGCC
Source organism: uncultured bacterium (assembly GCA_964469895.1). Classification (GTDB taxonomy): domain Bacteria; phylum Deinococcota; class Deinococci; order Deinococcales; family Marinithermaceae; genus WFXV01. The sequence goes on along the minus strand of CAYYAB010000017.1, from coordinate 15,285 downwards.
GGGGTGGTGCACATCGACCCCCTGCGCCCCGAGGAGCTCGAGGCCTACGCCCTTTCGGAAGAGGAACGCGCGCAGCTCAAGGAGTGGGAGCGCATCGCCGCTGGTGCAGAGCAGGCGGCGAAACTCCTCGGGCTTGCGCTCGAGCCCAAAAAGCCCCTGCCCGGCAGCCAGGCCGAGGTGGCCCAGGCGCTCGAGCCGCTGCTACAAAAGGCGAGCGTGCTGGCCGGGGAGCGGGAGCGGCTTTTGGAGGAGCTCGAGTTTTTGAAGCTCTACCGCGGGGCGGTTGAGGCGCTCGCCGAGCTCGTGGACGGGCTCGACCAGAGCCGCTGGCTCCGAGTGTTGCCGGTGCTCTTGGAGAAGGAGGAGCTCGAGAAGGCGTTGGCGAGCGCCCTGGACGAGGTCCTCCCGGAGCGCTACGTGCTTGCCGCCAAGCCCGCGGACGGCGTGCTGGCGGCGGCGGTGGTGGTGCTCAAAGGGGACGCCGACGCCGCCCGGGCTACGCTTGGCAAGCTCGGCCTTGCTGAGTTCCGGCTCCCCGAGCCCTACGCCGGGCTTAGCTTCTCGGAAGCCAAGCTCAAGATCGCCGAGCGTTCCCGGCTCGCGCCCTCGGAGCTTGAGTCCGTGGAGGAGGCGATCCGTGCGCTGGTGCGGGAGGCCCGGGAGAAGCTAATGGCGATCTGGACCCGGGCACGGGACGAGATCGAGCGCTTAAAGCGCCTCGAGGCTCTGGCGCGAGGGCGTTTTTCCTTTGGCCTTTTCGGCTGGGTGCCGGTGAGCAAGAAGCCCAAGGTGGAGGAGGCGCTCGAGCGCCTGCGCGAGCGTGTGGTCTACGCCTTCGAACCGGTGGACGAACACCACGAGGCCGACCGGGTGCCGGTGACGCTGGAAAACCCCGCCTGGGTCAAGCCTTTTGAGACCCTGGTGACCTTCCTCAACGTGCCCAAGTACGGCACCTGGGACCCGAGCTGGGTGCTCGCCGCCTTCTTCCCCTTCTGGTTCGGCATGATCGTGGGCGACATCGGTTACGCCTTGCTCTTTTGGTTGCTCGCCCGCTTCCTCGCCGGCTACGCAAAGCGCGGGGAGCCGTTGGTGCTCGATCTCTTTGGCATGAAGCTTTCCCCGCAAGCCCTCGATAACACCGTCCGCATCTTGAAGCCGATGGTCTTTTGGACCGTGGTCTTCGGAATCCTCTACGGCGAGTTCTTCGGAAACTTCCTCGAACACCTGGGGGTCTTCTATGTCCCCGGCCACGGCGAAGGGCTCTTTAGGATCCTGATCCCCCGAACGCTCGGAACCACCGCCGGGATGCTGATCTTGGTCACCATTCTTTTCGGCGTCTTCATGGTGCTTTATGGCCTTGCCATCCGGGCCTGGTTGGGTTGGCGCCACCGCCATCTTCGTCACTTCTGGGAGGCGGTGGGCTATCTCGGGGGCCTGGTGGCGCTCATCGTCCTCGCCTACACCTTCCTCACCGGGGCGAGCGCGCCGCTATTCACCCTGATCATGGTGCTGGGCTTTGGCCTCCTCCTGGTGGGTGCGGTGCTCGCCCGGATGCCCCTGATGATCGCCGAGCTGCCCACCCAGGGCGGGCACATGCTGAGCTACGTCCGTATCTACGCGGTGGGGGTGACTGGCGCCATCATGGCCAACCTTTCCACCGACCTCGGCTTTGCCCTCGCCGGGAAGCTGGGGCTCATCGGGGTTCTCTTGGGACTCGTCGTGGGCCTAGCCGTGCACGGGCTGGTGCTCGCGTTGACCACGATCGGCCACGTGCTCCAGCCGGTACGTTTGATCTGGGTGGAGTTCTTTACCAAGTTCGGGTTCTACGACGAGTCGGGTCGGCCTTACCGGCCGTTTTCGTCCGTCCGCAACAACGCGGGTGCGTGATCGAAGGAGGTATGCGATGAAGAAGTTCGGTGCGATTCTAGCGGTTCTGGTCTTGGGTGCGCTGGCCTTTGCGGCGGAGGCCGCGGGGGCCGCAGGTGTGGGTACCGGCAAGGGGTTGATCGCCGTCGGCGTGGGCCTCGCCATCGGCCTTTCGGCCCTAGGCACCGGTTGGGCGCAGTCCCGGATCGGCGCGGCGGCGGTGGGTGCGGTCGCTGAGAAGCCCTCGATGTTCGGTACCGGCATCATCTTCCTGCTCCTGCCCGAGACCCTGGTGATCTTCGGCTTCCTGCTCGCCTTCCTGCTCTGGATCAAGATCTAGGCCCTAGGAGGCCCCAAGGAGCCGAACGTGTCCAAGCTGGAGACCATCCTCCAGGAAGAGGCCATCCGCGAGATCAATCAGATCCTCGCCGAGGCCGAGGAGAAGGCCCGGGCCTTGCTGGCCGAGGCGGAGGCCAAGGCGGCCCAGATCAAGACCGCCGCCGAGCGCCGGCTCGAGGCCGAAAAACGCGCGGCCCTGGCCCGGGCCGAGAGCGCGGCCGAGCTCAAGGTGGCCACCGCCCGCATGAAGGCCCGCGGCGAGATGATCGAGCGGGTCAAGCGGATGGTCGCCGAGCGGCTCCAGGGCTTGGGTGCCGATCCCCGCTACCCCGAGATTCTCAAGCGTCTCGCCGAGGAGGCGGTGGCGGCCGTGGGCGAGCCGGGCTGGGTGGCGGCGGCCCCCGAGGACGTGGGGCACCTGGAGGGCTGGGCCAAGGAGCGCGGCGTAGAACTTAAAGCCGATTCCGAGGTCCGGCTCGGGGTCCGGGTCTACGCCAAGGGCGGCGACACCTACGTAGAGAACACCCTGCCCGGCCGCCTGGAGCGCGCCTGGGAAGAGCTCGCCTCCAAGGTGGCCCAGGTGCTCTGGGGGTAATCCGTGGCCGACGATTTCGGATACCTGGGTGCCCGGGTGCGGAGCCGTCGGGGGGAGCTCCTGCCGGAGAGCTTCTTCTCGGAGGCCCTGGCGGTGGGGTTTGAGGATTACCTTCGCATGCTTGCCGAGACCCCCTACGGGGCCTACCTCACCGGCGAGAGGCTTTCCGACGTGGACCGGGCGGTGAGTGAGCTCTACCGTCACCGGGTCGCCGACCTCGAGGGGCTCGCCTCCGGCGAGGCCCGGGAGGCGCTCCGGCTGCTCTTCCTCCGGGCGGATCTCGCCAACGTCAAGGCGATTCTCCGGGCGAAGGCAAGCGGCCGCCCCCCCGAGGAGGTGCGCGCCCGGCTTTCGGGCGGCAGCCTCCCCGAGCCGGTGCTTCATGCCCTGCTCGAGGCCGCCGACGCCGCGGCCATGGCCCAGGTGCTGGTCCTGCCGGGCCACCCCTTGGCCCGGGCGCTAAGGCGGGCGGCGGCCGAGGCCCAGGATCCCTTCGAGGTCGAGCTCCTGCTCGATCGCTACTTCCTCGCCGAGCTGGTGCGGGAGGCCGCCCGCTTTGGGGATCCCTTTGCCGCCTACTTCAAGGACGAGCTCGAGCTCACGAACCTGGCCACCGCCTTTAAGCTGGCGGCGTTGGGGGGTGCGGAGGAGCCGGAGCGTTACTTCGTCCCTGGCGGCCGCTACGTGAACCGGGCGCTTTTTGCCCGGATCGCCGGCGGCGAGCTCGAGGCGGTGGACGAGCTTCAGAATACGCCGCTTGCCGCCTTTGCCGGGGTGCGGGATCTGGCTGAGCTCGAGCGCCGCGCCCGCTGCTTTTTGCTCGCCCGGGCGGCGCGGGCGGCGACCGATGTCCTGGGGCCGGGGCTTGTCCTCGACTACGTCCGCCGCCGGGAGTGGGAGGGGGCGCGGGTGCGGCTCCTCGCCCGCCGCGCCTACTACCGGCTGCCCGCGGAGGCGGTTCGTAAGGAGGTGAGCTGCGGGTGAAGATCGCCGTCCTCACCGATCGCGAGAGCGCCTCGGGCTTTCGTCTCGCGGGGCTTGAGGTGCACGTCGCCGAGCGGCCCGAGGAGGCCGAGGCGAAGCTCCGGGAGCTCGCCCGGCGGAATGACCTCGCCCTCCTGGCGGTGGATCAGGGGCTGGTGGCCGATCCTCAGGCCCTCCTCGCCCGCGAGCTCCGCGGCCGGGCACTCCCGGTGGTTTTGCCTTTTCCCTCGCTCGGCTTCGCCTTCGCCGAGGAGGGAGGCGACGCCAAGGGCTACATCCGCCGCCTGGTCAAGGCCACCATCGGCTACGAGATCAAACTCTAGGGAGGAAGCATGCTGGAAGGAGTCATTCGGAAGATCGCGGGTCCGGCGGTGATCGCCAAAGGGATGCACGGGGCCCGCATGTTCGACATTGTCAAGGTGGGTAAGGAGGGGCTCCTCGGCGAGATCATCCGGCTTGACGGCGACACTGCCTTCGTCCAGGTCTACGAGGACACCTCCGGCCTGCAGGTGGGCGAGCCGGTGGTGAGCCTCGGGGTACCGCTCTCGGTCGAGCTCGGTCCGGGGATGCTGAACGCGATCTACGACGGCATTCAGCGCCCCCTCGACAAGATCGAGGCCACCGCGGGTGCGTTCATCGCCCGGGGAATCTTCGTCCCCGCCCTCGACCGAGAGAAGAAGTGGGCCTGGACCCCGCTCAAAAAGCCCGGCGACGAGGTGACCGGGGGCGACGTGCTGGGTACCGTCCCCGAGTTCCAGTTCACCCACAAGATCCTGGTGCCGCCGGGGGTCACCGGCAAGATCAAGGAGATCAAGCCCGAGGGCGAGTACACCGTCGAGGAGGTCATCGCCGTCTTAGAGGACGGGACCGAGCTCAAGATGTACCACACCTGGCCGGTGCGTAAGGCCCGCCCGGTGCAGAAAAAGCTCGATCCCGACGAGCCCTTCCTCACCGGGATGCGCATCCTCGACGTCCTCTTCCCCCTCGCCATGGGCGGCACGGCGGCGATCCCCGGGCCTTTCGGTTCGGGGAAGACGGTCACCCAGCAGTCCTTGGCCAAGTGGTCGAACGCCGACATCGTCGTCTACATCGGCTGCGGTGAGCGTGGGAACGAGATGACCGATGTGCTCGTCGAGTTCCCCGAGCTCGAGGACCCGAAGACCGGCGGGCCGCTGATGCACCGCACCGTGCTGATCGCCAACACCTCGAACATGCCGGTGGCCGCCCGTGAGGCGAGCATCTACGTGGGCGTCACCATCGCCGAGTACTTCCGCGACCAGGGCTACGCGGTGGCGCTCATGGCCGATTCCACGAGCCGCTGGGCGGAGGCACTCCGGGAGATCAGCTCCCGGCTCGAGGAGATGCCAGCGGAGGAGGGCTACCCGCCCTACCTCGCCGCCCGCCTCGCCGCCTTCTACGAGCGGGCCGGGCGCACCGTGAGCCTCGCCGGCGAGCCCGGGGCGATCTCGATCGTGGGCGCGGTGAGCCCCCCGGGTGGCGACATGTCGGAGCCGGTGACCCAGTCCACCCTTCGAATCGTCGGCGCCTTCTGGCGGCTCGACGCCTCGCTCGCCTACCGGCGTCACTTCCCGGCGATCAACTGGAACGGATCCTACTCGCTCTTCACCCCGATCCTCGATCCCTGGTACAAAAGCCACGTCGCCGAGGATTACCCGGAAAAGCGGGACGCGATCAGCGAGCTTTTGCAGCGCGAGGCCAGCCTTCAGGAGGTGGTCCAGCTGGTCGGCCCCGACGCCCTTCAGGACGCCGAGCGCCTGGTCATCGAGGTGGGCCGGCTGATCCGCGAGGCCTTCCTGCAGCAAAACGCCTTTGACCCGGTGGACGCCTACTGCTCGCTGAAGAAGGCCTACGGGATGATGACGATGATCCTCGACTTCTACCGCGCCGCCGAGGAGGCGATCCAGGCGGGCACCCCGATCGAGGAGGTGATCGGGCACCCGGTGCTGGAGAAGATCGCCCGCGCTCGCTATGTGCCCGAGGACGAGTTCCCCGCCTACCTCGAGGGCGTCTTGAAGGAGATTGGAGAGGCCTTCAAGGCCACCGCCTAAGGAGGGAGCATGGACCTCTTAAAGAAGGAATACACCTCGATCAGCTACATCTCGGGGCCGCTCCTTTTTGTAGAGAACGCGAAGGACCTCGCCTACGGCGCGATCGTCGAGATCACCGACGGGAGCGGCCGGGTCCGCGGCGGCCAGGTCATCGAGGTGAGCGAGGAGTACGCGGTCATTCAGGTCTTCGAGGAGACCACCGGGCTCGACCTCGCCACCACCAAGGTAAGCCTGGTCGAGGACGTGGCCCGGCTCGGGGTGGCCAAGGAGATGCTGGGCCGGCGCTTCAACGGCATCGGGAAGCCGATCGACGGGCTGCCCCCGGTGACCCCAGAAAAGCGTTTGCCGATCATCGGCCAGCCGATCAACCCGGTGGCCCGGAGGAAGCCCGAAGAGTTCATCCAGACCGGCATCTCCGCCATCGACGTGATGAACACCCTGGTGCGCGGGCAGAAGCTCCCCATCTTCACCGGCTCGGGCCTGCCCGCCAACGAGCTCGCCGCCCAGGTCGCCCGCCAGGCCACGGTGCCCGGCGAGGACGTGCAGTTCGCGGTGGTTTTCGCCGCCATGGGCATCACCCAGCGCGAGCTCTCGTTCTTCGTGAACGAGTTCGAGCGCACCGGGGCGCTTTCGCGCAGCGTCCTCTTTTTGAACAAGGCCGACGACCCCACGATCGAGCGTATCCTGACCCCGCGCATGGCCCTCACCGTCGCCGAGTACCTTGCCTTTGAGCACGACTACCACGTGCTCGTCATCCTCACCGACATGACCAACTACTGCGAGGCGCTGCGGGAGATCTCGGCGGCTCGCGAGGAGGTGCCCGGTCGGCGCGGCTACCCCGGCTACATGTACACCGACCTGGCGACGATCTACGAGCGGGCCGGGGTGATCGTGGGCAAGAAGGGCTCGGTGACCCAGTTCCCGATCCTCACCATGCCCGACGACGACCGCACCCACCCCATCCCGGACCTCACCGGGTACATCACCGAGGGGCAGATCCAGCTCTCGCGGGAGCTGCACCGGAAGGGAATCTACCCGCCGATCGACCCCCTCCCCTCGCTTTCCCGATTGATGAACAACGGCATCGGCGAGGGCAAGACCCGGGAGGACCACAAGCAGGTCGCCGACCAGCTCTACGCCGCCTACGCCAACGGCGTGGACATCCGCAAGCTGGTGGCGATCATCGGCGAGGACGCGCTCACCGAGACCGACCGCAAGTACCTGGAGTTCGCCGACGCCTTCGAGAGGTACTTCCTGAACCAGGGGGACCAGAACCGCTCGATCGAGGAGTCCTTGAACCTCTCCTGGGCGCTCTTGTCGATGCTGCCAGCGTCGGCGCTCTCGCGGATCTCGAAGAAGCACATCGAGAAGTACTACGGGAAGTACAAGCTCGAGGACTTCACCGCCGTCGCCGGGGCCTAGCCGGAAGGGGGAGCCGTGGAGCAGATCAGCCCCACCCGCATGACCCTTCTCCAAAAGCGAAACCAGAAGAAGCTGGCGGAGAAGGGGGCGGATCTTTTGAAGAAGAAGCGGGACGCGCTGGTCGCCGAGTTCTTCGAGCTGGTTTCAGACACCGTCGCCGCCCGGGAGCGCCTTACCCAGGCGGCGAAGGAGGCCTACCTCGCGCTTTTCTTGGCCAAGGCCTTCGACGGCCCCGAGGCGGTGGAGACCTTAAGCCTCGGCGTGGCTCCGGTAGAAGGCGTGGAGGCCGAGGTGGAGAACGTCTGGGGTACCAAGGTTCCCCGCCTCAAGGTGGCTTGGCCCGGCCGGGCGGCGGCCAGCCCGATCGCGACCGGGGGGCAGACGCTCGCTGCCCAGCGGGCCTTCCGGGAGTTCGCCGAGGCCTTGGTCGAAGTGGCGAACACCGAGACCCGGCTCCGGATGATCGGCGAGGAGATTAAGAAGACGACCCGGCGCGTAAACGCGCTCGAGCAGGTGGTGATCCCCGGGCTCGATGAGCAGGTGCGCTATATCCGGATGGTGCTCGAGCAGCGCGAGCGGGAGGATAACTTCCGCCTCAAGAAGATCAAGAGCAAGATGGAGGCGCGATAAGTCCTTGGGTCCCAGGGGCCGGGGCGAGTCGCCCCGGCCCTTAGTGTTCGGGGAGGGTTCTCCGGAGCCAGCCGAGCCAGTTTCCCCCGAGTACTCCGGGGGCGTGCCTGCCGAGCTCCTGCGCGAGCTTCGGCCAGTCTTTGTGGGAGCGGATACCGGCGGGCAGGCTCTCGGCCCCAAAGCCCCCGTCCATGTCCGATCCGATGCCCACCGCCTCCCAGCCAAGTACCCGGGCCACCGCCTCGGCGTGCCGGCGCACCCGGGCGCGGGGAATGGCGGGGGCGGTGCGCTCCCAGGCCGGGTCCAAGAAACGGTTATAGAGCACGATCCCGACCACCGCCCCCCGGCCCTTGAGCGCCTCCAGTTGGGCGTCGTTTAGGTGGCGGTTTTCCGGGCCGCCGGCGAGGGGGCGGTAGTTCGCGTGGGAAACGAGCACCGGGCCGGGGAAGGCCGCGAGCGCCTCGAAGAAGGCGACCTCGGAGAGGTGGGCAAGATCGAGGGCGATCCCCGCCTCCGCCATGGCCGCGAGCAGCTCGTACCCGGCGGGGGAGAGCCCCGCACGCCCGCCGGTACCCCCGGCGTAGCGGGTGTCCTTCCAGGCGGGGCCGAGGAGGCGCACGCCCGCCGCCCGCCAGAAGGCGACCTCTTCCGGCCGCCTCACCGGTTCCGCCCCTTCCATCAAAAGGACCAGGCCGGGTACGCGATCTTCTTCCCAGGCGGCGAGGTGGTCTTCGAGTGCGGAGCGGCTTTCGATCAGCCGAATCCGGCCCTGGTCCCGCCAGCGGCGGTAGAGGTCGAGCTGGGCGAGCGCGGCCCGGTGGGCCTCCCCCGGGCTTTCGTACTTGGCGGGGTCGACGAAGAGGGTGGCGAAGGCCACCGCGACCCCGGCGTCCTTGAGCTCGGGGAGGGAGACGCTCGGCGTGTAGGGGGTCTTTTGCCTGGTTCGGAGTACGTCCAGGGGCAGCGTGAGGTCCCAGCCGTGCTCGATGGCGTTGTAGGCGAGGTCGAGGTGGGCGTCGACCAGCGGCGTTTCCACGCCGTCAGCCTACCGCGCAAGGCGGACCAAGAGCGCGAGGAGACGGGCCTCGGGATCGGCGCCCGTTTTGACCGCGAGCTCGGTTTCCAGAAGCAGGGTGAGCGCGCGCTCGATGCGGCTTTTGCCCAGCCTGCGGTGGGCGGAAAGCAGCCTCCGGGCGGAGAAGGGCGCGACCCCGAGGGTGCGCGCAACCTCCTCCTCGTTTGCCCGGGGGTGGGCCTCGAGGAAGAAACCGAGTTCACTGAGCCGGGCGTAGTGCCAGGAGAGGGCGCCGAGGATCTTGAGGGGGGGCTCGCCTCGGGCGAGGAGGGCGCGGGCAATGCCGAGGGCCTCCCCGGGCTCGCGGCGGGCCAGGGGGTCGAGCAGATCAAAGGCGCTCGCCGCCGCCGGCCAGCCGAGGAGGGGCGCCACCCGCTCGGGCGTGAGCGGGGGCGGGAGGAGGGCGAGCTTTTCCACCTCCCGCACCAGCCCCTCGGTGTCGGCCTCGCTCTCGGCGAGGAGGTGGACCACCGCCGCCGGGGCCTTGAGGCCGCGGGCCTTGAGCAGGTTCTGCACGAAGACGACGCGCTCCCGAAACCGCGGGGTGGGGAAGTTTCGCACCTCCCCCCGGTTTTTGTAAAAGCGCGTGCGCCCGGAGGGGGCTTTGGGGTCATAGAGAAGGAGATCGGGGCCCTTCGCCGCCCGGTCCAGGGGGTCCTTGATCGCCTTCCAGCCGGCCTCGTCGAGCTCGGAGAGGTCGAGGATGCCCCCCTCCTCGCCGAAGAGGCCCGGCTGGACGAGGGCTGCGACCGATTCTGGGCGGGCCGGGAGGAAACGCGGAGGAAGGCCCCGGAGCCGGGCCTCTTTCTTCGCCTCCTGGCGGGCGAGGTAGGGATCGCCGGTGAACGCGATCAGCATCGCCTCAGGCTATAAGATAGGCCGGGATGCCGCTGGGTATTGAGCGAGCCGATTCCGAGGTGGGGCATTTCTTGGCCGAGGTCGAGGCCAACGGGGTGGCTCGCTTTCTCAGCTATGACGAGGCCTATCTGCGGATCGTCGGGCGTCCTCCCCCCGAGCGGGTTCGTCTTGCCGATTACCGCGTCCACGACCCGAACTTGGTTAAGGAAGGCTTATCGCGGCTTTTTCAGGGAAAGACGTTGACCCTTCGGATTCGGGAGAACCGGCGGCGCTTGCTCTTTTCCCTTTTCCCGATGGGGGGCGAGCCCCTGCGCGTCGCGGGGACGGTCGTGGACGTGACCGAGGGGCACCGACTGGAGGTGCTGCAGCGGGCGGCGGAGCTGCTTCGGGGGATGACCCCGGCGGAGGCGGTCGAGTGGCTTGTGGAGCTGATCGCGGCGGAGCTTGAAGGGATCAAGGTGGAACCCGCCCGGTTGCAGGCGGCCGAGGATCGCCGGGAGCTTGCCCGGGGCCGGCTTGTAAAGAAAGAGGGGGGCTGGCTCTTACCGGTTGGGAGCGACGCGCTTTGGATCTTTGGCCGGGAGCTCGCCGAGGAGGAAAAGCGTTTTTTAGAGCGGCTCGCCCGGGTGGTTCGCCTGGCGGAGGAGTACCGCCGGGCGGTGCAGGTGGCCCGCCGCCGGGAGGAGGCCTACCTGCAGCTGCTCTCCATGGCCTCGAACCTCGAGGCCGAGCGCGAGCCCGAGCGGGTCATCGAGCTTACGCTTGAGTTCTTGCTCTCGCTCACCGGGATGGAGGCGGGGGTCTTCGCCAGGCTCGAGGGTCGGAGACTCCGCCCCGAACTGGTGGTGGGTAAGCTCGCGGGGCGGATGCTGGAGGACTACGAGCGGCTCCGGCCCCCGGTGCTCCGCCGGGCGGTCAAGGCGGCCTTTCGCCGCCGCCGGGTGGTGGAAGAGCTGGCCTCGGTGGAGGAGACCCTGGGCGGGGTGGCGGTACGGGCGGTGGTGGTGGCGCCGATCTGGGTCTCGGGCCGGCCTTATGGCGCGATCGAGCTCTTCCGCTCCGAGGCCTGGGGGCTTTCCGACGAGGAGCGGGAGATCTTCGCCCTTGCGGTGCGTAGGCTTGCACGTTCCTTGGAGCGCGTGGTCTATCTAAAGGAGCTCGAGCGCACCCGCGAGGCGATTCTAAAAAGTTTCGGCCGGATCCTGGAGCACCGGGACCTAGAGACCCAGGGCCACACCGATCGGGTGGTACGGCTCACCGAGTTTTTGGGTCGGCGCTTCGGTTTTCGCGGTAAAAGGCTGGAAGCGCTCCGCTGGGGGGCTTACCTGCACGACATCGGGAAGCTCGCGATCCCCGACGCGGTGCTTTTGAAACCCGACGCCCTCGACGAACGGGAGTGGGCGGTGATGAAAAGCCACCCGGTGGTGGCGGTGGAGATGCTCGAGCCCCTCGGATTCCTGCCGGAGATCACCCTGAACGTGGTGCGCCACCACCACGAACGCTGGGACGGGCGCGGCTACCCCGACGGACTCGCCGGCGAGGCCATTCCCCTGGAGGCCCGCCTCTTTGCGGTGGTCGATGTGTTCGATGCGCTGGTAAACCCGCGTCCCTATAAGCCCGCTTGGCCCTTGGAGCGCGCGGCGGAAGAGCTCGAGCGCGAGGCCGGGAAAGGCCTTGATCCCCGCGTGGTGCGGGTTTTCCTGGACGCGCTCGAGGCCCGGGAGGTGCCCTTACCCGCTCGTTGACCGACTACTCGGATAGCCGGGCCATCCACGCCCGGAAGAGTTCGGGGTGGTCGGGCCAGGCCCGGGCGGTGTAGAGGTTTCGGTCCACCACCAAGGGTTGGTCGAGGAAGGTGGCGCCGGCAAGCTCGACGTCGGGCTTGAGCGCGGGGTAGGCGGTGACCGTGCGGCCCTTGAGCACCCCGGCGGCCGCCAGGATGAGCGCGGCGTGGCAGATCCCAGCCACCGGCTTTTCGGTTTCGAAGAAATGGCGCACGAGCTCGAGGGCGCCGGGTTCGTTCCGGATCCATTCGGGGGCCCGGCCGCCCGGTAGGTAAAGGGCGTCGTACTCGGCGGGGTTGACCTCGGAGAAGGCTGCGGTCGCCTCCACCCGGTAGCCGGGCTTTTCGGTGTAGGTGCCAAATCCTGGCTCGAAGTCGTGGACCACCGTCTTGACCACGCCCTTTTTCGGCGCGGCCAGGGTGACCTCAAACTCGGCCTCGAGGAAACGCTGCAGCGGGTACATCACCTCGAGGGACTCGCCCGCATCCCCGGTGAGAATGAGGACCTTCTTCATTCCAGGCCTCCTTTCCCGATCCCCTTCAGTTTACCCCGGAATCAGAAGGCGGGCATGCCGGTGATCTCCCGGCCCAGGATCAGGGTGTGGATGTCGTGGGTGCCCTCGTAGGTGTAGACGGTCTCAAGATTGAGCAGGTGGCGGATCGCGTGGTACTCAAGGGTGATCCCGTTCGCCCCCAGGATATCCCGGGCCATGCGGGCAGCCTTGAGCGCAGCGTAGGTGTTGTCCCTTTTGGCCAGCGAGACCTGGGTGTGGTGGAGCTTTCCTTCGTCCTTGAGCCGGGCGAGCCGCCAGACCAGAAGAAGCCCTTTCGTGTGCTCGGCCAGCATCCAGGCGAGCTTCTCCTGAACGATCTGTTTTTTCGCGATGGGTTCGCCGAAGGTCTTGCGGGAAAGGGCGAAGTCTCGGGCTTCCTCGTAGACCGCTTCCAGCGCTCCGAGCACGCCCCAGGCGATCCCGTAGCGGGCCTGGGTCAGGCAGGAAAGCGGGGGCTTTAAGCCCTCGGCCTTGGGCAGGCGGAGGGAATCGGGTACCCGCACGTCCTCGAGCACAAGCTCCGAGGTCACGCTCGCGCGGAGGCTCATCTTCGACTTGATCTCCGGCGCCTTGAACCCAGGGGTATCGGTGGGCACGATGAAGCCGCGGATCACCCCCTCCTCGTCCTTGGCCCAGACGATGGCGATGTCGGCGATGGAGCCATTGGTGATCCACATCTTGGTGCCGTTTAGGATCCAGTGGTCGCCAACTTTTTTCGCCCGGGTCTTCATGTTCCCGCCGGGGTCGGAGCCGCCGTCGGGCTCGGTGAGGCCGAAGGCGCCGACCATCTCGCCGGAGGCGAGCTTTGGCAGAAACTCCCGCTTTTGCGCCTCGGAGCCGTAGGCGAAGATCGGATACATGACCAGCGCGCCCTGGACGCTCGCGAAGCTTCTAAGGCCGGAGTCGACGCGCTCGAGCTCATACATAATCAGCCCATAGGCGGCGTTCGATACCCCGGCGGCGCCGTATTCCTCCGGCAGGTTCGCGCCCAAAAACCCCATCTCGCCGAACTTTTGGATCAGGTGGGTGGGAAAGGTGCCGGCTTCCCACCAGGCGCGGATATGGGGCAGGGCCTCGGCCTCGAGGAACTTGCGGGCGGCCTTTTGGATCTCGCGCTCTTCCTCGGTGAAAAGTTCTTGGACCCGGTAAAAGTCCAGCATGCCCGTACTATATTGCGTTTTTTCGGCGGAGGTCTTTGACAAAGCAAGGTCCCTCCCCTTAGCATGGATGCGAAAGGTATCCGAGGAGGTGAATAAAGTTGAAAAAGGCGTTCGTATTCCTGCTCGCCCTAGGCCTCGCCGCGGGTATGGCGGCGGCGAAGACGGTGCGCATCTCGATTGCCACCGGTGGTACCGGTGGGGTGTATTACCCGCTCGGCGGCGGCATGGCCAAGATCTGGAGTGAGTATGTCCCCGGCGTCGAGGCCAGCGCCGAGGTCACCGGCGCCTCGGTGGAGAACGTGCGGCTCGTGGTCTCGGGCAAGGCCCAGGTGGCGCTCGGCACGAGCGGCGTGGTGGTCACCGCCTATAAGGGCGAGGGCAAGTTCAAGAAGTTCGGGCCCCAGCCGATCCTGGCGATCGGGGCGATGTACCCGAACGCCTGGCAGTTCGTCACCGTGGCCGAGACCGGGATCAAGAAGATCCCCGACATCAAGGGGAAGAGGGTTTCCACCGGCGCCCCCGGCTCGGGCACCGCGGTGATGACCCGGGCAGTCCTGAAGACCCTCGGCTACGAGCCGGGCAAGGACTTTAAGGAGTTCCGCCTCTCGTTTGCCGAGCAGGTGGCCGCGCTGAAAGACGGCACCATCGACGTGGGTTCCTGGTCGGTGGGGCTTGGTCCGGGCTCCCTCATTGACCTCTCCACCACCCGGCAGATGGTGCTCATCTGCATGAGCAAGGAGGAACAGGCCAAGGTCTCCGCCGCCCACCCCTACTACAAGCCCTTCACCATTCCCGCCGGCACCTACAAAGGCGTGGACTACGACTGCCTTACCGTGGGGACCCCAAACGTGCTTTTCGTCCACAAGGATATGGACGAGGAGCTCGTCTACCAGCTCACCAAGGCGCTCTTTGAGCACAAGGCGGAGCTCGAGAAGATCCACCCCGCGGCCAAGACGATCAGCCCTGAGTACGTCCTGCAAGCGACCCTGATCCCGCTGCACCCCGGCGCCATCCGCTACTACGAGGAAGCGGGCTATCAGGTTCCCGACGCGCTCAAGCCCAAGAAGTAAGCGATGAAGCGGCCCACCCTCGCCTTCCTCGCGCTGGGGGTGGGCCTTTTTCTGCTTTCCCTGCCGGTCCCCGGGATGCGCCTTTCGGTGGATGGACGCCCCATCGCCTGGCTTCCCCTTCGTGAAGGGGAGCGGCTCGAGCTCACCTGGGTCCACTCGGTCTCCGGGATCCGGGTCCGGGAGGTCTTCCGCTACCGAAACGGGACGCTCTTTTTCACCGAGACCCATAACCCCTGGTTCGCCGCCGGGCTCGGGGAAGTGCCCGGCCGGGGACGGGTAGTGGCCGAGGCCGGTCACGCGGTGGCGATCGTGGATATTGACGAACCCGCCTGGAACCTGGTCTTCCGCCTCGGCGCGCCCTCGGTGGACCACACCCTCTGGTACCGGGGACGGCCGCTTCGCCTCTCCCGTTGCTTCCCCCACGCGCGGCTCGCCTGGAGCCAGGAGCGCCGCCCCTGGTTGCTCGCCCGGTTTCTCGCGAAGGATCCCTGCCTATGATCGCGCGCATCGTGGCCCTCATTGCCTGGCTTTTCGTCGCCTTTCAGGTCTACACCGCGGGGTACGCCCCCATGACCGCGATCTTCCAGCGGTCGATCCATCTTGGCTTCGTACTCGTGTTGCTCTTCCTCACCGTCCCCGTCTCGAAGCGCTTTCCCCCCTGGCTTCGCTGGCTTTTGGACGGGGCCTTGATCGCCGCCACTTTGATCGTCGTGGGCTATATCTACACCCAGTACAACGCGATCATGGACCGCTTCGGCTGGTGGGAGCCGACCGACGTCGGGCTCGGGGTGGTGGCGACGCTTCTCGTACTTGAGGCCACCCGGCGGGCGATCGGCTGGCCGATGACGCTGATCGCCGCCTTCTTCCTGGCCTACGCCTA